>DMES01000076.1 GCA_003450815.1 Elusimicrobiota bacterium | reverse complement strand
ACTTTTTCAGCAGACCCTATTTTAGCCATACTTGGAATCCGGAGGATAATGCAGCGTAGACAGAATTCAGAAGTGTCCTGAATTCTGACTTCTGACTACCGAGCAGTTACGATTTTCCTGTGGTTTTCAGCGTTTTGGCGTAGGTCTCTTTAATGAGTGTCTCGGCTTTAGCTTTTAACGCCGCATCATTGATTTTAAAATCTTCCGGCCAGCTTATCCATAACTCTCCGGGCTCGCGCGAAGAATTCATTATGCCGGCTGTCACCAGCAATTCTCCGTCAAAAACCGTTTCAGAGTTGGCAAGGCGGTTTTTTGACTTCAGCATTTTAACACCAGTCACGGTTATTTTCGGAAGGGCTGCGGGCGCATTTTTGCATACGCTTTTGGAAAGGCAGGCCTCTATTTTGGCGTAAAGGCCCTTTGAAAGAAGTTTGATGTCTTCATAGCTGCGCCCCTTGTATTCGGTAACGGGCATTACCACTGCGTTTTTCCGCAAGCTTATGCCCTTCACCTCAAGAACGCCGGAAAAGACAATAACCCCCATACCTGCCGCAGGTGTGGCGGCAGCTTTATCCGGGGAAGCGGCTGAAGCGGCGGCGGAGCTCAATTTTGTGATCTCGAGCGCCGGCGCGTTAATAATAAAACAAAAAAACGCCAGAAGAAAAACAACTGCGGCAGCCGTACTTTTCATTTATCCACCTTTTTCGTTACAGGCCCTTATCACGGCAAGCAGGTCATAAATATCGTCCAGTTCGTAATCGGCTCCAGACACCTTGGTGTCGAACTCGTTGCCGTATTTAGCCCAAGCCGTCTGAATACCAAGATTTTTGGCGCCTTTAATATCGCGTTCGGCCCAATCGCCCACCATAACCGCTTCAGCGGGCTTCACTTTTAAAAGTTCAAGTATTTTTTTAAAGGGTTTGGGCGAAGGTTTTTTTTCGCCCGTGTCGTCAAGGGTAACAACATGGTCAAAATAGTGGTGCAGGCCGAGGCCTACTATGCGCAGCCAGACCGGCAGACGCGGGGCATCCGATACCACTCCCATTTTAACCCCCGCTTTTAGAAGCTCGGTGAGAGTAAGTTTCACATGCGGATAGAGCGTCATGTGGCCCTCTTTGGCCCGCTTATAGCCGATGATGCCCGCGGCTAAAATCTTATAATCTATCTGGCCGAATTCGCTGGTGAGCACCTTGTCAAAAATATTCTGGTCTTCTATCCCTTCCGCCCAATAGATTTTGAAGATTTTATCCACCATTTTATCTTTCGGCACGCCCAATCCCGCATCTATCATGGCGTCCACCGCAGCGTCAACGGAGGCGCGCTTCATGCGCATAAAATCCATAAGGGTATTGTCAATGTCAAGAATTACGGCTTTTATCATAAATCAGGGTATTGGGTGTAGGGTGTGGGGTGTAGGGCCAAAGGAGTTCCTTATATCTATACCCTATCCCCTACACCCTATACCCTATCCTTTTTTCGGCTCCGTTACCCTTTCTACGTATTCAAATGTCCTGGTATCAACTCGTATTTTATCGCCTTCATTCACAAAAAGCGGCACTTTAACTTCAAGCCCGGTAGATACCTTGGCTGGTTTGGTGACATTGGAAACCGTATCGCCCTTAACGCCGGCCACCGTCTCGGTAACCACCATCACTAAATTTGCCGGCAACTCTATATTGTAGAATCGGTCATCAAGATAAAGCCCCTGCACTTCCATGTTATCGCTAAGGAACTGCATCAGGCTGCCTATTTTTTGCATGCTCAGGCCCAACTGTTCATAATTCGCATTGTCCATGAAATAGGCCATATTGCCGTCATTATACATATAGGTTTTCGGACGTTTTTCCACCACGACATCCTTAAATTTATCCTCCGGCCTGTAAGCGGTTTCAATTACGGAGCCGGTGTCCAGATTGCGCAGTTTGACGCGCACCACGGCCCTTGCCTGGGACTTGCGGTGGTGTTGATGAGTAAGCACCTCAACGGTCTGGCCGTTCTCATTTATAAAAATACAACCTTCCTTGAATTCAGTAGCAAGTATCATTCATGATCTCCTTCAACATTGATTGCGATAGGGGCTAGAGGCTAGGGGCGAGTAGTTAGGGCTAAAGAACTCCTTCACTAATCCCTATCCGCTATACGCTATTCCCTGCAGTTCCTCCCCTGCTGTTCTGATACGCCATCACCTTTAACGCCAGTATTCTCTTTTCCATTGGAGGATGTGTGGCGAAAAGGTCTGCCGCGAAACCGATTTTTTCCTCTATCAGACTGCCGCGCGGGTCCGTTATGCACATGTGCGCCACGCCGTTATTTATGGCGTAAGTGGGAACAACGGCGTTGCGTATTTTTTCTAACGCAGAGGCAAGAGATAGAGGATTCCTGGTCAGCTCGGCGCCGGAGGCGTCGGCCAAATACTCCCGTTCGCGCGAAATAGCCATGGCAAGAAGCCGCGAAAGAATAGGCGCAAGTACCACAAGGAGTATCCACAAAACAAACAAAATCAGCATCAGCGGCCCCAACCCTTTTTTAGAGTCACCGCGCGAATAAGACGACGATGTGGAGCCGCTTCCGGATGGAAGTTTTGAGTAGCGCATACTGCGGCCCGCAAAATCGCTTATAAGCCCGATAGCGCCAAGAAGCGCCGCGGTCACGGTCATAAGGCGCATGTCGTAATTTCTTATGTGGCTCATTTCATGGGCCACAACGCCCTGAAGTTCCTCACGGTTAAGCGAACCCAAAAGCCCCTCGGTAACGGCGATAACCGAATTGGAAGGATTTGTGCCGGTGGCGAACGCGTTCAGATCGGGGTCCGGCACCACATAGGCCGCCGGCGCCGCCATCCCCGCCGCCGTGGACATCTCCTCCACAATATTTACAAACTGCTTTTCTTTTTCATCGGCTGAAACAGCGCGCCTGGCCTTGGTTGACTTGAGCACCATGGCGGGGCCGTTTACCATGCTGTTTGCCGCCATCCCCAAACCGACCAGAAGTGATAGTATTGTTCCGTAGGGAATCGGCTGAGAGGCATGTGTGTTGACCTCGTAATAGCCGGACGAGTTCATGGTGTATCTGGAAGCCGCGGCGGGATTAAAGTTGAGCTTAAAAAAATCAAACCCCAGCCCTATGAACAAAAACAGCGCCACAAAGGCGGCCATAATAAAAGCCGTCATCCTCCTGTTGCTGGCCTGTTGTTCGAAGATGTTCATAAAGTAAGGGGAGAGGGTAGAGGGAATAGGGTAGAGGGTGCGAAATAAGGAATTCCTTAAACCTAAACCCTAAACCCTACACCCTACACCCTACACCCTATACCCTATACCCTTTCTTTTACCCTCTACCCTGATTTTATACCGTCAGTTCCACCTTGGGGGTTTCCCGTTCGGTGGAATCGGCCGGAAGCTCCCAAAGCGTTGACGCAGAGAAACCCATCATGGAGGAGACCACATTGGCAGGGAACACCTGCTGCCGGGTATTGAAACTTGTTACGACATCATTATAAAACTGCCGGGCAAACCCGATCTGATTCTCAGTATGGGTCAGCTCCTCCATAAGCAATTTAACGGATTCGCTGGCCTTGAGGTTGGGGTAATTTTCCGCCACGGCCATCAATCTTCCCAGAGCCTGCGTGAGCATGCCTTCCTTGGCCAGAATGTCCCCGGTATTTCCGCCCTGCCCGGCTGAAACCGCGGCCGCGCGGGCCTGTATGACCCCTTCCAGGGTTTCCTTTTCAAATTTCATTTCCCCTTTTACGGATGCAACCAGGTTGGGAATAAGGTCATGACGTCTTTTAAGCTGCACATCTATCTGCTTGAAGGCATTAGCCACCTGATTTCTTAACTTTATGAGGTTATTGAAAATAACCACCGCCCCAAAACCCAAAACCAACAGAGCAACCGCTAATATAACCATACATTTCCTCCCGTCTTGCGAATGTTTTGCGAATAACACCGCGAATCTTTTCACTAATCATCACGAATAAATTCAATGCCGTTATTAGTCCTTATTCGTGAGGTGCTTATTATTCGTATGCCTATTCGCAAGTAAGTATTTCACAACCGTTCTTTTTCACCAGCACGGAGTCTTCTATTCTCACTCCGAACCTGCCGCTGAGATAAATTCCGGGTTCCACTGTAACCGCCATTCCGGCCTTTAAGGTTTCTTCCGACTTGGTGTTAAGCGTAGGCGCCTCATGTATCTCCAACCCCACGCCATGCCCAGTGCCGTGTATAAAGTACTGGCCATAACCGGCATCCGCAATATAATCCCTGCAGGTCTTGTCCACAAGCCGGGCTTTTACACCCGCCTTAACGGCCTTTACACCCGCCTTCTGAGCGGCGGCCACTATAGCGTGGACTTTTAGGAACTCCGCAGTGGGCCTGCCATGAAAAAAGGTTCGTGTCATATCGGAGCAATAACCGCCATAGACACAGCCAAAATCGATCAGAACCGCCTCGTTATCCTTAAGTTTACGCTCCGAACTTTCATGGTGTGGCAGAGCTGAATCGGGACCGAAGCCGATTATCAGGTTGAACGAAGGACCTTTCGCGCCTTTGGCCTGCATAAGATCTTCAAGTTCCCTGGCCACGGAAAGCTCCGTCCTGCCTGTTTTCAATCCTGGTTTTATCCGCCTTAAAGCTTCCACCGCCACACGGCAGGAACGCCTGAGCGCGGTTATTTCCTCTCCTTCTTTTATGAGCCGCAGTGAAGCGATAAATCCTTTTTTCTCCAAGCATCCATTCTTCGCCCAAAACTGCCCGCGCAGATAGGTTTCGGTCTCCGGCTCAAAGGCCGCCTTTTTGAATTTATGCTCTTTTATTTTGGAAATAACCGCTTCAAGCGTATTATCGCAGGACGCGGCTTTTATAAACGGAGCTTTTGAATTAAACTGCTCTAACAGCATTTTGGGCATAAAAGCCCAGGCATCCGACCTTGAAATAAGCATAATATAACCGTCCATGGAGAACCCGGTTAGAAAAGCGGTTTCAAGAGGACGAGCCACCACTAATGCGTCTATTTTCGCGTCTTTAAGAAGCGCTTGCAGATCCTTAACTCTTTTGGCGTAAAAGTTCATGCCCATTCCTCCCATGGGAAAATTCTCGTTGATAACATCACAATTATACTATTTTATAAAGGTCAGGTGACTGGAAAGGTAGACAACCAGAGTCGCGGGGAAAGGGTGCAGGAATAAGGGACTACTTCCCTATACCCTACCCCCTATCCCCTGGTTTTCCCAGCTCCGCGTTCAGTCCCAGGTACTCTTCAAGCGACAATTCCTGAGGTCTGGCCCTGAGGCCCAAACCAATCTTTGACATGGCGTCTTCAACTGCCGCTTTTGAGAACCTGCCGGAGAGCGCAAGCGAATTAACCAGGGTTTTTCTTCTGTGTGAAAAAGCGGACTTAAGCAGACTGAAAAGTTTTTTTTCGAGTTCCGCGGCCAGGAGCTTACGGGGCCTGAAAACAAGCACTGAAGAATCCACTTCAGGCTCCGGCTTGAAACTGGCCGCCCCCACATCGGCAAGCAAAGCAATGTCGGCGCGCGCCTGCGCGGCAATTGAAAGATAGCCGTAGTCATGAGTGCCGCGCTCCGCCGTAAGCTTGCGGGCCACCTCTTTCTGAAACATGAAAACCGCCAGAGCGAAATCTTCAAGCCCGAGAACCCGCTCAAGGATAGGGGTGGAACAGGAATATGGAAGATTGCCTATGAAAGCCGTCTTTACGCCGCGCGTTTCACCGGAAAGGTCAAGCTCAAGGAAATCCCGGTTAACAAGACTTATGCCGGGATATTTCCCGCGCAGGAATTCAGCCATCTCAGGGTCAATTTCCACCGCCCTGAAACGCGGTCCGTATTTGGGGTAAAGAAGCTCCGTAAGGGCTCCGCGGCCGGGGCCTATTTCTATCAGCCTTTCAAATTCCTCACCGTTAAGGGCGGAAACTATTTCCGCGCAAACCCGCTTATCTGTTAAAAAAACCTGGCTGTATTTGGGCATAAGAACAGGGGCTAGGGGCTAGCGTATAGGGGTTAGGTTAAAGGGTGCAGAAAATTTAGGAAATCCTTCCCTATTCCCTAGCCCCTATACGCTATCCCCTGGTTTTATCCCAGCCTCATCTTAATTTCCGCGCCGGTTTTCCACACATCTCCGGCGCCGACTGTTATTAAAACATCTCCCGGGCGCAGTTCTTTGGACAATTCAAGCGCACCGGGGAACTCCGAAGCGGCAATGCCGTTTTTTTTAATACCGTCAAGTACAAGCCGGGAAGTGACCCCGGCAACAGGTTTTTCCCCCGCCGGATAAATTTCCATCACATAAACCCTGTCAGCGCTCGCAAATGCCCGCGGGAACTGGCGGAACAGAAGGCTGGTCCTTGAGTAACGATGCGGCTGGAACAAAACCACCAGCCGCCGTCCTTTGAAAAGCCCGGCTGCCGTGTCCAGCGTGGCTTTTATCTCGGTGGGATGGTGGCCGTAATCGTCAAGAAAATCCACGCCTGAAACGTTTCCAAGGCGTTCCAGACGGCGCTTCACGCCGCTAAAGTCCGCGAGGCCCCCAGCCAGTTTATTAAAATCAAAACCCAGGTAGCTGCCTGCCGCTATGGCGCAAAGGGAATTAAGCAGATTATGCCGCCCCGGCGCGCGCAGTCGCACCCTGCCTTTCTCGGCTCCCTTGAAAACCGCCGTATATGCCGTGCCTCCTCCCTTGATCACCCGCATATCCCTGGCGGTCCAGTCGGGGCGGTTTTTAAGCCCGTAAGTTAAAAAAGGCCCCTTCAATTTTCCTGCTATTTCAAGCACATTGGCGTCATCGGCGCAAAGGACGGCGGCGCCATAGAACGGAGGTTTGGACGCGTAAGACAGAAAAGCGTTTTTCAGGTTTGCCATATTCCCGTAATGGTCCAGGTGGTCGGAGTCTATATTGGTAATGCAGGCGACCAGTGGAGAGAAATAAAGAAATGAGCCGTCCGATTCGTCGGCTTCAATGACAAAATACTCGCTTTTACCCAGCCGTATGTTAGAGCCTGCGTTCTTGAAAATCCCCCCCACCACCGCGGTGGCGTCGGCCCCGGCGGCGTGCAGTGCCGCGGCCGTCATGGACGTGGTGGTGGTTTTTCCGTGGGTGCCGCTTACCGCCACAGTCTTTTTCAGCTCGGCTATTTTTGAAAGCATCCGTGCCCGTTGAACTACTTTCATGCCTGCGGCAAAAGCGCGCCTGAGTTCAGGGTTATCCGGCCTGATAGCGGAACTGACCACCACTATATCACTTTGGCCGAGGTTGGCCGCTTTATGGCCGGCGAAAATCTTAGCGCCCTCTGCCTTCAATCCCTTTGTTATCTCGGAGTCGTTCAGGTCGGAGCCTGACACGTCAAAACCGGCCGCTAACAGCAGCCGGGCGATACCGCTCATACCTATGCCGCCGATACCTATGAAGTGGACTTTTTTCATCTCTTCAAGGGAAAAATCAAGCGTGAAATTCATGTTTAGTCCTCAATTTTATCTGTGTAATCCGTTTTGATCTGTGTCATCAAATTAATGCGTTCTTCAAACCAGTTTTCCGCCTCCCGCCTCACCACGGCGGGAGCAGTGTCCAGTTCGGCCATTGCCGTATTATCAAGCCCCGAAAGCGTTCCCTCAAAGCTTTTAGCGCCGAGCCTGAAAAAAACCAGGCAGGGAACCGGGGAGACGAGCGCCTCCGCCGCCATGCGCCGTACAGAAGGAGAAAGCAGCGCCATAGGGCCAAGTTCGTCAAGGAGCAGTATTTTTTTATCCCTGGCGGCTGATTCAAAAGCCTCCTTAAAAACCGTCTCAAGTCCGGGCAGATTTACCCCATATTTATTCAGCCGCGCCGGGCCAGGCAGGTTTTTTGAAGCCAGCTCAAGGCACTGTCCTCGCGCGGTTTCAAGGGTAAAACCCAGGCGCGATCCCGCTGTCCTTTTCTCAAAAGTACGAAAACCGGACAGCCAGTAATTGTAGCTGAAAAAAAGTTTTGCCACAAAAATCTCTTTGAGGCTGTAACTCCTGAAGGCTATGGCAAGATTTTTTTTCATACCCTCATTTACCTCCCGAAAGCCACTTGAAATTAGAGAGGGCTGTTTTATTTTTTGGTTCCTTATTAAGCGCCTCGCGGCAGGAGTTAAGGCCTCCGGCCTCGTCGCCCTTTTCCACCAAAGCAGCGGCCCTGCCCAGGTCGGACAGCACACCGCTTTTCCCATTAAATTCTTCCAGCGCGGAATCGGCGCGGCCAAGCAACAGGTAGCCGAGGCCCAACACCAAACCGAACTCAGGGGCCGCCTCAGGCCGCAAACTATGGAGCCGCCCTTCCGCCGTATTCGCGGCAAAAACAGGATCTTCCATCTCTTCAACAGCGTCGGAAACATTTTCAAGCCAGTTGTCGCCCATAACCCAAAGCCCCATGTCATTGCCGACATCTCTGGGCTTATAGGTGACTTCAGCGGCCTTCAGACCTGCCGCGCCGCCCCGGACCACGGCAGTTTTATGTGTTTCGATATTCAATAAAAGTTTCGCGTCGCCCCCCTGTGAAACGCCCTGCATCATTTTCTTTATTTCGGTTGAAATATCGGACGCTTTTTCACGCCTCCCGGCGGACTTACCAGCCGCGAGAAAATACTCCTTTTTCGTGTAGGAAAGACGAGATCTTTTGTATGCGGCCGACAGCTGATCTTTAAGCGCGCTCGGTTTTTCAGGGTCCCTCTTAACAAGCCCTGTTTTTGGCAATTCCAGAATTTCAACTTTTATCTTTATATCCTCGTCCTCCGGAATTTTCGCCACGGCATTTTCAAGCGGACTGTCTCCGGCATTTGTGCTTTCAGCTGCCTGCGAGCCGGGCGCTTCGCCGCCCGCGTACGCAAGCGTTATGGAAATGCCGCCCTTGTCATTTTTAGGAGTAAGCAAAAACGCCCCCTCCAGCACTTTTTTAATTTCCACCCCGACGCCGCCGGTCTTTAAGAGCGTCCAGGCCAGCCGGAAGCGCGAGACCGAATCGCCTGGTTTTAAAAGCAACGCCTTTCTGTAAAGCCTGACGGCCGCGCCGTAATCTCCGAGCCTGTCGTTCAAAACGGCCAGTTCAAGCATCGCGTCCTCATAATCCGGATAAATCGAAAGCGCTTTTTTAAGTTCCACAGCCGCCTGGTCGTATCGCCCAAGCCGTGAGTAGAGAATACCCAGTTGAAAATGGTAAAGAGGGTTCTCAGGCTCAAGCGCAACCGCAAGCCTTGAATAGTCAAGCGCTCCCTCGTACAACCCCATGGATTGATAAACCGAACCGATATTCATTTTTATATCCGCGCGATTACCCGCGATAGCGTCCGACCTGGTAAAATTATCAAGCGCGCCTTCGTAATCGCCCTGCCAGGCGCATACTATACCCTTAAGCTGAAATGCCATGGCATTTTGAGGATCAAGCTTCAAAGCGGAGTCAAATTCCGCTGCCGCCTTTTGCGGTTCCCCCAGCCAATAGAGGCTGGCCCCGTAAAGCACACGGGCGCTCGAATAGTCTGGGGTTTTTTCAAGCGCCTTTAAGAATTCCTCCGCCGCTTCGGGATATCGCCCGGAATTCATTAGAATGTAGCCTTTACGCAGATTCAGGGAACTCTGTTCCGCCATCAGAGCGTCCCACACGGTTTTTGCCGCCGGGTTTTCAAGCGAGGCGAAAGCGGGTCCAATTAAGAGAAGAAACCAGCCAAGAAAGGCGCCGGGGAGTATCATATCTTTATTATAAGGATTATATTAATTAAAAATTTTTGCCGCAAAAATTTTTAAAAACCGGAAAAAGAAAAGGGAGCACGAAAAGATTGCTCCTGTCAACCATCTTTTCGCGCTCCCTACACCACCGCGTTACAAACACCTCGACTACATGCCTCCCTCAGAACACAGACACAAATAATGCACCCACACGACAAACTATAACGCGGCCAAGCTCTTGTGAGCCTCCGCCTATCTCACACCCCCCCGAACCGCTACAACACCCAATATTTTATAGCACATATCCCTTGACTTGTCAAGGCCCCTTGAGAACATGCTAATTTAAAACATTGATCTATTAGTGTTAATGCCTGCCCAATGTTACCTGCCTGGGCGCGTTAAATTTTCCCTCAAACCCAAGCAGGTCAATATAAGAGACCCGCATCCAGTAAACGCCAGGCGGAAGCAGTTTATTAAGGTCTATAGTGTCAAATGCGTCAAAGGTCTTGTCTAGGAGGTTTTTTGTGAAGACCTGATCGCCGGACATCTGCACATGATAGCCCTGCACCGGGCTGATCACTGAAACCATCTTAACCAAATCGTCCGTTTTTATATTCCTGCCGTTCGGGTCTGGCGCTTTGGGGACATCCGCAATAAGATCGGGGTTTTTGCCCCTCTGTTGTGTCTGCGCTCCCGTTTTTACCGCTCCCTTGATTTTAAGGGAAATAAGCCCGCCTTCCATTTGCAATTGAGGCCCATGACCTGTGCCGGCCAAGCCGGGGGTTCCGCTTTGTTCAAATTCCGGCAGCGGTGGCAGTTTCAACGGCTGCGACGGCGGCATATCAAGTTTGATCTCGGAGGCGAAACCCTCCGGCACCTCCACCGTCTTGCCTTGCGCTTCCACGGAGGCCCGGCCCACATAAACCTGCACAAGTGTTGTCAGGTCTTCTTTTATTTTGGCGCCAAACTCGGTATTCTTGGTTTTAGGTATAATTCTTGCGGAAACAGTTACAACTCTGGAACGCATCCCGCGCATTTCCCCGCTCAACAGTTCAACATCCGCCTGTTTATTTGGCGGACGCAGAACCGCTATGGAATTGGGATACAGGTTAAGGACCTCGCCGGTGTAAAATCTGACGTCGGCCCTGGCATCCACGGTGGTACGCAGCGTGTCGTTTTTAAAAAGCTCCATACTGGCCGCCACATCTTTCCAGTCGGCAACACCGCTGCGCCTGAGAAGCACTTTGTTAGTGTAATAGACAAGCCTGGCCGCCCGATACTGCTCCTTTATCAGGCCTGTCGGCACTCTGAGAGACATACCCGGCATTGCGACTGACGGGTCGGAGAAAGCCAGCTTGTTATATTTAAGCAGCACATTCCATTTAGTCGGGTCTTTCAGGTAAGTATTAGAGATACTCCAAAGCGTGTCACCCGGCCGCACCACGATACTCTGCACTTCCTGTGATTCCTGCGCCGTCCGCGACTGTGGCGCTGACCTGTCGCGGGCCTTTTGCGCTGTTAGCGACTGCGCCAAAGCAGGGTGCACGGAAAAAAACAGGCAAAACAAAAGCAAACAACGCCTCACCCTGCCTCCTTTTTTATGTAGACCTTTCCATTTTCATCGGAGGCCAGGTTTTTGGGCACCGTAAAAACAAATTTGGCGCCTTTGCCGGGCTCAGACTCCACCCATATGCGTCCCAGGTGCGCCGCGGAGATGTACTTGCATATGGTAAGGCCAAGTCCCGTCCCCCCCGCCTTCTGGCCTTTAACCTGCTCAAATTTTTCAAAAATCTTGTCAAGATATTCAAGGGGGACTCCATCTCCCGTATCCTGGACGAAAGCCGTGATCTGGTCAGCCCCTTCTTCAATTCCCAGCGTAATAGTGCCCTTGTCCGGAGTGAATTTTATAGCGTTGCCTATAAGATTTGTAAACATTCTCTCCATAAGCCCCATATCGGCGTCCAGTACTATCCTGCTTTTTGCCTCAAGAGTAAACTTTATATTCTTTCGCTGTCCCAGGGACGCCATTAACTCAATAATCCTCTCCCCAATCTCGTTTATATTCACGGGGACAAGTTTCAGTTCCATCTTACCCGCTTCCACCTTGGCGATATCGAGAATATTGTTTATCATACCCAGCAGCCTGAATGAGGCCCTGTCTATGGAAAGCAGCATTTTTCGCTGGGACTCGTTTACCGGACCCGGTATTTCCTTCAGCATAAATTCCACAAAGCCCTTTATAGCTCCCATGGGATTGCGCAAATCGTGGGTAATGGAGTGAAGGAACTCGTCCTTGATCCTGGCCAGTTCCCTGTCAAGCGTAATATCATAGAAAGCGATCAGTATGCCCAGTTTTTCCGCGCGATCGGGGGCGATTATCGGCCTTGAAAAACACTTAAAAAACCGCCTCGACTGTTTCAGGTCGACTTCAAAAACGCTTGAAAAATCCTCTTTTTTGCTATTGAGCACCTCAACAACGATTTCTTTTATTTTAGCGTCGCTAATAAGTTCCAAAAGGGGTTTCCCCTCAAACTGCCCGTCTGCGCTAAGTCCCAGCACCGAGCGCGCGCGGCGATTGACCAGTTGAATGTTACGCTCCCTGTCAACCATCACTATGCCGTCCTCCGTGGAAAAAAGAACAGCTTCAGTATTTTTTTGTTCGCGTATGATGCGGTCAACCTGCATGTCGGAATAGGTTTTAAGACGGCGCACCATGTTATTAAAAGTTTCCGCCAAATCACGCAGTTCATCAGCGGTGGTAACATTGACGGTCCTTGAAAAATCTCCGGCAGCCACTCCCGCCGCCACTCCTGTCAGTTCCGTGATGGGTTTAGAAAGGTTTCTTGACAACAGCCAGGCCGCCGCCACCGCGAGCAGCACAAAAGCCAGCACCAGATAAAGAGCCTGCCCTCTCATGAAACTGGCGTAGCGGAAAGCGACTTCTTTAGGCTGCCTGACTATAACCGCTCCTCCTATCTCAGGAATAGGAGAATAGGCTCCAAGAAATTTTTTGCCGCGGGAATCCTTAAATTCGGCCGAGCCGGACGCCAGGGAAGTAAGCGCGGTTTTGGAAATCTGCCAGAGGCCGGCGTCTCTCACCTCCTCAGGATCAACGTCATCCGGATACTCAATGACCTTCCCCGAGGAGTCAAGAATCACCGGAAACCCTCCGCTGCCAAGTTTGCGCAACTCAAGAGAATTCATGAAACCGGCCGTATCAAGCTCAGCCCTAAGCGCCATTTGCTTGCCAAACGGATAGTAAAGAATCAGTTTTCTTGCCCCGCTGGTTAAACTAAACTTCAGAACGCGCCTGCCTGTCTCACGCAATTCCTTGAAACCGGGTTCGGAACCGCGGGAGACCAATGTCCCTCCGCCCTTGACAAAAGGACTTATGGCCTTAAGGACCTCCTGGCCTTCGGGAGAAAGAACCGCCATCTCCAGCATATCACGGTCTGTTTGCAGGAAAGAAGCCATAAGCGTCTGCTTGTTTTCCCAGTCCATTTGAGACATGGCATCCAGCACAAAGCGCAGCTCGGAGTCGGTGGAAGAGAGACGGGAGCGGAAACCGGAAGCTATTTTTTCAGCGATATTCAGGTGTAGTTCAAGGATGACGGTTTGTACGCCAAGCTGGCCCATATTAATGAGCCGCCAGCCGAGCAGGGAAAGAGGAATGACGGAAATAGCAAGCATAACCGCCACAAATTTATGAAAAATTCTTATCTTCACGGGAATATTATAGCATTACCTTGTGGTCGCTGAAGAAGCCAGAATTTAGTAGTCAGAATTCAGAAGGCAGAAGTAAGATTGAAGTCTTTTCCGACTTCTGAATTCTGACTCCTGACTTCTGACTACTTTATTGCCCAGACTTAAGCAGTTCAAGCATGGCACGCAGCGCTGCGGCCCTGTGGCTGATGATGTTTTTTTCTTCCGGCGCAAGCTCCGCCAGGGTTTTACCAAGCCCCTTCACTTCAAAAATCGGGTCGTAGCCGAAGCCGCCTTTTCCCATGACCTGAAGGGTTATAAAACCCTCAAGCTGCCCTTGAGCCGTAAGCAGTTTTCCGCCAGGATAGACAAGCGCCATCACGCATCTGAAGCGGGCGCTTCTTTTTGCGGAGGGCAGGCCGGCAAGGGCTGACAGCAGCTTTTTGTTGTTTTCACCGTAAGAGCAGCCGGGGCCCGCGTAGCGCGCGGAAAAAACCCCGGGCGCCCCGCCAAGTGCGTCCACCTCAAGTCCTGTATCGTCGGCTAACGCAGGCAACCCGGTAAACATAGCCGCAGAATTGGCTTTTTTAACGGCATTTTCTTCCAATGTAGAGCCGTCCTCCTCTACATCCGGCGCGCCCGCGAAATCGGGCAGAGCTATGAATTCGATGTCTAACCCGGCAAGTATCCGAAGCATTTCCCCTGCCTTATTTAGATTGTGGGTAGCAAGAACCATTTTCATGAGCCGTTATCCTTTTTCTTGACAAATGGACGAAGTAAAAGTATAAAGTAACCTTATGACACCGGACGATCAGCACGATTTTAGCATTTTTAAGCCCGGGCCAGCCTCTTTCGAGCACATCATTGAAAGCTTCAAAGCTTTCAGTGAACTGGCCGCACCGCTGACTGAAACACTTATCTATCGCGGGCCCAGGGAGCCGTCCGCGGGAGAGACGATTTCCGGCGGAATTCGTTTTTTTATTATTCCCGTCTACAAGGACAAAGATCACACCGTGCTGCCGGCCTTTACCGACGCGCGTCTGCTCAAACCTCCTTTCACGAGCAAGCCTCCGTTGGAACTTCTTAAACTCTATTTTTGCTCTCAAACCGCGGATTTTTTTTCGTTCAACCCGTCACTCAACAGTGCCGTAGCGGCGGGCCCGGAAATTCGCCTTAACAGACAGCAGCTTTCTCTGGTAATAGGCGCGCTTGAAACATCGGCCTGCCCCGGAGCTTCTTCCGACAACTCCTCCGATCCGGCGAGACAGGCTGAAATGTTTTTAGGACAGGCTCAGGCACACAAAGCGCATTATCTGGCCTCGCTCGCGCCCGCGGGACCGCAAACCACTTTAATAAAAGCAGCCGCGCTTATGGAACTTGACCTCTACCAGGACGCCTATGATCTGCTGACGGGCGACGAAAGTCCGCAAGCGCTATGTCTGCTGGCTGAAATTCACCGCCGGACCGATAACCCCCGCAAAGCCAGAGAATTGCTTTTTTCCATTCCCCAGAGCGCGGGGCTGGACCGCAGGAAAAATCTTGAAACAGCCTGGCTGGATTTGGATGAAGGAAAAACTGTCAAAGCTCAGCGCATGTTCGGGAATCTTGCCGCCGCCGGTGGAGATGAACGCCAGGAAGCGCTTTTCGGCCTGGCGATGGCGACTGCGGGCCCGGCTTTAGCCGCGGACAATAGAGGAAACCGCCCTGCGACGCCTCGCTGGAATGGCAGTCCGGCGGGAGCGCCGAAAGAAGGCCCGCGGTACCCCGACACCGAAAACACCTCCGGCCTTAGCGAGGCGACAGCAGCTTTTGAGGCTGCGCTTGAATGCCCTTCAAAAGCCAGTTCCAGGATCTTCTTTTACGCAGGGAACTTTTTTTTACGTTCAGGACATGCGGCTCGCGCCGAAGTTTGCCTCAGAGAATCATCACGCCTTTCCACCTCGCCTCAGGCACGCGCCAATCTGATACTGGCCCTCCTTAAGGGCAATAAACTCGAAGAGGCCGCGGATCTTACCACCGAACTCGCCCTTATCGAATCAGCCTCAGCGGTACGCCTGGCCGCCCAGTTTCCGAAAGACAAAGCTCAGAGGCTTTTTGAGAGCGCCTTTCGCTCGCTTTTGGAGGCAAGGCCCGCCGCCGTCACACCGTGGAAGGCGAAAGGAAGTCCGCCCCCGCCCCCACCCGCGAATACTTCGCCCGCCCCGATTCGCGGCACGACCGGGGAAACTATAATTTCACTTGAAGCCGCCGTGCCGAAAGCAGTTTTAAGTTCACGGAGCTTGGCCTCTTCCAGCCCCGAGCCGGTAACAACCGCCCCGGCTCCTGCGGACGGAGCGCGCCAGCCAGCCAGCCGTCGGACATATTCGGGAGATACGGCCGCTGAAGCCGCACAACTCGGCCAGGAAAGCGCGCCGGCCTTAAAGCTGGAAACCAATAAAGACATATTATCGGCAGCCTTAACTGCGGAGGAAGAAACAAAAAAAGATTCTTTTTTGTCACGCGCCTTTGAACTCGCCTCGGGATTGGAGGACGAATTCGGAAAAAAGATCCATTTCAATATTGACTGTCTCACGGATATTGAAAGGAAACTCCGCCTTACCTTCATCAGGAGCAAAGGCAATTCGCAGGAGAAACTGGACACAGTCAGGGATTGCGCCGCTTTTCTTTGCTATGTCCTGCAGGAACGGCTTAAGGGGCAACTGATAAAATTTCAGGACTTTGACCCCTGGGGCTGGCCCATGATTTTCGAGCGCCCCTCTTATAAGATTACAAGCTATCCGATTGAACGCGTGTGGAAACTGCTCTGGCAGGATACCCTGCCTGACCCCGGCTGGTTGACAAAATACCTGCACTACCTGGAGGAAGAGCTGAATGCCGCTCCAGGTTCAAAGATGCAGGGTATGGCCGCGGTACGCTCACGGGTTATGAGCCACGCGGAAAAAATAACCGAAGCCCAGACGGAACATAAGCGCATGCGCATTTTAGCTTCGTCCCTGGTTGAAACCAGCGACATTGAGACAGGGCGCACCGGCCTGGCAAAAATGGAGCAAGTTTTAAAAACCGATTTTCATCCCAACATCCCGCCTACCTCCGACGGCTGGAAACTGCTGCGCTGCTATGGGCATCTTCTGGCGGGGACCATGATAAAAGACTTCAAGGCTTCCTGGTACAATGTGGAAGGCAGCGACGGCTTATGGTCCATGCAAACGCCCTGGAAAACATTTATTTTTCCGATCGGCAAAATATATAAGGAGGCCTCCTCCTCATCAAGAGACGGTCTGGCGGCATATTATGACCACCTCGTCGCGGAAAAGCTGAAATACGCGACAGGTCAATAATCCAAAATTACCGTCCACATAGGCCTTTCGTCCCTTGACTTCACGGCCTCTTTCGTTCAATAATATTAATCATGATCAAAATTGCCGCTTTGCTGACCGCTTTATACGGGCTTGCCCAGCCCCTGTCGGCCGCCATACCGCCCATAGCGCTATCCGCCGGCCTGCCTGATTTTAAACTTGCCTCGATAAACGCGGCGGATATTCCATCTCCTGCCGCCGTATCCTCATTCAGTCCCATGGCCGGAACTGCAGAAAAGGAAAACATAAAAGACTGGACCATTATGGTCTTCCTGAACGGCAAAAGCAATATCGAACCTTTTGCGCTGACTGATTTTAATCGTTTGGAAACCGTGGGTTCAAGCGAAAAAGTGAATATAATCGCTGAATTGGGCCGGTCAAAAGGCCTTGACAACGATACCACAGCCGATGGCGACTGGAATGGAGTGCGCCGGTACTATGTCACAAAAGACCAGGACAAGGACCATATCGCCTCCCCGCTTATAATGGATCTGGGCGATACAGACATGGGTGACTGGAAAGAGGCCGCATCTTTTCTTAAATGGGCCAGACAGGCCTATCCCGCAAAGAAATATATGTTCATCATATGGGACCACGGCTGGGGCTGGATTGATCCGCTGAAGCCGGGAGAGAACCTGCTGGGTACCACTAAATCCATCTCGCACGATTTTGTCACCGGCAATTACATAAAAACCACGGACATGGGTAAAATATTTGCCGAGGCAGGGCGGGTTGACGTATACGTTTCCATGGCCTGCTTCATGCAGATGGCTGAAGTGGCCTATGAACTCAGGAACGCGGCGGATGTCATAGTGGCTTCGGAGGAGGTAATCCAGCTGCCAAGCCTTAACTTTGAGGACTTTTTAGGCCTGATAACCGCTAATCCGAAATCGCCGGCCGAAACAGCCGGCGTTTACGCCGTAGACACTTTCAAGGAAATGTATTCCCGTCCTGAGTATCTGGATATGCTTGAAAGAACCAAATACGGAACCCAGCTTTCGGCCATACGGGCGGGAAAACTCCCGTTCTTCGCCCTGAAAGTCGGGGCGTGGGCGAACCTGGCGATGTCAGGCGGCGCCGATACAGCCCTTAAAAAAGCCAAAGAACAGGTGCTGCGCTTTGAAGTGGGCGATGAAACCACGGATCCCGACAAGAGTATTTCCTTTTACGGCGATCTCTATAATTTTGCGGAACTGACGGCAAAGAATCTGGACGCCGGCGACAAAAAAAATGCGGCGCTGCTGGCCTCAGGCGAGAACCTGAAAAAATTTATTTCAGATGAGCTTGTCATTAAAAACACGTTCGTCGGGAAAGACCGCACAGGCAAGGATTATTCAAACACCCACGGCATCGCCATTGATATCCCGGGCAACCCCGGCAGCCTTATAAACTACCACCAGACCTATTCCCAGCTGGCTTTTGAAAAAGCCGCGGGCTGGCAGAAGTTCATGAAGTATCTGGAAGCCCTGAAGTGACTACGGGACCGGCCTACAAGACCTCCAATTTCAGCGCGGCATTCATGTTTCTGGGCGGCGCCCGGCGTAAGGCGCTATCCGCTTTTTACGCCTACGCAAGAGCCGTTGACGATATAGCCGACGATCCCGGCTTAGACAAAAGCCAAAAACTCGCGGAGCTTTCCGTCTGGAAAATGGAAATAGACACGCTGTTTTCCGGGGAAGGTATCAGGGCCGTCAAAGTACCGGGGCTCAAAGAAGCGGTCGCAACTTTCCCTCTTAAAAAAGAATATTTCCTGCTGGTGCTGGAAGGCGTAAGCCAGGACCTTGATAAGACAACCTATTCCACCATAGCCGAGCTTGAGAACTATATGTATAAGGTAGCCTCGGCCGTAGGAATGGCCTGCCTCGCTATTTTCGGCTACGATGATCAGAAAGCCGGAGAATATGCCACAAATCTCGGCTATGCCGTACAGCTTACAAACATCATCAGGGATGTGAGGGAAGACGCGCTGGCCGGCCGCTTCTACCTTCCCGCGGAGGATCTGCAAAAATTCGGCTGCCACGCAAATGACCTGCTTGATTTCAATTACTCCCCTAATTTTATAAAATTAATGAGCTTTGAAGCCGGCAGAGCCGGGGCTTACTACGCCAAAGCCCGCGCCCTGATAAACCCAGCCGGCAAAAAGAAGCTATTCAGCGCGCTCGTTATGGCGGCCGTCTATGAAACCCTGCTTAAAAAAATAGCCGCTTCGGATTTTAGGGTTAAACGCAATAGAATAAGGCTGAATAAATTTGAAAAAACAAAAGCGCTCTACAGTGCCTGGAGGAATTATGCTCAAATCTGATTCATGGATACGCGAGAATTGTCTGAAAAATAAAATGATCTCCCCGTTTGTGGAAAAACTTGTTGCTAAAGGCCGCATTTCCTACGGGCTTTCCTCCTATGGCTACGATATCCGGGTAGCGAACGAGTACAAAGTTTTCACGGATGTGCACAACTGCGTGGTTGATCCCAAAGAATTTAATTCCAAATCTTTCGTCGATATCAAGGCGCCGTACTGCATAGTGCCGGCCCACTCATTTGCGCTGTCTCGCTCCGTGGAATATTTCCGGATACCGCGCGGCGTTATAGGCCTCTGCATAGGCAAGAGCACTTATGCCCGCTGCGGAATAGTGGTAAACATCACCCCGCTTGAACCGGAATGGGAGGGGCATCTGACCCTTGAAATTTCAAACACCACACCTCTGCCGGCTAAAATCTATTCCGATGAAGGAATAGCGCAGCTGATTTTTCTTGAGAGCGACAAGATCTGCGAGATATCCTACAAGGACAGAAAAGGGAAATACCAGTCGCAGCGCGGAGTTACGCTTCCAAGGATAATGAAGGGGCTAGGGGCTAGGGGCTAGGGGCTAGGGTTAAGGAGTTCCTTTAATAACTTTATTCTCTATTTTGTACCACTAAATTAACAAGGCGGAAAATATGTTCGCGGCCGGTATAAAGATAATTTTTGTCTGCCTTGCGCCAGCTTATCTGACCGCGGCGGGACTGATTTTTGCGGCCACCGCTCAAAACATTACACCTCTTACGCAGGCAAAAGAACTTGAAGCCGCCGGTCTTTCCGGCAGGGCGCTTGACATAGCAGTCGCAGCGCTTAAACAAAACCCCTCCGATAAAAGCCTGTATCTTTACACCCTTGAACTTTTACCCGAAAACGCCCCAATAGGCCCGCAGTCACAAGTCACAAGTCACAAGTCACAAGTAACGGCTCCCCAGAATCCTATGACTGGTGACTTTCGGTATGCGACAGCGGTTGTGCCTTCAGCCTTAACCGCTTTAAGCGCGGCCTTTAAAGCCGTTACCGTCCAGGCCCTGAAAAAAAACAAAGATTATTACGGCTATTATCTGGGCCTCTGCAAACTACAGAGAAACGGCGGAGAGATTATAAAAGCGCTGTCAAACTGCAGAAAAGCTATGGAACTAAACGCAATGCCTTATTCCGTTTACCGCGAACTGGGGTTAACCTGGGCGCAGGCCGGAAACAAGATAAAAGCGGAAGAAACGCTTTCGCAAGGCGTGGAATTATTTCCCGACAACCGCAAAGCTTATCTTAACCGCGCAGCCGTCATGGAGAAATTCGGGGAAACCGGAGCAGCTCTAAAGGATTATCTTAGAGTTTTTGATTTGATCAAAGAAGATAAAGCCGCCGGGCAGCCCACAGAAATCTTTTTTACAAATACAAAAATACACGAACTTTCGAAGAAAACGCCGCCCCAGGACATGCCAAATATGCGGGTGCCGCAAAAACCAGCCGCCGTTAGCGAGCCCTTATCCGGACAGCAGGCAGTCGCATTAGGAGCGACCGTCGCGAATGCTGAAAAATGCGCTCAAGACTTCCGCTCCGAACTTGCCAACGGGCTCCTTGAAACGGCTGCGCGCACAAGCGGTGAGTGCTTAAAACTCGCCCCCTCCGACCCTGACCTGCGCAAAGACCACGCCGGCCTCCTTATACGTCTGGGCCGCTACGAAGACGCCGTGGATGAGTATAGCAGGGCGGCGGAACTTTACAAAAAGCGGCCGATGGCGGCCTTTTGCCTGGTAAAAGCGGCTGAAACTTTTATGAAGCTGGGGCTGCAGGCGGACGCGGAAGAAGCGTATAGAACCGCCCTAAAAACAAGCCCCTATGATTTAACCGCCCTCAACGGCCTTGCCGGGATTCTTGAGATGCGCGGAGATATTAAATCCGCTTCCGGTATTTATGAAAAAATGCTTTCGGCCGAACCGGCCAACGCCAGGGCTCGCTTGCGCCTGGCTGAAATAGAAACTGGGCTTACCCTCCCTGAACAGGCGCTCGCCTCGTTGAAAGAGCGACAGGCGGTTGATCCGAAAAAGATTTCTCCCGCTTCCGAAGACCTTAAACTGTTCAAGGATATTACAACCGCAGAAAGAAACGGCGCCGTGGACTATCTTAAAGTAAAGAACCACTCTTTAAAAGGCCTGATACTGGAGAAACAAAGCGAGAAGGGCCCCAGACTTTTGCTTACCGGCGCCGGATACCGCCTATACCTTTCTTATTTGTCAAAGGACGCGGTGATTTTTTTTGAAGGCCGGCCAATTACGCTTAGAGATGTTTTCAAGCTTCGCGATAATGCGGGAGCGCCTCTTTTCAACAAAGCGGGCAAGCTGACGGCGGAGGGCGATGCCGCCCTGCGTCTGGCCAAAAGCGGAAAAAAATCCTGGCTTCTGACATACGAGGCGGTCCCCGCTAGTCCGCAGGCGGAGAAAGCGAATAAAGAAATTGAAACCGCGCTTAGCAGGGGCTACCGCGAAATTTCGGAGCCGGAATACCTTTGGCTGATGAAAGCCACAGACTGTCCTCCGGAAATCCTGAAAAACGACCCTGTCAATCTTCTAATAATAACCGACGGCGCGCGCCTCCGCTATCTCCTCTGTTATCTGCCTGCCCCGGCCGTATGCTCCAATTCCATAAACGATAAACTGCCCTCCTATATAGAAAAGTACAGAAGCGGCGACAGCGACTCAATTCCTAATAGCGACACCTCCACCGCTTTTTTCGGCACCGGCGCGGTTAAACGGCATCGTTTCTGCGAGAACAGGGAAATCTGGACAGGAGGTTAGGCGTCTCCAGACAATTAGCTAAATTAATCAATCCCTGTTTAAGCCACATATTCTCATCAATTCCGTTGTTGTTTGCGGAATTGATGAGAATATTAGGAAATAATTTTACATAATGGCGTGAAATTTGTTATCATAGTCTATCTATGATACAGAAAACGACTTTACCCAGCGTGAATGAAGTTGAAAAAAACAGAAAGTGGCATTTTTTTGACGGCGACGGCCAGATTCTTGGCCGGCTTGCCAGTAAAATTGCCATCCTTCTAATCGGCAAACACAAACGGATTTATACCCCCGGCATGGACTGCGGCGACTTCGTGGTGGTCACAAACGCCGCCAAAATAAAAGTAACCGGCAATAAACTGGAGGATAAGTTTTATTTCAGACATTCCGGCTACGCCGGCGGCGCCAAGGTTATACCCTACAAACGGCAGATGGAAAACGACCCGACCAAGGTGCTGAATCTGGCCGTCCGGCGCATGCTGGATGATAACAGGCTCCGGGACCGGCGCATGAAACGGCTCAATATTTTTGCCGCCGGCCAGACACAGTTTCCAAACCCGGCAGATAAAAAAGAAAGCGGTAAAGTTTGACACAGGTTAAAAGTTCCGAAAAACTGCAGTTCGCAGTTTTTCGGGAAAAGGATATATTATGGAAAATAAAAATTTAATACTGGCCACCGGCAGAAGAAAAACCTCCGTGGCGCAGGTAAGGCTCATGCAGGGCGGCACCGGCAAAATGACTGTAAACTCAAAAGAGTTGAAGGATTATTTCGGCAATACCCCGCGCCTGGCGGCTGTGATAAACTCCCCCTTTGACCTTGCCAAGGACCAGAAATTTGACTGTATAGTGAAGGTTGAAGGCGGCGGAGTTTCCAGCCAGGCCGGAGCCATACGCCACGGCATTTCCCGCGCCATCGCAAGCCTGGGGCCAAGCTTCCGCTCGTCCATGAAAAAGGCAGGTTTCCTTACCAGAGACTCGCGCATGGTGGAAAGGAAGAAATACGGCCAGCCCAAGGCGAGAAAGAGATTCCAGTTCTCCAAGAGATAAAACTCGCGGAGTCTTTACAAGACGCGGGGAGGTTTATCCTCCCCGCGTTTTTTTGTATCATCTAATAACTGCGTAGGCGAGGGCTGTTAGGCTGAAGGTTGTTGGTTGTATCGGCTTTTTACCTACAGTCGAACCGCCTACAGCCTTTCCACCTGAACAGTAACGTCACTTCAACACTTTTAAGGAATGATACATACTCTCTTATTGCGCCTAAGAAATCCCGGGCTTTACCAAGTGGCCGTTGCCCTGAAGGAATTGCGGGATTTGGTTTACTGCCTGGCGCAGGAAACGCCTGACCCGCACAGAATCAACAGGGCAAAAAAGCGGTTGCAAGACATGCTTCTAAAAACCGGGAACGGGAACAGCCAGTTAAAACCCAGCCGGCTTATCCGCGATATAGAACAGATACTGGCGCTGGTTGAAAAAGGTTTCTCTGACATCAGAAGCCATAAGCTCGCCAGGACCCCTGAAACCGTATGGTTCTTTGCCGTATATATTTCCCTGTTAGACAATCTTGGGGAAGCCATCACGGGTTCCTCTTCAAAGCGGTGTGAGGCCGCCGCGCGGGGAGGCAAACTTATATCGGCCGGCAGAAAACAGCTCAGTCTTTTTAAGACAGGCCATTTAAACGAGGCGGATGATTTTTTGGTAAATCTGCAGCTAGTCACCCTTTACAATGACTTTGACAAATGGCTGTACGAAGCGGAGAAACTTTCAGAAGATCTGGTGTCGGCGCGGAATAAACCATTAAGGAGAACCGAACAATGAAAAACACAACTATACTAACTTTCTGTTTGCTGCTTTCAGCAGGAATTTTAAATGCGAAAACCATTTCCGTTTATCATACAAGCGACGTGCACGGCTGGTATTCGGCCAGGCCCGCTAAATGGGACAAGGAAAATTCAACACGGATCATCGGCGGTTTTGCGGCGCTGTCTTCCCTTTTAAAAAATGAAAAGAATCCCTACCTTTTGCTTGATTCAGGAGACATGTTCCAGGGTACGCCGGAAGGCAATTTTACCAAGGGCATGGCAAGCATAATACTTATGAACCAGCTGGGCTACTCGGCGGGGGTTACAGGCAATCACGATTACGACTATACCGAAAGCAATCTTAAAACGCTGGTTTCCAGCGCCGCTTTTCACATGCTTGGAGCAAATATCTATGCTAAGGCCACCGGCAAAAATGTTGACTATCTGAAACCCTATGTAATAATAGAAAAAGCGGGAGAGCGCATAGCGGTGCTTGGCATCGCCGGCACACACACTTCGCACTCCACCCTGCCGTCCAATGTGGCGCACCTGGTATTTGCCGGCGAGCCCGGCGATACTGCCAAGTGGATGGAAGAAATACGGAGGCAAAAGCCTGACGCCGTTATAGTGCTCGCCCACATCGGTCTGGGAGGCGACTTCGGCGGCAGAAAGGTCGACATTTCAACTATAACGCTCACAGACGAAGAAGCCGCCTACGGCACGATCCCGATGGCAAGAGCGGCCAAAGACGCCGCAGTAGTGATAGGCGGACATAGCCATACGGGCCTGCTCAACGGTTATTTTGACAAACCCAGCTCCACCTTGCTGGCCGAAAGTTTCTGGGGACTTACAGATGTTACAAAGGTAGACCTTGACTTCGACGACGCCACAGGCAGATTTAAAGGAGCTAAAGCCGAACTTATCCCCCTTTGGATCGATAAAACCGGGCAGGACGCCGAGGTAATCAAAACCATCAGCTCTTTGAGCGTGGAGGTTAACAAGGAAATGGACAAGGCGGTAAGTGAGACTGCCGTTGACCTCGGCCTTTCCCAGGAAGGGCTTGATTCGCCCATCGGCAACTGGGTGACCGACGCCATGCGCAGGCAATCGGGTATGGAGCTGGCTTTTCAGAACACCGCGGGCATCCGGTCCGTGCTTACCAAGGGACTGATAAAGACGCGCGATGTTTACCAGGTAATGCCTTTTGAGAACACGCTGATAACCCTTACAATGACCGGCGCCCAGCTTTTAGAGCTGGCCGCGGACAATATCCGGCACGGCAGGAGCGCCCTGCAGGTTTCAGGGCTTTCAATTAAATTCCACGATGGCCAGAACGGAAAAGCGACGGGACTACTCCTGGAAAAAGACGGGAAGGAAATAAAGCCGGAGGATAAGTTCAGCGTGGCCACCAACAATTACCTTACCACCGGAGGCACCGGCGGCAAAGCATTTACGAAAGCTGAAAAATCACAGGACACCATGCGCCCGATAAGGGATTTGCTGATAAAAGATTTAAAAGAAAATCCGATAACCGCGGTCCCCACAGGCGGCAGGATAACCAAATTCTGACCAAATCTAAAAAATTCAGTCAGAACTGATTTTTTAGGCCCAGGGGAATCGCTGAAGATATTTGGGCTGATATGCCGATAAAAAAACTTTTCAATCAGGCCGCTACGCTCAGCGCCAGTTTATTATTTTTTTGCTCCTGTTCAAGAAAAGAAGAGGCGGTAATTTTTGTCACCGCAAGACTTGAAGGCAGAATAAGCGCCGAGCCGGAACCCTCCCTGAAAGGGTCCCGGACCGGAGGCATAGCGGTTTTTAAAAATCTCTATAAGGGTGAGAGCAGGCCAAAACTTGCGCTGGATATGGGCAACTGGCTTTCAGAAACCTCTGAGGGTCATATAATGGGCGCGCAGGCGGTGCTTGACTGTATGGATGCCGTACCTTATTCGGCCGCCTCACCCGGCTATAATGATCTGGCCTTTCCCACCCGGGAGCTTGAAAAACTTGCAAAGACAGCCTCATTTCCCCTGCTGGCCTCAAATCTATATCTGAAGAGCAGCAATAAAAAACCTGATTTTTTGCGCAGCTTCGCCATACTTGAAACGGGCGGCCGCAAAATAGGCGTATTTGCTATTACCGTTGCGGATCCGCATAAGGCGAACCAGCCTAAGAATTTGTTGAACTACCGCCTGGAAAAGGAAAGCTACGAAATAGAAAAAGCGCTGAAAGCGCTGAAAGACGGCGGAGCCAAAATCACCGTGATGCTTTTAAACATTAACCCCAAAACAGCGGCAAAGCCGGAATTCTACCGAAAATTCCTGGAAAAACTACCGAGAACAGACCTCATAATCACCGACGAACCGTCTTTAAAAAAACCATTCAAGTCGGGCAAGTCATGGGTGGTTCCCTCAGGCCGCGGCCCTCGCGTCGCGCGCATATGCTTATACCTTGAACCAGACACAGGGGCGATCACCTCCATAGACTGGAACCTGTTGGCGCTTGATAAAGCCAGGTACGGCGAAGACCCGGACGCCCTTGCTGTTGTAAACAGGCATTTACACTCGGTCACGCGCTATATGGGCCGGCGCCTGGGTTTTCTGTCAACAGATCTTCCGTTACGCGACGGGGTAAAATCACCCGTGGGAGATTTCACCGCCGCCTGCATGAAACGCTGGGCGCGTTCAAATGCCGCTCTGCTTGTAAATTCAGATCTGGCCGCGGGGCTTTCCAGCGGGCCTGTTACAGTGGGAGACATCCACAAGGTGATGCCATACGACACCAGCGTGGTTTTTGTGAAAATACGCGGCGCCGAACTGGCGGAGGCCCTGGAAGACAAGCTCCTGTCGGATATAAGCGTTTCCGGACTTAGAATAATTGATGGAGAAAACGGCATAAAAAGTGTGGAAACGGACTATGGCCCGCTTGTACCGGGCCGGGTTTATCATCTGGCGGTGCCGGACTCCATTGTAAACAATAAGGATTATCCCATTTTACCTAATGCCATGGAATTCGCCAATTCAAAAAGACTTCTAAGAGAAATACTTGGCTGGTGTTTCTCGTTACGAAAAGTATCCAATCCCAAAAATACAGGCACAAAAGGAACTGAATAAAATGTTCTCGGCTATTGGCGCTTTTTTTTCAAAATGGTTCACACGCCTGCGAGTTTTCGCGACGCTAGCCGGATCGTGGGGTGTGCTTTTCAGCGTAATAACTCTTATCGGCTTTAAGGTCGGCTTTGAATACGACGATGGCCTGGTTTTTTCAACCCCTGCTTTCAAAAGCGCGCAGAATTACAAAGCTGCCCCCCCTGTTATCAGCCCCTCACCCCGCACTTTTGGCGCTGGAAAGCGCGCTGACACGGATGATATTTTAACCGGCGGTTACAGCGAGGAATTTAAAAAGCGGGACTTGCCTGCCGAAGATGTTTTTGCGGGCGCGGATTATTGGAACACAGTAAACAGGGCGTATAAATACGAACATATCAAGCCCATACCCTGGCTGACTGCATGGCTTTTTAAGGCCCTGGGATTCAAGGTGGAAATTTTCTGCGGACGCACACGGCAAGGCTCAGACAGCCTTGAAAATTCATGGAAAACTCTGGCTGATTACTTTCATTTTACCACAGATGAAAACCAAAAGTACGAATTGCTTGAACGAAGTCGTTTTGTGTTTTATTTCACACCCTCGGATGAAGGCGTAATACAGGCAATAAAAGCGGAGGTCACGCCGGTGAGGATACGCAAAAACAAAAAATCCTCAAATAGCTGTTTATACAACCCCGGCAAATTCAAGGAATATATACTGCCGCTGTCGGAGTTTTAGTGGTTTCAGAAGTCAGAATTCAGAAGTCAGAATCCAGAATAGCTGACACGAACCAGCTTCCGATAGCTTTCCGGCTCTTGGCTTCCAGCTTCTGACTCCTGAATTCTGACTTCTGACTACTTGAATAGTTCTACAGCCGCACTTTCCGATGTAAATATTCAGTGAACCTGTGGAGCTCTCATATGTCTGCGTAGTTGCAGAGCTTGCTCTGCAAAAAAGGCAAAGCAAGCTTTGCCACTACGCGATAAAAGTGCGGCTGTAGAAATAGTTACGGCGCTCTCGCAACAACAATTTGCCTACCGGCCACTAAAACTAATAGAATGTATCTAGATGGCGTCCAATTGTATTTTTTGCCGCATTGCTGAAAAGGAAGTACAAGCCAGAATCATCCGCGAGAATGCTGATCTCATGGCTTTTTACGATTTGAATCCGCAGGCACCCACACATGTAATAATAATCCCTAAAAAACACATCGTGTGTCTTGCCAAGGCCCAAGCGGAAGACATTGAACTACTGGGCAAGCTGCAGTATGCAGCCAAAGAAATAGCGCACGAGCTTGGAATAGGAGAAGCCTTCAGGCTGGTGCTTAATAACGGCCATAAGGCCGGTCAGACGGTGGACCATATCCACTATCATATTCTGGGCGGCAGAAGGCTGATGTGGCCCCCCGGTTGAAGACGATGATAACCCCGAACGCTTTGCAGTGCGGGCGGGGTGCGATAGGCCCGTGCGATTACCTTCGTAGTGAGCACGGGGTCCATTTAAAAGAGGTTCAGTGAGCGGGCCGCCGAAGGCGGCGAAGCGAACGACGAAGGGGAACGTAGTTCCCCTCGTAGAGCACCGGCCGCCACCGCTTAAAGGCCGGCGTTAATCGCCCCGAACGCTTTGCAGTGCGGGCGGGGTGCGACAAAGGGTGGTGATTACAGTGGTATTTATCAAACTAAGAGACGAAGAAAACATAGAAGAAGCTCTCAGGCGTTTCAAGCATGAGTGCGAACGCAGCGGCGTGCTTAAAGACATTAAACGCAGGGAACACTACCTCCCGCCAAGTGTCAAGAGAAAACAAAAATCGGAAGAGTTAAGGCGCAAGATCCGCAAGGGCAGACGGTCTTACTAGACCCTCTTCGCAACTACTCAGGTTGTTTAGGCTGTAGGCTGTAGGCTGAAGGTTAAAGGCTGACGACTGTTAGTCGTGTTCGCTTCTTACCTGCGGCCTGACTGCCTGCAGCCTAACTGCCTAAGCGGTTATTTTCATTTTACCATGGCATCAAATTCCGCGATTGAATCAATAAGAGAAAAGCTGGACATAGTGGATGTAGTAAAAGACTATGTCCCGGCGCTCAGACGCGCCGGCCGCAATTACAAGGCTCCCTGCCCGTTTCACAACGAAAAAACCCCGTCTTTCACGGTCAGCCCCGACAAGCAGATCTTTTACTGCTTCGGCTGTAACGAAGGCGGAGATGTCTTCACCTTCGTCATGAAGATAGAGGGGCTGACCTTCCCAGAGGCGGCCCGCAAGCTTGCGCAAAAGGCTGGGCTCGCATGGGAAGACCGGCATTTTACGGGATTAAGCGCCGCCGACCGAGAAATCCTTGAAATAAAGAAGGCCCTCGCCGCCGCCTGCGAGTTTTATAAAAAATTTCTTTTTTCTTCAGGCGGAGAAAAAGCGCGGCTTTATCTTGGCGCCAGGAAAATAAACAAGGCCACCGTTGAAGCTTTCGGCCTGGGATACGCGCCCGCAAACGATAACGCCATGACACAGGAACTGCTGGGCAAAGGCTTTTCAAAGGACCTGCTTGCCAGAGCGGGCCTTTCCGGACTCAGAGACTCCGACGGCAGCCCATATGATTATTTCCGCGGGCGCATAATGTTCCCGATAAGGACGCAGACGGGCGCGGTAACGGCTTTTGGCGGCAGGATACTGGATTCGGGAGAACCCAAGTACCTGAATTCTCCGGAGACCCCCGTATTCTCAAAGCGGAAAACCTTATACGGGCTTGACAGAGCGCTGGCCGGAATAAGAAAAAGCGGCCGCCTTCTTTTGCTTGAGGGCTACATGGACGTTATCAGCGCGCACCAGCACGGAGTGGATTTTGCCGTGGCGCCGCTTGGCACGGCGCTGACCCTTGAACACGCCTCTTTCATAAAGCGCCACGCAAAAGACACCATAATAATGTTTGACCCTGACGCCGCCGGCATAAAAGCCTCGGTGCGGGCGGCGGAAATTTTCATGGAAGCCGGCTTATATTCACGGATCGCCGAACTTGACAAAGGACTTGACCCGGACGAGTATCTCAATGAAAACGGGCCGGAAGCTTTCGCCCAGAAGATTGCGGACGCGGCCGACCCGCTGGACTTCCGGATGAACCTGTTTTTCAAGAACCGCGCCGCGGTTTCCTCGCAGGACAAGGCCCGGGCCATAGACGCGCTTCTTGAAACAGTTTCAAAACAGGGCGATGAGATACTTAAAAGCGAATGGGTAAAAAATATAGCGGCCCGTTTTGAGGTTTCGGAAGTTTCGGTTTTACAACAGCTTAAGAAAAAAAGCGGGGAACCTGGCAAAGAAAGAAAGTCTGAAGAAGCGTCCGTCCCACTGAGTATGCCGGCGCTTGAATTGGGCTTCATACAGCTTCTTCTTAAGAACACTGAGCTGACCGTCTGCGCTGAAGGCCTTGAGGAGAGCGACCTTTCCCACCCGCTGACCAGAAGAATTTTTTCTGAAATAAAGAATCTTGAGCCGCTCAACCGCGCCCGGGCCGCGGCGGCGCTAATTGAAAAACTTCCTGAAGAAGCGGCCCTGATAATGAAACTTTCCGTGGCCGACATCGCAAGCGACCTGGACCCGGCTCAAAATGCGGCGAAAACGGTTAAAATGCTTAAAAAGATTTCGCACGAAAGACGGCGGAAAGAACTGAATAAAAATTATTCGACGCTTACCCCCTCACAGCTGGAGGAGCTAAAACAGCTGACAGAACTAAGAGGCAAGACGGGCGAGTAAAGCAGTATAAGGAGATAGAAAAATGGCACAACCCAGAAAAGCTTTAAGAGATTTGGTGGAGTTGGGAAAGGAACACGGCTATGTAACTCTTGAGGAGATGAACCGCTCGCTCACGAACGCCTCCATGTCAAGCGAGGAAATAGACACACTTATGGGCACGCTTGAAGACCTTGGCATTGAAGTCGTGGACCGAAAGAAATTCAAGATGGTGGCTGCGGCCGAGCGCGAGGCATACACGGAAGAATGGGGCGCGACCCCGGATGTGTCTAACTCCATACGCATGTATCTCTCCGAGATGGGAAAGGTTCCCCTGCTCACGCGCGACGAAGAAGTGACGCTGGCGCGCAATATCAGGGAACGGGAACGCGAACTGCGCATGCTGGTGCTTGAGTCGCCCATAACACTCCGGGAAATACGCAACTGGGAAACCTTAATTGAGCAGGATGAAATGACCACTAAAGAACTCATGCCGCGCGGCCGCAAATCCACGCAGGAACTTTCGGCCATGAAGCGAAAAATGAAAAATGTGGCTCACCTGATAACCCGGATAGAGCGCGAGATGGAAAAACTATACGAGCGCATGGAGACTCCGGGAATTTCAAATGAGATGAAAAAGAAGCTGGGCGCCGTGCTTGATTCCAAGCGAATGCAGATAGTGAACAATATTATTAACCTCAACCTGAACCAGGAAAAAATAAAGCGCCTTACCAATAAAATAAAGAACCTGGCCCATAAAATACGGGAATACCGCCAGGAGCTGGAAAAATATGAGAAGCACTACGGCGATCTGAAAAAGTTAAAAGCGGATTACGAACTGGTGGCAAAAAACCGCATGAAAGCGTCCGCTTTCAAATCCAAGTGGGGATACAACACCACCGAGGTGGAAGCCGCGCTGGTAAATGCCGAAGCCATCAGCGAACGCGAGCGTCATCTTATAAAAACTCTGCCCATTGAGCCGGACGAGTTTATGGCTTTAAACGAAAAGATAACCTTTCTTGAGGACCAGATCCTTCAGGACAAGCTCAAACTCATTAAAGCCAATCTGCGCCTGGTGGTTTCAATCGCCAAAAAGCATGTAAATTCCAACCTGGAACTTTCTGACCTGATACAGGAAGGCGGGCTGGGCCTGATGAAAGCCGTGGAAAAATTTGAATACAAGCGCGGCTTTAAATTTTCCACCTATGCCACATGGTGGATACGCCAGTCAATAAACCGCGCCATCGCCGACCAGGCGCGAACCATCCGCATTCCCGTGCACATGAAAGAACTGGTTTCGAAACTGATGAAGGTTACCAGAAAGTATCGGCAGGAATTCGGGCGCGACCCGGCTATTGAGGAATACTCCAAACACATGCATATCTCCATGGATAAAGTTAAAAATGCCATGAAGATAATGCAGGACCCCATCTCTCTTTCCACCCCCATCGGTGAAGACGAGGATTCACATCTTGAGGACTTTATTGAGGACAAGGCAGGGCTCCCCCCCTCCTACTCGGCCATAGAGCTTTTGCGCAGGCGCGAGGTGACAAAAATCCTCGACACTCTCACGGAGCGGGAAGCTAAAATAATAAAACTCCGCTTCGGCATCGAGTCGGGGTACCCGCGAACCCTTGAGGAAGTGGGAAAGATTTTCCGCGTCACCAGGGAGCGGGTACGCCAGATAGAGGCCAAAGCCATCCGCAAGCTGCGCCACCCTTCCCGCAGCAAAATGCTCAGGGATTACATGGATTAGTGAATAGTTGGGAGTTCGGAAACAGGGGTCAGGTCTTGATTCTTGACTTTAGTATTGGGTAGGTCAAGAATCAAGACCTGACCCCTTATAACTATTATTTTTCGTCCTTATTTTCCGTAAACATACCTTTGATAATTTCGTGAACTATATCCTTGGCCCCAAGGCCCACGGCTATCGCGAACGCCAAGCCCATTGAGGCGAAAAGGATATTGATACTGGAACGGATAACCTTCATTTCAATCCCCATCTGTTCAACGGCCGCTATAGCCGTAAATACCAGTATCACGAAGTTAACTATTCTTGAAAGCGATTTCCCCCCGCGCAGATTATTTGCGGTAGCGGAATTAAGCACCACATCAGCCATAAATCTTGCAAAAAGCAGGCCGCCGAAAGCTATAAAAATAGATGCCGCGATCCTGGGAATAAAGATAATGAGTATCTTTTCAAGTATCTGCGCAATGGCGGTCAGGTTCAGGATGTCGGCCGCTGACACGAAAAACACCAGGATCATTGACCAGTAAATAAGAAAACCCAGTATGGTAACCATGGATTTACCGAAACCGAAGCGGGTCATAACCTCGTTAATCCCGACACGGCTGGTATAGCTGTCGAACTTTATTTTACGCAGAAATGTCTCAAGCAGCGAACTTAACAGGCGGGCGGCAAAAAGACCGAAAAGGATAAATATAAGCGCCGCAATTATATTCGGAACATAGGCGACAAAAATGCCCCATATTTTCAGTACCGGCTGTGTGAAAAGTTCAGCTACATCTTTAATCATATTTCGCTCCTTAAAAGGTACCAGGTTGCAGGCAAAAGCAAAAAAATTACTCCCGCCTTATTCTATTAATTATCCGCCCGGCTTTCATACCCTAAAATTCCGAAAATCCCCCCCGCCAGAAATAGCATGACTACCTGACCACCTTTTTGATATTATATGGTTACATATACTTATGGCTGATACAATATGACGATACTTATAGCTGAGGATGATGAAGCTCTCCGTCTCCTTCTTACTGATTTTCTTGAAGGGATGGGGCATACTGTTAATAGCGCTGGCGACGGCATGGAACTGGTGAAAATGGCCCTTAGTCAACGGCCTGATCTAGTTGTGACCGACCTTCACATGCCTCAAATGACCGGCAATTCAATGATAGCCATGCTGGATATGTATCCAGGCCTTGCCGGGATACCCATAATAATAATTACAGGAGCAACTGCCAGCGAGCTTTCCGAGATGGGGATTCCGAAAGAAATACCGGTGCTGGCTAAACCGTTCGATTTCGCTAAAATAGCGTCCGAGGTTGAGAAGATATCCGCGTAGTTCTTTTATTTTAATTTTTCATGCTTTCGGTCCCAAATCCTCCATCCACGGGGATTTGGGATTTTACTTTACCAACGGTCCTTTTTTTGCTACCATATGTTTATTATGTACGCGATAATTGAAACAGGCGGAAAGCAATACTGGGTGGTACCGGGAGAGATTCTGCAAATCGAGAAACTCCCTGCCGAAAAAGGCACGGAAGTGACTTTTAAGGCTTTATGGTCGGCGTCGCAGGAGGAAAAAAGCGCCGCCATCAACAAACTTCCCGAAGCCAAAGTAACGGCAAGAGTCCTGCGGCATCTCAAAAGCCACAAATTGATGGTTTTTCGTAAGAAGCCCAAAAAAGCTTATGAAAGAAGCTTAGGTCACCGACAGGAATTGACGGAAATAGAAATAAAGGAAATTCAGTTGTCATAGGTTTAATATGGCTCATACAAAAGCACAAGGTTCAAGCACTAACGGACGCGATAGCCAGGGCCAGCGCCTTGGCGTAAAGCGCTACGGCAGCCAGGTTGTAAACGCCGGTGAAATTCTGGTAAGACAGCGCGGCACCAAATTCCTGCCCGGGGCCAATGTGGGCAGGGGCTCCGACGACACCCTGTTCGCTAAAATTACGGGCGTGGTTAAATTTGAGTGGGCCAAACGCGATAAAAAACAGATCAGCGTTTATCCCGCCGCTAAATAACGGTTTTCCCGGCTAGGACTTCCTGATTTTTTTCCGGCAAATTCACCCCACCACCTGCGACAGGTGGTGGGATTGTTTTCCCGGGCCCGAAAATTGCGGCGATTTTCGGGTTACTTCATCTATGTCAAGAGAAAAAGGCAAAACTCCAGACTTCATCGATACCGCCAAGGTCTATCTCAGGGCTGGAAGCGGCGGAGACGGCTGCTCCTCATTTCGGCGGGAAAAATTCATCCCCTACGGCGGGCCCGACGGCGGGCACGGCGGCAGGGGAGGGAGTGTGTACTTTGAGGCTACGCATAATGTGAACACCCTTACCGAGATAGCCTCTCACCCTCATATTTTTGCCACAGACGGCTCTCCGGGGAAGGGCAAGAAAATGGAAGGTTTGTCCGGGAAAGACATCCTGGTATATGTTCCCTGCGGCACCCTGGTCAAGGCAGGGGGCAAGGTGATAGCCGACCTTAAAACCAACGGCCAAAGATTTTTGGCGGCAAAGTGTGGAAGAGGCGGACGGGGAAATGTCTCTTTCAAAACCAAGTTCAACACGGCCCCTCATATTTCAGAGAAAGGCGAGCCGGGAGAAGCCCTGGAAGCAACCCTTGAACTGAGCATTCTGGCTGATGTCGGATTTGTCGGTTTCCCAAACGCAGGAAAATCCACCCTGCTCGCCCGTATTTCTGATGCGCGGCCAAAAATAGCCTCTTATCCCTTTACCACCCTAAATCCCAGCCTTGGAGTCATCCGCCACAAAGGCAGCTCCTTTGTAGCCGCGGATATTCCCGGCCTGATTGAGGGAGCGCATTCGGGGCGTGGTCTTGGCGTCCAGTTCCTTAAACATGTTTTAAGGACCCGCCTGCTAGTACACTTAGTGGACCCTCAAGGCTTCAAAGACTGCACACCCGAACAATCAGTGCGCGTAATTGCGAGAGAGCTTAAAGAATTTCACCCCCAGCTAGCTAAAAAGAAGAGGCTGTTAGCCGTCAGCAAGAGCGATCTGCCGGAGGCACGGAAAGTGTTCACGGCGCTTTCTAAAAAATTCAAAAAACAGGAAATTTTTCTCATTTCCCCCTTTACGGGCGCGGGCACACGACATTTGCTGGATGCAATAATAAGGCTTCTGCCGCAGATAAAGGAAACTGAAGTTTTTGCCCCCAAAAAAGAGCCTGACAAGGGCCTTGTCAACAAACCTCTGCCCACCGGCTTTATCGTAGGACATTCAGCCGACGGGATATTTGAGCTGACCGGAGAGAAACTCCTCAAAATCATGTCCATGGTTAATTTTTCCCAGCCCGATTCACTGAACAGGCTGCGCCGTATTTTCAAACTGATAGGCGTTGACAAGACACTTAAACGGCACGGAGTAAGGGCCGGGGAAACTGTGCGCATAGCCGGAAAGGAATTTGAGTGGACAGAGGAAATACCAAGGGACAGGGCGAAGAAAAACACCAAATTTGCCTATAAATACGAGGAACACTAAAAGCAGGGTAGAGGGGGTAGGGTAGAGGGTAGAGTTATAAGGAACTCCTTACACTAAACCCTATACCCTACCCCCTCTACCCTGCTTTTAATACACCGATTCCCAATTCCTGGTGGTAATCTGAAATTCCACCCTTCTGTTAAGCGCTCGGGCCTTATCTGAGGTTTCATTTACCAGCAGCAGACTTTTGCCATAGCCGTATACGCGTATAAAATCAGGATATACTCCCTTTAAAACAAGATAGGATTTTACGGCCACCGCGCGCCGCAATGAAAGTTTTTTGTTATACTCCTCCGCCCCCACATCATCGGCATGGCCCGTGACTGTCAGTTTCAGAGTGCGGTGCTTTAGAAGGATCTCGGCCACCATGTCCAGAGTGCGAAAAGACGGTTCAAGCAGTTTGTCTGAGTCAAATTCAAATTCTATAGCCGGCACTTGTTTTGAGACCACCATGTCCATTATGGACTGCAATTCAAGCCCGGCACGCCTGGCTTCCTCTCTGTCGGCGTCGCTCCGGCGGGATCCGGAACAGGCGCACCCAAATACGACAACAACCAAGAAATAAAACCACTGATAAAGTTTTCCCCTCATAATCAGAACTCCTTAACGGCGCAATGCGCGGCAAGTCACAAGCTATAAACAAAAACTATTTATTTATTGACACTATCAGGGTTTCCCTTCTGAAACGGTAGCCCCGGGAAAAAGCGGTATTGCTTAACAGCAACGGCGGGGTTAAGACAATTGTTGAATAAATCCTCTTGCGCTTGATGCGCGGACGATCCGAGAAATCAAGCAAATTCGCCCTGGCAACCTGTTCAAGGGTATCCATAGCCCAGTAAACCGGCCAGATAACGGCTGCGCGCATAGCCAGTTCGGTCTTAGGTATGGAGGAAACAAATTCCTCGCTCATATCCAGCATATCCACCGCCCACGAGATCCACTTGTAAACAGTATCTTTAAGCCTTTCCATATTGCCGGGATTAAGCAGGTCTTCCGGCAGCAGATGTTTTGTCAGAAGATCTGACTGCGGCAGATAACACCGGCCGGCTTTAAGATCCGCGCACATGTCTTTGAGAATATTGGTTATCTGGAGCGCGGAACCTATGGCGAACGCTGATTGCTCGGAGGGAAACTTTACCGCGCGTATATTGCCATGCCGTATGGCCTCCCTGTAAAGCTTTGCCCAGAAAATTCCGGGAACGCCGCCTATATAGCCGCAATATTTTTTAAGCTCTTCCTCTGTTTTAAAAGCGGACACGCCGGTGCCGGAAAAGGTTTCAAGATCCATTTCCATACCGCGGGCCACTCCTGCGCAGGCAAAATTAATCAGGGCGCGGTCGCTCTCTTTTAATTCGAAATAAACGGCTAAAAGCTTGTCAAACTTAAACAGCAGCTCCTTGTCCCTGGGATTTGCAATAGCGCGGCCTGCCAGCTTTATTTTTTCAGACAGTTTCCCTGAGGATTGTTTGTCATCCAAATTATGTGCAAGCTCCAAAATCTCGCGCTTCAGCCCATGATCTATCCCCGAACAATCGGTTACAGTGTCAAATGCACGGCAAAATAGGTAACCCAAGGCCATTAGCGCCCGCGTTCCGGCCGGCAGGATATTGATACTGAGATACAATGTGCGGGAAACATTTTTAAGTATTCTCTTCAAGTCTGCGTCAAACATGTGGCTGTGTGTCTCCATAATAGTCAAATTCTACAAAATTGAGCAGGCGCTTGCTGTTTCCCAAACCCACCGATAAGGGAGGGTTTGGAACCTCAGTGGATTACTGAATACCTCAGCGTTACAAGCCTCCCGCCTCACCAAAGGCGGTCGCTTCTCTGTCCAGCAACCCAAGGTTCCTGTAAACAGTGCGCACCCGGCTGCTTATTTCCCCAGCCTTGCTTTTAAAAACAACAGCCCCGCAGAGAACGACCGAGCCGCTCAGGAAAATTGTCCAGGGGGCGCCTATACGGCTGGCCAGCCAGCCGGCTAAAAGACTGCCAAAAGGCGCCATTCCCATAAAAGCCAGAGAATATAAGGCCATTACCCGGCCGCGTTTATCATCATCCACGACAGTCTGTATTACGGTATTACTTGAGGCCATCTGGCTTATAAGGCCGAAACTGGCCGCCGCAATGCAGATCGCCGAAACGGCTAAAACACGTGAAAAAGAAAAAGCCATCAGCCCCAAACCGAATAACCCTGAAAACAAAGGGATATTCCGCTCTGGCCCGGGAACATGCTTTCTCCAGGCAAGCAGCAGTGCGGCACACAAGGCGCCCGCCCCTGAGCAACCCATAAGGAACCCAAGCGTCCTAGGGCCTCCTTTAAGAACGCCTTTTACGAACACCGGCATCAGCACCGTGTAAGGCATTCCCAGCAGGCTGCCAAGCGCCAGCAGCATGAGTATATATTTTATAGGCGTAAATCCGAAAACATATGCAAGCCCCTCTTTAAAGCCGGAACCCGGCTTTTTGTGCGCAAGCGTGTCGGCGGGTTTTCTGTTTATTTTCATCGCAAGCAGGGCGGCTATTACCGCAAGGTATGACAGCGCATTCAACAAGAAACAGATTCCTTCTCCGAAAGCCGCTATGAATATTCCTGCAACGCTCGGCCCGATGAGCCTTGCGGAATTGAAGATGGAGGAATTGAGGGCTATGGCGTTGGCCAAGTCCTCTTTACGCTCAACTATCTCTATAACAAAAGACTGCCTGGCGGGCATGTCAAATGCGTTTACTATACCCAAAAAAGCGCTTAAAGCGATTATATGCCATACCTCAATGCGCCCGAAAAGCACCAGTATGGCAAGTATCAGCGCCTGCGCCATGGCCAGTGTCTGAGTGCATAAAATTATACGATGACGGTTGAATTTATCGGCCACAACCCCGGTAATCGGCGCAAAAAGGAAACTGGGTATCTGACTTACGAAAGCGACAAGTCCCAACAGCATGGCAGAACCGGTCAACCGGTAAACAAGCCAGCTAAGGGCCACGGTCTGCATCCAGGTACCCACAAGCGAGATTATCTGTCCGGAAAAATAGAGGCGATAGTTTTGGTGTTTTAAAGCCCGGAAAAGCCTGTCAAGACGCTGCATATAAGATTGTCCTTGAACTTAAGGTAACCCTCAGCCAACCGCCACATCTTCATCGCCCGCTTCTGTAGTTGCAAAGCTTGCTTTGCCTCTTCGGCAGAGTAAACTCTGCCACTACAATTACAAGCAGAGCTGAGTAGTTACGCCAGAAGCAATAATTCAGGAGTCATAATCCAGGAGGCATAAAGCTGTCGGAGACTTGTTCCCATCATTCTGAATTCTGGCTTCTGAATACTGTCTTCCTTAAACACAACCTCTACTTCGTGATGTTAGTCAACTTCCCCAATATCCGCGCGCCTTTGGCGCCGGTGGCGGAGGGGCAATGGTTTATTTTTCCCTCAAGGGCAAGCCAGCCCATTAAAGCAAAACAGGCCGCCTCTTTTGCCAGCGGATGTATGCCGCGGCTGGTGATAGTGCGAACTTTAACGTGAGCCAGGAGTCCGGCAAGATTGGCCATAAGCGCGGGATTCAACGCCCCTCCCCCGCTGACTAAAAGCTCTTCAGTGCCGGCCGGGGCGTGCCTTTGGAACGCCAGGGCGATACTTACTGCGGTAAAATAATTGAGCGTGGCAAGAAGATCATATTTAGACCGTACGTTAAGCCGGCTTAAGAAATGCCTTTTCAGAAAGACGCCGGAGAATTCATCGCGGTCCAGGGATTTTGGCGGCTTCAATTTAAAAAAAGGCAGCCCTATAAGTTTCATGACTTTGGCGTAGTCAGTTTTTCCTGCCAGTGCCCAGCGGCCGTTCCGGTCAAAAGTTTCTTTTCCGCCGCTAAGCAGGGAAACCGCGGTATCCATCAATGAATTTCCGGGTCCCGTATCAAAGCCGGAAGTCGCCATATTCTTGCCAACAAAAGCTATATTGCCCACGCCGCCGATGTTCTGCAAGGCGACAGGCCGTCCGCCGCCGAACAGATATTCATCCATAAACGGTATAAGAGGAGCGCCTTCCCCGCCTGCCGCCATATCAGCCGGCCTGAAATCAGAAACCACCGGAATGCCGGAAGCTTCAGCCAGGAAAGAAGCTTCCCCTATCTGTAAAGTGTTGGGAGTACCTGCGCCCGGATAGTGACAGACTGTCTGGCCATGGGACCCGATCACCGCAATATCCCGTAAATTTACTTTATGGCGGCGGGCGAATCTGGTAAGCATAGCGGCCCAGGTCCGCCCCAGATCAAAATTAAGTTCGGAAAGCTGCGGGGTTTTCATTTCCTTGGCGGAAAGTATTCTGGCCCGCAGCGGCGCGCTGTACGGATAAGTTTCACAGGTCAGAGTAACAAGCTCTTTTTTGCGGGGATTAAGCGAACAAAGCGCTATTGAAAGACCGTCGGCCGAAGTGCCTGACATAAGGCCGATAATTCTCACTATTTTGCATTTATTCATAAAACCTCACTAGTCCGGAAATTGCAATTTTCAAAAAATTGAAGGCTTAAGACTGTAAATATTTTTTAATACCGAAGAAATAAATTTACGGCGACTGTTTTTAGCGACCCTGATTACGCGGTATTTGTTAAGCTTTAGGCAAGCCGCCGCGCGCGCGACAAGTCCCTTCCTGACCACAATGAAAACCTTCTTGTTCCGGCCTCTTATAACCTTTTTAACCGCCGCCGCATAGCCATAACCGGATACTTCAAGCGGCCCGAATTCGTCTATAATCGCCGCCTCGCAGTTTTTCGCCTTAAGTATGGCTTTTGAAGCGAAAGAAAAGCCGGACTTTGAGGCGATTAGTACGCCATCCTCAACTTCAAGCAGCGGGACGCTTTTTCCGGAAAGGATATCAAATGCCCTGTAAAACCGTCGGGCGCCTTTTAATTTTTTTACGGAGTATACCCCGCCCGTTTTAATTTTTTTCTTCTTTAGGACTTTAATCAGGCATTTTATAAAAGCGGTCTTGCCTGAATTTATCGGAGCCGTAATAAAAAAAATCTCGTTTTCCACGGTTACTATTTGTTGCGACTCAAGTAGACAGAATTCGGTAGTCAGAATTCAGCAGTTAGAAGTAAGATTTAAAATGTTTTCTGACCTCTAAATTCTTACTCCTAGCTTCTGACTCCTGAATTCTGACTTCTAGCTACCTGTAGTTATAGTTTAATATCTTCAAACAGCCATGTGCTCAGGTACCGTTCGCCGGTATCGGGCAGCAGCACCACCAGCACCTTGCCCTTTGCCTCCGGCCGCTTAGCCGCTTCAAGCGCGGCGTGCATGGCGGCGCCTGAGGAAATCCCGGCGCAAATCCCTTCTTCCGTCATGAGCTGTCTGGCCATATTCCCGGCCTCTTCATCTCTCACCCTTATAATTTCGTCAATGTCTTCTTTTTTAAGGACCCCCGGCACAAAACCGGCGCCTATGCCTTGTATTTTATGGGGACCCACAGGCTGCCCCGACAAAACCGATGAACCAAAAGGCTCAACGCCTATTATCTTAACTGCAGGTTTTCTGGCTTTAAGAACATCAGCCACTCCGGTTATAGTGCCTCCGGTTCCGATACCGGCCACAAAATAGTCCACCTTTCCGCAGGTATCATCCCATATTTCAACAGCAGTGGTTTTTCTGTGAATTTCCGGGTTGGCGGGATTATTGAACTGCTGCGGCATAAAAGCGCCCGGGGTTGCGGCCTTCAGCTCTTCCGCCCTGGCCACCGCGCCGCTCATGCCTTTGGCGCCGGGGGTAAGGATTATTTCGGCGCCCATGGCTTTAAGAAGCTTGCGCCGCTCCATGCTCATGGTCTCCGGCATGGTAAGAATGAGTTTATAGCCGTAAACCGCTGAAACCATGGCCAGCCCGATGCCGGTATTACCGCTTGTAGGTTCTACTATAACGGCGCCGGGCTTCAGCAGGCCTTTGGCCCGCGCGTCTTCTACCATGGCAAGCGCCAGCCGGTCCTTCACGCTTGACATGGGATTAAAATATTCAAGCTTGGCCAGCACAAGGCAGCCCAGGCCGGCGGAGAGTTTGTTGATTTTCACCAGCGGCGTTTTGCCTATAAGCTCAGTTATGTTATTTGCGTAGTTCATAATAAAATGTTGAGAAACAACATTTTATCCTATCCTTTTTTTTAATTCTTCGATTTCTGCGCGTAAAGCTTTTATTTCTTCTCCGCACACGTCAAATAGCTTGTTGTGGTCAAGCTGCGAGGTTTCGCCTATGCCGCCCTCTTTGGACTTGGCCGGCACTCCGAACACAGTAGTATCCGGCGGTACCTCTTTGAGCACAACGGACCCAGCGCCTATGCGCGAATGGTCGCCTATTTTAATGGCGCCTAGTATGATAGCCCCTGAGCCTATAACAACTCCGTTTCCTATGGTCGGGTGGCGCTTCTTCTTTTCAAGCGACGTGCCGCCAAGAACCACTCCCTGATATATAAGAACATCATCGCCTATCTCGGTGGTTTCACCTATTACGACGCCCATGCCATGATCAATAAAAAAACGGCGGCCTATCGCAGCGCCTGGATGTATTTCAATACCGGTGAAAAAGCGGGCAACATGGGAAATAAGCCGGGCCGTAAAACAAAAGCCGCGCACCCAGAACCAGTGTGCGAACCGGTGCAGCCACACCGCGTGCAGTCCTGGGTAACAGAGAAGAACCTCGGCCAGCCCACGGGCGGCCGGATCCTCTTTGAAAACCGTTCTTATATCCTCAAGAAAACTCATTTATAAGCCTCTCTCCTACTCCGTAAATATTCGGTAAACCCATTGTATGCCCTGTAGTGGCAAAGCTTGCTTTGCCTTTTTATGCAGAGCAAGCTCTGCAACTACATAGGGTCTGCTGAAAAAGTCCA
>DMES01000059.1 GCA_003450815.1 Elusimicrobiota bacterium | reverse complement strand
TCAATTTTAACCGGACAGCTGTGGGAAAAATAGTCATTTTTATCACGACAGGACGCTGTCGGGGTCGTCTGCTATACTTTTTTAGGAAGTGGAGGAGTTACAAATCACATATTGGATATCGCAAATAGCGACATCCAATTACATAGGGGAATTCTCCCTTTTGTAACTAAAAATATGACCACACGAGAATTGGTTGCGATAAATGATATTGAACGGCAGATCTTTATGATACGCGGCCATAAGGTTATGGTCGACCGGGACCTGGCCGCCCTTTACCGGGTTCCCACGAAAGTGCTGAACCAAGCGGTGAAGCGTAACCGAAATAGATTCCCTGAAGGGTTCATGTTCCTCTTGACCCGTCAAGAGACCGATGAACTGGTCACAAATTGTGACCGGTTCAATTCGCTCAAACATTCGTCCACGTGCCCATCCGCCTTTACCGAATATGGCGTGGCTATGCTGTCCAGCGTCCTCCGGAGCGAGCGAGCCATTCAAATCAATATCCAAATCATTCAGACGTTTATCCGTTTGCGCCAATGGGCATTAACGCACAAAGAATTGGCGCGGAAAATAATAGAGTTGGAAACTAAAATCAGTATCCACGACAAGCATATACAAAACATCTTCGAAGCCATCCATGAACTCATAAACCCGCCGGAAACGCCGCGTCGGCGGATAGGCTTTGCCCCACAGGAGTGATTATGGAATATGTAGAATATAACTTATATGCAAATTCGGTTTGACCCACGGCTGGCCGATGGGTATAAAAGTGCCTCACAAAGGATTCGGGTTTTGACCGAAGCCTGGGTAGGGCGGGAGATATTTTGCCCGGCCTGCGGAGAAGAGATTGCCAAATCGGACAATAACAGCCCGGTACTGGATTTTAATTGCCTGCGATGTAGGGAGGAATATGAATTAAAAAGTTCTAAAATAGTTTTTAGCAGGAGAATAGTAGATGGCGCCTACGCGACCATGATAGAACGGCTCCAAGGTAGTAATAATCCCAACTTCTTTCTGCTGAATTACAGCCCCAGGGATTATGAAGTTTCTAATTTCTTCGTTATTCCCAAGCATTTCTTTGTTCCTGAGATAATAGAGAAGCGTAAGCCTTTGTCTGAGAGTGCCCGGAGGTCTCGGTGGGTCGGGTGCAATATCGTTTTACAGAGTATTCCGCAGACAGGTAAGATCTTCTATGTAAAGGATAAGCAGATACAGCCGAGGGAAGCTATCCTGCAAACATGGAAAAAGACTCTGTTCCTTCGGGAAGAAAAAGAAATATCCGCCAAGGGCTGGGTTCTGGACGTGATGAAATGCGTCGACAGCCTCGCTAAAAAAGAATTTACGCTGGATGAGGTGTATGGTTTTGAACAGGCACTGCAATCAAAACATCCCGGCAATAAACACATCAAAGACAAGATTCGTCAGCAATTGCAGCTTTTGAGAGATAAAGGCTATCTGGAATTCAAGGGCAAGGGGCAATACCGGGTAATATGAAAATTTTCGAATATACCGAAGCAAAGAAGGCACTTGCCCGTTCTCAGAAAGCGCTTAACACATTGCGCCGGGATTCCTTAGGTTATAAAAACGAGCTGCGAAAGTATATAGAATCACTGATTGCCTTCAAAGGCCACGCCTTGTGTATGGACGTAAAAGCTGAAAGAAAGAAAATGGCAAGGCTGTTGGCCGATTGTGTTGCTGGAATGAAATGAAAATTTACATTGGAATTACCGATACTTTGTGAAACGCGAATACTACTCAGCATCAATTTCCGCCTTCTGCTCTTCTATACTGGAGCAGATCATAGGTCATTTGAGCGCTGGTAGTGCCGCTGCCGGATTTGCGGTTGACCCGGAACAGACCGGGGCTTGGATTCAAGAGATAGATATCCTTAAAAAGACGCTAAAGGGAAAAGAAGGGAAGATATATTTTGAGTACTCCATCCCGCGTATGGGGCGCAGGATAGACGTTCTGCTTCTCATTGAGCACGTAATCTTTGTTTTGGAGTTTAAAGTCGGTGCACATGACTTTTCGGCTTATGCGGTGGATCAGGTAATGGATTACGCGTTGGACCTTTCAAATTTCCACGAAACCAGTCATGGCAAATATGTGGCCCCGGTGCTTATCTCCACGGAGGCCAAGCCCCAGCCGATGGCCGTAGGCTGTTCCGCCAATAATCCAAAGCTTTTCCAACCCATCAAATGTGCCGTTTCGCAGATCAACGAAGTTATTTCCGCAGCACTTGCCTTCTCGGATGGGCCCAGCATAGTAGCCGAATCCTGGGAGGGCGGGCGTTATTCTCCTACGCCCACAATAGTGGAAGCTGCCATGGCTTTATACCGTGGGCATAAAGTGACGGAGATTTCCAGAAGCGATGCCGGAGCCATAAACCTGGACCAGACTTCTGCCAGCGTGGCGCAAATAATAGCCGGCGCTCGCGCAAATAATCGTAAGGCCATCTGTTTTGTGACAGGTGTCCCCGGCGCAGGGAAAACTCTTGTGGGCCTTAATATCGCCACAACGCACATAAACAAGGATGATGAGTTATACAGCGTTTTTCTTTCCGGCAATGGCCCGCTTGTAGCGGTTTTGCGCGAGGCCCTCGCCCGAGACAAGGTTCTGCACGAAAAGGCTAAGGGCAACAAGGTAAGAAAAGGAGCCATGCTCAGCGATGTTAAGATGTTTGTGCAGAATGTCCACAATTTCCGGGACGAATGTCTTAAGGATGAAAATCGCGCGCCTATAGAGCATGTGGCTCTCTTCGACGAAGCCCAGCGGGCCTGGGACCTGCAGCAGACAGCTAACTTTATGAAGCGCAAGAAAAAACGCCCTAACTTTAACCAGTCCGAGCCGGAGTTTTTGATCTCGTGCTTGGACCGGCACCCGGACTGGGCAACGATTGTCTGTCTTGTCGGCGGCGGTCAGGAGATAAATACTGGCGAGGCCGGTATAAGCGAGTGGATAGATTCGCTCCTGCGCAAGTTCCCCAACTGGGACGTCTACATTTCGCCGCGCCTTACCGACAGCGAGTACGGTGCTGGCTCGGTTATCGCCAAACTAAAAGAGACGCCGCTGAAAGTGGAATACAAGGCCGAACTGCACCTGGCCGTTTCGCTGCGCTCTTTTCGAGCTGAACGCGTTTCTGAGCTTGTAAAAAAGGTGCTGGACCTAGAGTCCGCCTCCGCCAAAGAGACGCTTAAGGCGATTAGCGAGAACTATCCCATAGTACTTACTCGTGACCTGCAGAAAGCAAAGTGTTGGCTTAAAGAGCATGCGCAGGGCACCGAGCGCTACGGGATAGTTGTATCTTCCCAGGCTGAGCGTCTTAAACCTTATGCCATTGATGTGAAGTCCCCAGTGGATCCGGTTGATTGGTTCCTAGCCGGTAAGGATGACGTGCGTTCGTCTTATTACCTAGAAGATGTTGCCACTGAATTCCATGTGCAGGGTTTGGAGCTTGATTGGGCCTGTGTTACTTGGGATGCCGATCTGCGCCATACACCCGAAGGCTGGGAGAACTGGTCCTTTAAAGGTAATAAGTGGTTGCGCATTCTTAAAGATGTGCGCAAAGATTATCAGAAAAACGCTTACCGCGTACTTTTAACTCGCGCCCGTCAGGGGATGGTTCTTGTTGTTCCAAACGGAGACCAAGACGATCACACTAGGCTGCCGGAATTTTATAATTCCACCTATGAATATCTTAGAGCAATAGGCTTCCAGGAAATTTAAATAGCAGTAATAATTCCGGACTTCCGCGCTTGACCCTTGTAGTTCGGGCCATAAAAAAGCCAACCCTTTTTTGGGCTGGCTTTTTTATGGCGGGGTCGACACCCCCCAAAAGACAAAACTTCATTCGCTTCCTTCATTGGTAAAAACTGCTTGCTACCCGCCTTTGAGTTCACTTTAGGCCTCTTCTGGGAGATAGGAATTGACGGCGAAAAGTTCATTTCCTGCGTCCCGGTCGGCCTGTAACCCCGCCAAATACCCAAAAGTTCGAATCCCGTGACTTAGAGGTCGGCGGGATTCGAAATGTCGGCCGTAGGTTTGGCTTGCGAGGCAAAGTGCCAGGCCAGCGCATCCCGTAGGGGGAAAGATGTGAAAGCGAATATCCGAGCACGGATTTATTGGTTGAAGAGAAAAGGCTGCCGGATAAAGAGGAATGAATATTTACATGTCAAAGCGATTTGTGGCGGCGTTATACCCGGATAGTGAACTTTTCCATAAGGCCCTGGATGATCCGCCGCAACATCGGGTTGGGTTTGGGGTGCCTGCCGCATACAAACCAAACATTTTGTTTTATGCCCACATCCTTCCTGTGCAGCCTCATCAGTCGCCGGGACTTAATATCCTCTCTGGCGGTCAAAGCATCCATAGTCGCCACCCCCTGGCCCCGCAGGGCTAGGAAACGGATAAGTTCGCTGTCTTCTATCTCCGTCGCCACAGATGCTGAAATCTTATGACGGCATAAAAACAGGTCTACATCTTTACGTGCAGGATTCTCGGGCGCCATGAGGAGGATGGGGATTTGGGAAAGGTCTGACGGAAAGTGCGCGACTCTGGCCTTGAGACTTGGGATGGCCATGAAATAAATAGGGATGGCGCCTGCCAGCCGGCTTCTAAATTCCACGCCCATTTGCGAGGAAAAATCAGTGTTTGATACAACCAGGTCCAGCCGGTGTTTTTCCAATTGCTCGCGGAGATTGTCGAATGGGCCTCCAAGTATGCTGATGCGGATATGTCGGTTTATCTTATGGGTATACTCCAGTATCTGCAATACGACATGGCGGGAGATAGATCCCGCGACTCCAAGACGCATGATGGCGGGTTTATGCGCTTGATCCGGCTGCAGGGCGGCGACCAGTTCGGCTCCCTGCGAAAATATCCGCTCGCAGTAGTCGAAGGCGATTCTGCCCTCGGGGGTCAATTTTACGCCTTTACGGTTGCGATCAAAAAGCCGGTTCCCCAGCGACTGTTCCAATTGCTTCATTTGAAGGCTTAATGTGGGCTGGGCCAGATAAAGTTTCCGGCTAGCCGCTCCGATGCGCCCGGTTTTGGCGATTATCCAGAAATAGTACAGATGGTGGTAGTTGACTGGTATCATTGCTTATCTAAATCAAAATCATTGATATTATAAGTTATATAAATGTCAAAGCCATATTATACACTATATACTATGTCTACAATTTTAAAACGGGCAGCCGGGTGGAGTATGAGATATCACAGGGTCACTGCTGTCCTAGCGGGCGTGGCGTTGTTTCTCGCAACAGCCGCAGCTGCGGAGATCATGAGTGTTTCTACGGAGAAGGCTAATGTCCGGGAAGGTCCCGGTGCGGAGAATCCTGCGCTCTGGCAGGCGTGGCGTTTTACCCCGTTTGAAGTGCAGGAGTGGAGCGGGGAGTGGGCTTATGTCAAAGATTTTGTCGGAGACACCGGCTGGCTTCATAGGTCCGTACTTTCAGAAACACCCGCTGTCATTGTTATAGGCAAGTATGCCAATATTCGCACAGGCCCCGGACTTGATTATGAGGTAGCAGCGAGTGTAGATCGCGAATATCCCTTTAGGGCGATAGAGAGAAACGGCGACTGGCTCAAAGTTTCGGATGGGGAAATAGAAGGCTGGATTTTTATAAAACTTGTGTGGGGAAACATGGATCCAGAGGCAGATGATTTATAATGGACAAAATTCCATGCTTTACAAGGCTGAATGCTGAACGGATCAGCAAATATCTTTTCTCAAACGATACAATAGATTCGCGCGACCGAAATAATTGGCAGGTTCTGGGTGAAAAAGTCCGCAAGGGGAAGATTGTGGACTCACGCAAGATCAGACCCGATGTTGTCACCATGAATTCCCGTGTCCAGTTGAAGGACTTGGACACCAACAAGGAAATACTGATCAACCTTGTTTTTCCGGATGATGCGAGTATCGAACAAGGGAAGTTGTCGGTACTTTCCCCGATGGGAACCGCTATCCTGGGCTATTCCCAGGGAGACGCCATTAAATGGGAAGACCCATACAGAATCCGGCGCATTCGGCTTATAAAAATACATTATCAGCCGGAAGCCGCAGGGGATTACACTTTTTAGTGAATTTTGCCGCCGCAAAAGACTTATGATGCTGATAACGAAGCGTAGACCAGAACAGTGGTGTTTATGAGCATGTGGCCTAATTACCATCGGCACAATTTAACGGGTCGGCCACATCCGGGGCTTGGTTACGCAAAGTCTTCAAATCGGGATTCCGGCTGGAATACACGTTGGGCAGCATTTACGTTAACACTCTGCGCATCAGTTTTTTTGGTGTTAATTATCTATGACATCCTAGCCAGCAGGAACGCTTCAAACACCGTATTTGAAAGTCCTCTGAAAGTTTCAAGTGGAACGATATCTTCCAGCTTGGGGGCAATACTTGATTCCAATAAGCTTTCGCCAGGTGAAGCTGTCGGGGTATCGGCGGCGCTGCGCAAGAACCTAAATCTCCGCCGACTCACACCCGAAGACGAATACTTCATCGTTTTTTCGACCGCAGGGACCTTTAAGTACATGTATATCCAGAAGGACCTGAAACATTATTTCGCTTTTCGAAAACCGGACGGTTCTTTTTCCAACTCGGTCAAGCCGGTAAAAGTGTCCGCTGTGATCTCCCGCTCCAGCGGAACCATTGGATCTTCCCTCTGGGAATCCATGAATGCCCAGGGAGTGGCGGCGGCTGTTGTTTTGGATTTCGCGGATATTTTTTGTTGGTCAGTCGATTTCCTTACAGAAGTGCGCGATGGTGACAGGTTCGAAGTTGTTTATGAATCCATGGTTACGCCATCAGGAAAGGTGGTCACCCGCAGGATACTGGCAGGACTTTATAACGGCCATGAAACCGGCAGAAAAGCGGCTTTTGATTTTAAGGGCGGATATTACGATGAGAAGGGGGATTCCATGCACAGCTTTTTTCTGCGCGCCCCGCTCCAATATCGGAGAATCTCCTCCTATTTCAGCCAGGCACGCCGACATCCAATTCTCAAAATAGTACGTTCTCACTTGGGGATAGACTACGCCGCGCCGAGTGGTACACCTGTGTCTGCCGTTGCGGACGGAACGGTGACTTTTGCGGCATGGAGAGGCGGCTTCGGCAGGTATGTTGAAATACGCCATGCTAAAGGCTATGTCACGACCTATGGCCATCTTAGTCGCTTTGCCAAGGGAATACGTGTTGGGAAAAGGGTAAAACAGGGCGAGCTTATCGCATATGTAGGTTCGACCGGCCTTTCAACCGGCCCCCATCTGGACTTCAGGATCAAGGAAACCGGACGTTTTGTTAATTTTCTAAAATTAAAGCGCCGTTCGAGCACCGGAGTGGCTGCAAGGAATAAAACCGGCTTCATGACTGCAGCACACGAACTTTTGCCCTCGGCGTTCTGATTTCCAATATGCAATTGAGTATTAAAATATATAACCGGAGGCTCATAACATGAACATTAGAGCGGCAATTGTATGCCTACTGATGGCGTTTGTGGTTTTATCTGGCACTTCCTGCAGCAAAAAAAACTTGAAGAATACCGGTTCAACAACCAGCATGACCACCGATATCGCCGCCGACCCGTTGCTGGACATACAGGGCAGCGATGCGCAGGGGTCCGAAGGGAATATACGCGGCGGCGAATTTGTCTCCCATGAGGTTATACAACCCGTTTATTTTGACTTTGACAAGTATGGTCTTTCCGAAGAAACCCGCAAAACATTGCAAAAGAATGCGGAAACTCTCAAAGCCCATAAAGACTGGATTGTATTGGTCGAGGGACATTGCGACAACCGAGGGACTGTGGAATACAATCTGGCACTGGGCCAGAAAAGAGCTAAGGAAGTCCGTGACTATTATACCCGCTTAGGAATGCCTGAATCCTCCATCGGAACCATTTCGTACGGAGAAGAAAAGCCGGTATGCGAAGACGAAACTGAAATATGCTGGGCTAAGAACAGAAAAGCCGACACAAAAGTTAGGCCGAAATAAAAACGGGCTCAACCAATCACAAGGGATGGGAAGGGGGTTTTCCCTGAGGGATATTGTCAATTTAGCAAAAGCCATAATTTAGCAGTTAGGGAAACGACTTTGGCAGTGCTGGATAACGCCACTCAGGCCGCCGCTGAGATACCGCCAGTCCTGTCAGTCCATGACAACAGCCCAGATTCTTTCTATACTATTAAGCTTGCTTATGTCCGGCGGGATGCTGATTCCGGACAACATCCCCAATAACATAAGCGCCGCAAAGCTGGATATAAAAAGCCGCGAATTGGCGGAAATAGCAGTGCCTCCGGGATTGGCGCTTTTGACCGCATGTTTTATCGCGTTTCTGGTCGCATATTAAAGGGGAATAGTTATGCGCATCACATTAAAACTGATCGTTTCACTTATCATAGTGGTGGTTTTCGTCGCCATCATTTCCGCATATTTTAATGTGCGGCAGGAGAAGGCCAAACTCTACGAGGAAGTCCTGTCCCGCTCCGCCCTGCTGGCGGAAAGTTTCAAGGAAAGCGTCCGGCACAATCTGGCGGCAAAAAACTATGCCAGCGTGCAAAGACTGGCCGACAAGTTCCAGTCGCAAAAACAGCTTGAGGGTGTCGCGGTCTATGACTCGGCCGGCACCCGCCTTGTAAGTTCGTCAGCTTTAACCCCGGTGCTGGCTGTGCATAAGGATGCGATAGCTGCCTTCCTGCAAGACGCGCAGGATAGCGCCAGCACTTATACAATGGCCGACAAAAGGATGTACCTGTATCCGCTCTCCGTCACGCTGGATGGAGGGGATATAGCGCGGATAATCATATTCACGAACGTTTCCTATATAGATTACGACCTTTTCAAGATCTGGAAGCGCACCCTAGTAAGGCTGCTCGCGCAGATGATACTTATCTCGCTGGTCACACTGCTCACGATACGATGGAATCTGATCGATCCGGTTATCCAGATGGCCGAATGGATGAAAAACCTCCGTATGGGTGATGCGCATGAGCACGTTCCTCCGATCAAGGGCGATATTTTCGCTCCGATAGCCAGAGAAGCCACCACGCTTGCCACAAACCTGCAGGCCGCCCGGCGCGCCGCCCAGAACGAGGCCAGGCTGCGCCAAGAGGGGGAATCACTGTGGACCCCGGAGCGCCTAAAAGAGCACATAAGGATAAAGATGGACGGGCGGCCTCTTTTCGTGGTTTCCAACCGCGAGCCCTATATGCATATAAAAGAGGGTAAGGATATCCGCACGATAATACCAGCGGGCGGCCTTGTGACAGCCTTGGACCCCATACTGAAGGCCGCAGGCGGAACCTGGGTGGCGCATGGCAGCGGCGAGGCCGACTTTGAGGTCACCGACAATAAGAACCGGATAAAAGTGCCGCAGGAAGAGCCCGCTTATACCTTGCGCCGCGTGCCGCTCAGCAAAGAGGAGGAAGACGGATATTATTACGGCTTCTCCAACGAAGGCATCTGGCCGCTTTGTCATATAGCGCATATACGTCCCATTTTCAGGAAGGAAGATTGGAAGTATTACTACGAAGTTAACAAGAAGTTTGCCGAGACCGTGCTGGAAGAGATTACGGACGTGAAGGAACCATGCGTACTGATACAGGATTATCACTTTACCCTGCTGCCCGGCCTGATAAAGGCGGCGCGGCCGGACGCGCGCGTGGCTGTTTTCTGGCACATACCCTGGCCGAATCCTGAAACCTTTGGCATCTGCCCCTGGCAGAAAGAGCTGGTCATGGGCTTACTTGGAGCAGATCTGATCGGCTTCCAGACGCAGTTCTACTGCAACAATTTCCTTGATACGGTAGACCGCACCATAGAATCTAGAATAGATTGGGAGCATTTCTCCGTGCAGAAAGAAGGGCATACTACGATGGTGAAGCCTTTCCCCATCAGCGTTGACTTCCAGCGGCCCGATAAAGACGCTAAAGCCTTAGGGCAAAAGCCTGAAATGAGAACTGTGCTCAAGGAGATGGGCCTAAAAGCCGAGTTCCTGGGTGTGGGAGTGGATCGCATTGATTACACCAAGGGTATGCTTGAAAGGGTTAAGGCCGTGGACCGGTTTCTTGAGAAATATCCGGAGTATGTAAAAAAATTTACGTTCGTACAGTTGGGTGCGCCCAGCCGCACGCACATTCCCCAATACCATAGGTTCCTGGCTGAACTGCATGCTGAGGTGGATAGAGTGAATTGGAAGTTTAAAGCTAAGGACTGGAAAGCGATAGTATTCCTGGAAAAACACCATGACCACAAGGAGATAACAAAGTTCTACAAGATAGCCGATGTGTGTATGGTGACTTCACTGCACGACGGCATGAATCTGGTGGCCAAGGAGTTTGTGGCGGCCAGCGATGACCATCGCGGGGTACTGATACTCAGCCGATTCGCCGGGGCTTCGCGGGAGCTTAAAGACGCGCTGATAGTAAACCCCTATGATATTGAGCAGATGGCCGACGCCATATACTATTCACTTACTATGCCAAAAGCGGAGGTGGAGGCACGGATGACCCACATGCGTCAGGACCTCCACGAAAACAACATTTACAAGTGGGCGGCTAACCTGACCGAGGAGTTGATGAAGCTGAGGATGGACGATTTTAAGCTTACGATTATATAACATGAAACTATTTTGGAAGAACTCGGATGAGGTTTCAAAGCATATCGCTTTCGCGCACGGATTGCTGGTGACGCTGGATTTCGACGGCACATTGGCCGCGCTGGCGGAAACCCCGGACCAGGCCCGGCTGAAACCGGAATTCAGGTCCGCCTTGAAGGCGTTGTCGGCGTTATATGGCGTTTCAGTGTTTATACTCAGCGGACGGACATTGAAAAGCGTGCGCAGACTGGTCGGTTTACGGAACCTTTATTATGGCGGCAATCACGGGATAGAAATAAAAGGGCCCGGCTTTGCCTGGCGCGACGCAGGGACTGCAAAAGTGCAGAATCTGGTGGCCAGAATGGCCGCTGATATGCAGGAGCGCTTTCCGCCTGGCACAGGCGTAATTGTGGAGAACAAGACGTTTTCTGCCAGTGTCCATTATCGTAATCTCAAGGTGGAATATAAACGAGGATTCCTCGGCCGGATGAAGGCGCTTATGTCTGTGCATGGCGGGTTATTGCATTGGCGGCGAGGTCATAAAGTATTTGAACTTTTACCCCGAGGGGCTACCCATAAAGGCGCCGCGCTGAATCGATTATCTAAAAAGCTTGGGAGTCCGTTAGGCGTGGCCGTGGGAGATGATCTTACGGACGAGGACATGTTTCTGGCGCTTGCGAAAAAAGGGATAACTATAAGGGTAGGGAGAAAAGCGGATTCAAAAGCTGGATATTTTCTATCAGGCCAGGGGGAAGTGCTGCGCCTGCTGCGTTTCATCGTTTCAGCCAGGCGGTGGGATATACAATGGAGAAAAGAGCTGTGGAGCCATTCAAATTTTGCACGCGCCTGACGCTTACAGAAGTCACCGGGCGCAAAGCTTTTAACATAGCGGAACTGCTTGACGGCATCAAAGCGGCGGACGACGCCATTATATATCAGCATACCCATCGCTTCATAAAACAATCCCATCACCTGGTGCCCGAAGGCGCTAACGACTTCGCCTACTGGGTTACCAACACGGTTCAAGCGGATCGGCTGGGCGAGGAGCTGACCTCCATCGATATCGTGCAGTACCATTCGCTGGCGGATATCCGGGACGCGTTCGTAAAAATGCTGGAACGGCATATCGCGGAGAACCCCGGACCGATACGCACAGTGGCCCTAGGCCGGGGATTCCATTTTATGCGCGCGATACGATTCTCGCTGCCAACCGAATGCTCCGCCACGGATTATGCAAGTTTTATCGAATGCCTGCGCAAGGTCAGCGTCTCCAGCTTATACCTGCACGTTTTCGAAGCCCGACTGCGCCCGCCCTACGGCGTGGACGACTTTTCCCACTGGTTTAAGACCAATTTTAACGACGATGTATTGAGCCGTGAAATATCCCGGCTTGACCCGTATTCATATACCCTTGAAGGCCTGAGGCAAAGGATAATCCGCATACTGGAAAAGCGCCACGCGGAGGTATCCCGTGCCTAAAATAGACGAATACGCGGCGGCGGCTGGCGTCAACGCCATAGAAGAACTGAAAGCGATCGCTTCCAGGCTGAAAAACAAAACCATCCTTAACGTCAATTCCACCGCCGTGGGCGGAGGCGTGGCCGAAATACTCAGCCGCATGCTTCCCATGATGACGGAATTGGGGATAAAACCCCGCTGGGAGCTTATCAAGGGTGGAGAGGATTTTTATGCGGTAACCAAGAAATTCCATAACGCCCTGCACGGGACACCGCAGAAGCTGACCTCCGCCGACTTCCAACTCTACCGCGACACGCTCAAAACAAATATGGAGTCCATAAACCTGGATGCAGACATCGCCCTTATACACGATCCTCAACCGGCCGGGCTTATCGATAAAAAACCGGTGGGAGCCAAATGGGTCTGGCGTTGCCATATAGACCTCTCCAACCGCCAAGCGGACGTCTGGGATTTTTTACACGGTTATGTTTCGCGCTATGACGCAGCAGTGATCTCCGCGCCGTCATTCTCGCAGGAATTGCCAATTAAGCAATTCCAAGTGCCGCCATCCATAGACCCGCTGGCCGATAAGAACAAGGAACTGACCAACACCGAAATTTCGGAGATAATGCAGCGGCTTGAAATACCCCTGGATAAACCGTTGATAACGCAGGTTTCGCGTTTTGACCGGCTGAAGGACCCGATGGGCGTAATTGGAGCCTTCAAAAAAATCCAGCCTTACGTCACGGCGCGTTTACTATTGGTCGGAGGCAGCGCCGATGACGACCCGGAAGGCGCACAAGTTTTGGCTGAAGTCCGGACGGCGGCGGAGGGGAACCCCGATATAATAGTGCTCTGCCTGCCTCCGACCAGCAACGTTGAAATAAACGCCATACAACGCGCTTCGGCCGTAATACTGCAAAAATCGCTCAAAGAAGGCTTTGGCCTGACGGTTTCGGAAGCGCTCTGGAAGGGGAAACCGGTAATAGCGGGCGCAACGGGCGGCATACCGCTACAGATCACGCATAAGTATTCCGGCATCCTCACGCGCACTATCGAGGGCACCGCATACTGGATGAAGCGGCTGTTGCATGAGCCGGAGTATGCCAGGAAACTAGGGGAGAACGGCCGAGAACACGTGCGGGAGAATTTTCTACTGACCCGCCACCTGCGGGACTATCTGTTGCTGGCGTTGTATTTGGAAAGCGGACGAAAGGACTTTATTCATCTGTAATGCAGGTTTCTGCTTCAGTTTCCAGAATAGGGAGGCATGATAGTGACGTCTTCCGTTCTCTGGACTTGTCCTCCGGTCCCACAATAGCGGCAGCATTCCTTGTTTTGCTTATCTGACCTGGTTTCAAAGAGGAAACCGACTTAAAAACCCATGGTTAAGGCAATCGTCATCTATATTTTAATCGCGCTGCTTACCCCGACTGCCGCCTTTTCTGAAGGGCTGGATATCCCGGATAAAGTGACACTGAAAAAGGGCGGCGTCAAGAAAATAGTAATAGATGCCGGACACGGCGGTAAAGATCCCGGCGGCCCCAGGCTGTTCGGACTTAAAGAGAAAGAGCTGAATCTGTTCGTGGCCAAAGAACTTTATTCTTTGCTTAAAAAAGAAAAACTGTTTGACGTAAAACTTACACGCAACTCGGATGTATTCATTCCTCTGGCGGAGCGGTCACGCATAGCCAACGACTTCAAAACCGATATTTTCATCTCAATACACGCAAACGCCTGCGGCAAGCGCAAAGAAAACGGCTTTGAGATTTACTTCATGTCGGAAAACGCTTCCGATCCCTCGGCCGCCGAAGTCGCCGATTATGAGAACTCCGTATTGGGGTTTGAAAAAGACGGGGGGCAGAAAGACCCGGCAAACATTCTGCTGCATTCGCTGGCCCGCAACGAATACATGAATGACGGGAGCCGCCTGGCGGGATTGGTAGCTACTGAAATGGGAAAAAGCACACCTTTCTCAAATCGCGGCGTCAAACAGGCGGCGTTCTACGTTCTCCGGGGGACCTACGCTCCCGGAATACTCGTGGAAATGGGGTTCATGTCCAATTCTTCAGATCAGAAAAGACTGAACGACAGAAAGGTTCGTGCCAAAATCGCCAAAGCCGTCTACAAAGGCATTATGAAATACGCGGACCTGAAAGATTGGAAACGGCACTGAAACCCTCCTTTGCAATACCTGCCATCAAAAACCGCAAAGGAAAAGAAGGGATAGTCAGGTCCACATTCCATCCAAAATGATAAAATCAAGCTTATGAAGCGCGCAATCCTCCGAGCGGAATTTTCGTGAGCATCCTACTGTTTACCCTGTTTGTTTTCGTCGGGTCTTTCGGCGCGGGCTTTCTTGGATCGCTCACCGGTCTTGGCGGCGGCATAGTTGTAATTCCACTACTTACGTCACTCTTTGGCGTTGATATACGCTACGCCATAGGGGCTTCATTGGTGTCGGTTATAGCCACTTCTTCCGGCGCTGCGTCCGCTTATGTAAAGGAAGGCTTCAGTAATATCCGCATAGGAATGTTCCTGGAGATAGCGACCACAATCGGAGCTCTTGTCGGAGCTTTTCTCGCACTGCGCCTTTCAACACCGATAATAGCGTTGATTTTCGGCTTCGTACTCATTCATTCCGCCTATGTCTCAAGTCGTCCCAGGGATAAAAGCGCGGGCCCGGTTAAAGCCGACAGACTTGCCTCCCTGCTCAAGATGAACGGGACCTACCCATCGCGTGGGGGGATTGTTCCCTATAATGTCAATTCTGTCCCTACCGGCTTTGGCCTGATGTTCATCGCCGGAACCATCTCGGGGTTGCTCGGCATAGGCTCCGGGGCCGTCAAGGTGCTGGCGATGGACCAGGCCATGCGTTTGCCGTTCAAAGTTTCCACCGCCACCAGTAATTTCATGATAGGCGTCACCGCCGCAGCCAGCGCGGGAATATACCTCCGACAGGGCTATATAGATCCCGGTCTTACCATGCCGGTCATGCTCGGGGTGCTGCTTGGCTCGTCAATAGGGGCGAGGCACCTGTTTAACGCCGAGACTAAAAAGTTGCGCATTATCTTCGGCCTGGTAATATTCGTCCTGGCGGTGGAAATGATTTATACCGGTCTGAAAGGTCTTTTCTGATATGAAAAAAACAGTTCAGAAACTGATGAACCTTGAGACGGAGATAATCATAGGGAATATCCTAAGGGCTGGGGTTATCTCTGCAGCCACTGTGGTTTCCGTGGGCGGCATTATCTATCTTTTCCGCCACGGCCAAACGCAGATGGACTATAGTGTATTTCGCCGACAGCCCCCGGAGTTCTCGACTGTGGACGGGATCATCCGGCAGGTGTTTTCCGGGCGCGGTCGCGGGATGATTCAGTTGGGGTTGCTGTTTCTTATAGCCACGCCGATCGCACGCGTGGCGTTTTCCGTCTTCGCTTTCGCCCGGCAAAGAGACCGCCTATATGTTGCGGTTACGCTGGCCGTACTGACCATTCTCATTTACAGCCTCATTGGCAGATAGGCGCGGCGGCTTACTCGGAGTAATCAGTTCAAACCTTTGTATTCCTTGCCTTTATTCTTATCAGAACTGTTACGGCAAAAATTAAAACTGCGGCGGAGATTAACTGAGCTGGTGAAAGCCCGAAATGTGGCGTGCCCCTGTCATCACCGCGCAGGAACTCTATCAGGAAACGTTCGAGAGAATAAAGTGCCGCATAAAGTGCCATAACGGTCCCGGGTGGGGAATCGTTTTTAAGTGAGCGTGATAGGCAGTTGTTCAACGCGAGGAAAATAGCCAAGTTGCCAATCGCCTCGTAAAACTGCGTTGGATGCAGCGGAATTCCTAAATAAAGCGGGGCAACTTCGGAAGCGGTGTTCGTAAAAGTTACGCTGATGGAGCAAGAAGTCGGACTGCCGTGGCAGCAGCCAGCCATGAAACAGCCAATCCGCCCGAAAGCGTGCCCCAGCGCCAGCGCTGGGGCGAATAGGTCTGCCACCTTGAGTGCGGCGACTTTTTTCTTCCCGGCGATGATGAAGAACGTGCATGCGCCGAAGATGAGTCCGCCATAGAATACAAAGCCGTATTGGAAGGTCTTTAATAAGTTGAAAACCCGTTCGGCGAAGGTTTGTCCGAATTCTCTCCAGTAGGTAGCAGCATAGAACAGCTTGGCTCCAGTCATACCACCCACCACCGAATAGAATATCAGGTCTGAAATGTCTTCCTTCCTAAAGCCCGCTTTGCGGGTAATGCGGAAGATATAAGTTATGGCGGCGATATAGCCACATGCAACCATCAGGCCGTAGGCGGGGAACTTGAAAGAGTTTAACTGGAAAAGGATTGGATGCATGAGTTGTGATTGTACTTCTTTAACTTTTTGGGGAGGCTTCGTCCTAACACTATTGGACACTTTCTTGGCTTCCTTCGTTTAACTTTACAAGTTTTCCTGTCCTGTTTCCAATTTTATATTGTTCAGCATAATATGCCGCCTTTACTTCCCGCTATGACGAAGGTACCCTCCCTTCTGCGGCAGCTTGCCGCAGGAGAAAAACCATGCCTAAGAAGAAAAAAGTGCTCATTACTGAATTCACCGTCCTTATTTATTCGGACGGCAGCATTGCATTCAACGGTTTCGACGAATTTCTGCGCTGGAAATTGAGCCAAAAACCCAAAGAAGGCTTCCTGCCGTTTGCGCGTAAAATTCAGAGGTTTGGAATATGTGCGGAAAGCGGCGAAAATACTGATAAATGCCGCGTCTCTCGACGATAAAACGAGGCCTTGACTTCTTCGAATAATCCTTGTAGATCATGATCATGCCGACGGGCGGCAAGCTAAAAAGGAGGACAAAACATGAATCGCAACGAGTTTGACGAGCTGATGAAACGCGTAGCCCGGTTCCAGCATCTGGCGAACGCGATAAGCTGGAGCAACAGAACAAAATGGCCGGGTTACATAATCCTGGGAGATGACGGCAGGTATTGGACCTGCCGCCCTGTAGACTTTGAAAGACTTATTAAAGCCGGTTATGAAGCCGCGCCGATTGTCTAAACAGGAGGAAACCATGACCTTTTACCAAGACCTGATAATCAAAGCCACAGGCTCAAACAAGCGGGACGCGGAATACATTGAGGACATCATGCGGAACGATATCTTCCACTCCACGCTGGACTGGCAGTCGCGGGTGCAGCTTGTGCGAGCCGCAAAGGCGGCGGTTAATCTGCTGGCCGCATATCGCGCCAATCCTGTGCTGGCGGGCTATTTTCACCGCGCTTAATATTTGAGGAGGACTACATGAAGATAACGCTTAGACTGGAAGCGAATCTTGCGATGGGCAAAGCCGACACCTATGGGACAAGCTTGATGGGCTATATGACGACTGGCACATACTACAAAGACCTTGTGCGCATATTCGGCGAACCGCAGGCGGCCCCGCCCTGTAACGGGAAAATAAAGGTGGAGTGGTGTGGCCACATAAACGACCAAGTCTTTACTATCTACGATTACAAGTCATCAGCCATCCCTAAAGATAATCTGGACTGGCATATCGGCGGGCACAACAGGCTGACGGCAGACTTGCTGATCGCCTATTTTAATGCGGCAAGAAAGAAACTTGATGGAGACACTAAATGAAGATAGCTACATTCTGGGTGGTTACGAAGCCCGGTTCTGAGAGCGTCCTCGCGGATATCTGCTTTGAGGCCGACACCAAAAGTCTGGCCCGGCAGTTCCGGGGTGGGCTCAAAGAGGACGACATCCACGCGCTCTATACGGAGCGCGGCGAAGCGGAGAAAGAGGCAAGGCGCATCCTGGCGGCCTTCGAAAAACAGGATGCCGAAGCAGAGCAAGCTGGCGAATAAAGCCAAGGTAAGAATATGAAGATTCAAAAACGAGGCAGATATTGGGCGGTTTGCGCGGAGGACGGGGAACTGATTTGTCTTGCTGTCTATAAAAAGGGCGCACTGGAGGTCGTGCGGAGACTGGGCGGCCAGAAAATAGAGAAGTTATGGGTGGTAACAAAGCCCAGCCGCCAAAGCACACTTGGCGACGTCCTGTTTGAAACCAGCGCCACGCGTCTCGCGGTAAATAGCGGATTAAAGGAAGCGGAGATCCATGCATTTTACTTCGACCACGATGAGGCCGTTCAGGAAGCTAAACGAATCCTGGCCGCTTTTAATAAATCTGAGGACAGAATACGATAGGCGAGCATGGTGTATTGCGGAAGTGCAAAAAGAGGCGTTATGCTGATAATCGGTGACTATCCCATCCAGTATAATTGA
>DMES01000021.1 GCA_003450815.1 Elusimicrobiota bacterium | reverse complement strand
TTTTAAACTGGACAGTACAACCACGCCTGCGCAAGCCTGCCTTCCATACGCCCAACCAACGAGGCGAATGCCAGCGCCAAAGTGACCCGCGGAAACTTCTTGGATCTGGCAAATCCTGCGGCCAGCGCTTGAAAATGCTTCTGAAGTGCTGGATGCGGAGAAATAAGTTTAACCATAAACATTACCCTGTCAGTAATAGCACGCAGGCGATGCATATCATTGGCCGACATACTTGACGTGGAAAGTACAAAATAAGGGTAATCAGCACCTACGGTGAGACCAAACTTTTCAGGTTCTATATTGAATTCTGTGCCTTGCACCAGACGAAGCTGGTTTACTGAAAGCTGCATACCGGTGGAAAGCGCCCATTCTAGAGTGGTCAGGTATCCGGCAGTGGTGTCCTTGGGCAAGCCTCTTATCAATCCCAAGATCTTGTGCGCTTTAGGAGCGTACTGCGCCATCAGGTCTATATGCTTTGCTATGACTCTCACAGTCGCCCCGCGGTTACACAGACCTAAAGCGGCAGGGTTCATGGACTGAACCCCTATCTCGATTCTGAACCATCTAGAGTCTGAAAGTTTAAGCAATTCAACTTTATGCAAACTGGCAACATTAGCGTAGAAAGAAACAGTGATTTTGCGGGATTCGGCCGCACGGCGAAGCAGAGGCAGGAGTTTGGCGGCTAGAGGTCCGTTTTCGTACATGTCGGCAACCCCAGCCATTATTTTTTTAACCCGCGGAGCCCTTGATAAGATATATTCTACTTCCAGTTTGATACGCTCAAAAGAGAAATACCTTAGCGGGCTTTCATTAATTACACAATATGAGCACGAGCGGTTGCAGCCGCGCGCGACGGCAACTTCAACGGAGCGCGTTCTAGATAAATCAAACGCACCGCTAAGATATGGTGACGGAAGGTCATCCAAATTTTTTACTATGACTTGGTCTTTGAAAGTGCCGCTTCGCGTTTGAAACATATAATGTTTGGAAAGTTAAACTGTGCATTCCCCCCATCCAGCAAATACTTGACAAGCGCGGTGAATGGAATCTCTGCTTCACCGTGTATAATATAGTCTATGACGCCACTTTTTCTGACATCTTCTACCTGAATCCTGTTGCGCGGACTTTCGGCGTAAACAACTATTACCAGATCAGGGTTCCAATTCTTGAGCTTATGGCAGAGTTCAAACATGGAAGCATTGTCCCAATCCTCATGGGGTGTAACGGTCACCATGTCGGGAGAGAGCGGTTTTATTTTAGGAAGAAGACCTTTAAAGCTACCGTTGAAATCCGGGCAAACGATGGTCATCTCCGTACGGCCCTTTATGCCCGGGGTTTTTTCAAGAAAGGTCTTTACATAACCCACATACAGGGCCGGCTTATGCCAGTCTCCGGTGCCGACAGCCACAATATTTAATTTTTTAGACATAACCCTCCTCCATACCAAGATTGCTGAAATTATAACATATCCCCTGGATATTTTTCATAGTGTGAGGGGCTTTTTTGAAATCATTTTTTTGATTAGTTTTTAGTCCTTGTTTGTGAAAGACTTTCAGGTGTTTTCTCGTCATCTTCCGGGGGGAAGATCACCAGAACTCGCGAAACGAGTTACGCTGCACACCCAAGCTACGATAAGAGACTTCGGCTTGAGGAGCTTGGCTCAAATCTAACAACCTTAAGGAATACGTTATCACGGGTGCTGACCACCCGCGTTTTCAGGATCTGAATGGGCTGGCTGAAGGCCGGGCTATCAACCACAAGCGTCTGAAAATCATTACCGTCCGCATAAATACCGCTGGTCCTGAGACTGCGGAGATAGGACCGGAATTCTGGGCACAGTTCCCGGCCCAGCCACCGGGAGGAAATATTTCCTGTAACACCCACTATTACGGCCCGGACCCCCAGCCGTTCAAGATACCGGATGGACGCGAACATATCCAACGCGGCTACGGGAGTCACAAAATTCACATCCGCTTCCGTCGCCGCCTTCCTAAAATCCGAAGCCGTCACGCCGTCATCAAAATCGGACATCCCGCCACATAAAATTTCAAATTTGTAGCACCGCTTCGCCGCCTTGGCTATGTTAGCTAGTGTAGTCCTCAAAAACAGCTTCGGACGGAAAGAAGCCGGGGATTTATAAACAAAGAGCGGAATGCGCAAAAGACTGGAATGTGCTTTAAGTATCTCAACTTTTCGCAAGTCATTAAACATGTAAGAATGCCGCTTCCCCCCATCTATGGTTATAAGGCACACCACTTTGATGCCGGAGGCAAGTATCTTCAGAAGAGCTAAATGCCCATCTTTTCCGCCGCTGTAAATCACGGCGCAGGTTTTCTTATTCTCGGGCATAAGAGTCTTTGCGCATTGTGTGCTGTCTAGTTTAATTTGGAATATTTATTTGCTTAACTGCACTGCTAATTTTAGCAATTTTTACCCGCTTTCAGAATTGACCTAACCAAGATCCACAGTTCAAGCTGTTAGTGCAACAAGACATGTCGAGGATAGTGGTAACAGTTTAGTCCCTATCTCGCCACCGTAGGGAGAGCGAGGTGTCAACTTGAATTGACATACAGCGCATTCTGCGCTGTCGCGGTATCTGCGGTTAGGTAGGGTTTGCAGAAATTCCCTGGGATGAACGCCCTGTCTTCTTGCGGTTTGCACAAGACTGGGAATACTGCTGTGGGTTTTCAGTTTTTGCCCCAAGTCACAAAGTTGCGAACAAAAAATTCATGACGGGAGGCTAGGGGACGTTGCTTAAATGCACATCTTTAGCATCCCCACCTACACAAACCAGACACTACGCCGCGCTGCTTACTCTGCCGACCATTTTGCACTGACAACAATATCATACTCACTGCACACTACTACAATGATACGCAACCTCAATCTCCATTCCAACTCGTAGTGGCATGTCTAATTATATTTAAGCGTTTAAGCAACGTCCCCTATCATCAAGTTTTGAACTGCCCCCCTCATTACCGACTGCGACCCGTGGACTTGTGACAGCGCGCTTACTCAAGCGTAAGCGCGGTCACGCAGGTCTCGCAGTCAAAATCCATGCGGAACTTATGCCCCTCTTCGTCTTCAAGATATAAAGGCTCCACAGGCTTTCCTTTCTGACACAGCCCCAGGCGGCGCCTGATACAGAATTTCATGGTCATAACGCGCTTGCCTTTCATGTCCAGGCCGTCTTCGGCCGCAAAAGCTATTTCCTTCACCCCGTGGCGCTTATAAAAAGCCGCAGCTTTTGAATTTAAAACATTGCCGGTGAAATCCAGTTTTTTTACGGGATAGGGATAATCATTAGGCTTTAGTTTCACTTCCTCGCGCTTCACAGCTGCGGCCTGTTTTGAGAGAATTTTCAGCGTGTCGCGCCTCAGGTCGTTCAGCATGGATACTGGGATAAAGAAGGGCTTTGAAAGTTTAACTTCCAGAGCCTGAAGGTAATACCCGCTCTCGCCCAGTTTTGAAAGCTGCCTGTGAACCGTTTCAACGGCCTGCTCCGGCTTTTTGGCCGTGACTTTTTTGTTTTTAATTTCAAGCATCGCGCCCGCGCCCAGTTCGTCAACGGCTTTAAGTTTGAACCCGTCCCCGGTTTCCGAAAACTCAAGCCTGACGCCCAGTTTTCTTTGCGGCCCCTCCCGCCCCACCAGGCGGATAAACTCCCGGTCAAAATTGCGGTAAATGTAGGTGCCGTTTTCTATGCCCTTTAAATTCTCCGCTTTCACCCGCCCGTCTTTTACGCCATTAACAAGCGAGCCGTCAAGTACGCCGGTTTTGTCAAAAAAAGAAATACCATCGCCAGGATTCAGCTTTTCCGCGCCCTGTAGTTTAAAAGACCCGTTTTTCACTTCATAAACGCTGCCCAGCGCCTCTCCCACAAACTTGGGCGTGTCGGGCGAGGCGATATCGGCCGGGTTGCCGTTGACAAAATATTCGCTGTAGCCGCGGTTGAAGGTTTTGGCTGGATTCGGAGTGAAAATTATAAAACTTTTTCCGTTGGAGCTCCTTTCCAGCTTCTTCTGCTCAAGGACTTTATCCAGCGCCCCCCGATAATGGGAAACGATATTGCGCACATACGCGCCGTCCTTCAGCCGTCCTTCAATTTTAAATGAGGTAATGCCGGCGTCCAGAAGAGCGCCCAGCCGGCGCGTCAGGTTAAGGTCCCTGAGCGAAAGCAGGTGCTTATTCTTTTCTATAACATTGCTGAGCCCGTCCCGCAGAGTGTAAAGTTTGCGGCAAGGCTGGGCACAGGCGCCCCTATTGCCGCTGCGCCCGCCAAGGGCCAGGCTTGCGTAGCACTGGCCGCTGTAAGACACGCACAAGGCCCCGTGAATAAAAAATTCAAGTTCCACCGCGGTTTTAGCGCGAATTTTTTTAATTTCATCGATAGACAGCTCGCGCCCCAGTATCACCCGCTTGAAGCCCGCATGCTCAAGGAACAGAACTTTTTCCGGGGTGGTATTATGCGTCTGGGTGCTGGCCATCAGCGGCACGGGCGGCAGGTCAACCTCAAGCAGGCCCATGTCCTGTATTATCACGGAGTCAACGCCGGCTTCCCACAAGCGCTTGATAAGCCGCTGGGCGCGGATAAGCTCATGGTCGCTCAAAATGGTGTTTACGGCGGCGTAGACTTTCGCGCCATAGCGGCGGGCGTGGGCGCAAAGCTTTTCAATGTCGGCCACGGTATTAGCCGCGGCCGAGCGGGCGCCGAATTCTTCGGCGCCGATGTATACGGCGTCGGCGCCGCAGTTAATGGCATCAAGGCCCACAACAAGGTCGCGGGCGGGAGCAAGCAGTTCAATTTTTTTCACGGCTTATATTCTAGCCTTTAGCGGCAACAGTATACCAGAGTTCCGCGCAAGCATAATTTATTTTGATCTTCAAATTATTACAGAAGTCTTTTTTACTTTGGGGAAGACATGCGTGATTTATCCGGAGCGACGGTGCGGCCGCGGCGCCTTACCACCCAGTGCCTGGCGCTTCCCACATCAAGGTGGGTAAAACCTATGTACGGATAATAACCGACTCCCCCGGCGCGCATTCTTCTGGCATACGGCACCACCTTTTCGGGGGCGTAACCGGGAACCCTGATATCGGCGGCCCAGCCCAGCATATGCAGACTTCTGCGGGCGGCACCAGGTACGCGGCGGTTCAATGTCGGCGTACGGTAACCGCTTAAAAGTATAAGCCCGTGCCTTCCAAACCGGTCCTCAATGGCGTCCAGCAGTTCCACGAGTTTTATGGAAACTATGGTCTCCCTGCCGGTAAGGCTGCAGCGCATGATCCGGCTTATTTTAGTGAGCTCCGTCTGATTATATTTGCCGTTCCTGTTGCGGTAGCGTGCCGTCAGTTGTTCGCCGCTATCCTGGCGGGTTAAGGAGATGCTCCCGTCCCCCCCGAAATTCACCGGCTCCGGCGGATGCGCCCGCGCGGCGCTTAGAAATATATAGGTTTCAGGATCGTCATCCTCAACATCTACCACTTCAGCTTCGGTCACTTTCGGAGGCGCCGGCACAGTATCCAGCATATCTGAAAACCGCTCCATAAGCGTTGAGGCACTCACTTCCGTACCCGACGCTGAATACCCCACCGACTGTGCCACAACGCACAGGCAAAAGACAAGCGCAACAGTGGCGGTAAAACCGGCTGGACGAAGCATACGGGGAATTCCTTACATTGATTTGGTGATTTCCACGGTGTTGACGCGGCTGGATTGGGCGTAATCGGAGTCTATCTTGTAGTATTTGTAGGTAACCTTGGCAACCTTGTCTATAAAGTTTTTAGCGCTTGAGTAATTGGGAACATCTGAGGTCAGCACGGCTATTATATAGTCGCCGCGGGGCGAGAACACTATGCCCACATCGTGGCAGGAACGCCTGAGCAGGCCAGTTTTGTGGCCGATCTCCCAGCCAAGCGGCAAACCGCGCCGAAGGCGGCTGCGGCTTTTAGTGTGTTTTAAAAATTCCAGCATCTGTTCGCTTGAATTCTTGTCTATAAGCTTGCCCTCGTAGATCTGTTCAAGCAGATCGGCCATTTCCCGCGCCGTGGTATAGTTCTCGCGCGCCACCCGGCCGGAGGTAAGGTTTAAGCCCTCCGGGTAAATCTTTGTATAAACGAGGCCCAGCCGCGAGAATTCCATCTGCAGGAAGTCAAACCCCAGGTAATCTATAAGCATGTGCGTGGCGGTGTTGTCGCTCTCGGTTATCATCTTATAAATGATCTCCATAACGCTGAGCCGCGTGCCTTCGCGCACCCATTTAAGCGAGCCCGAGCCCCCCCAGCGGTCCTGGCGGGTAAGCTTTATCTGCGTGTCAAGCGTAAGCTCGCCGGCTTTTATTTTCTCAAAAGCCGCCGCCATTATGGGGACCTTGATCAGGCTTGCCGACGGAAACAGCCGATCGGGGTTGTATTCCCAAAATTTACCGGTGTGCAGATCTTTCAGGTAAATTCCCACTTTGCCGCGGTAAGAAGCCGAGGCGTTTTCAAGGCCGGCCACCATATGCTGCCATTCTGTATCGTTGATGGGAACTTCCACTGTTTTCTGGGGCTCTTCGGAGGCAGGATTCAGCTTGGAAACAAAATGAACGCCGACCTGATAAAGTGGAAAGGCCAAAGCCGCGGACACAAACACGGCAAAAAACACCATGCCGGGGCTCAGCCGTTTTTTGGGGGGCTCTGGGACCGGGATCGGCTGCGAAACAAAATGCCTTTTAGAAACTTTTTTAAATCTGGGGTTGTTCACAAGTTAGCGCTCCAGCACAAAATCTTGAAAGGATAAAGCGGAATAGGCACAACAATAAAGAACTCCTTCCCTAAACCCTATTCCCTAGCCCCTATACCCTTCTCCTACACTACCCCCAGTTCAAGGGCTTCCCCTTCCCCTTTATAACTGATTTTCACCTTGTCGCCTTTTTTCATCTTGCTGGTAAGCAGGAATTCGGACAGCGGGTCTTCAAGCAAACGCTGCACAATCCTTAAAAGCGGGCGGGCGCCGTATTGCGGGTCAAAGCCTTTCTTTATCAGGAACGCCTTGGCCTCTTTGGTTATTTCAAAGGTCACGCCTTTGTCCTGAAGCTTTTTCTCCACCTTTAAAAGGTTTAGCTCCAGGATCTTGCCCATATCACCCTCGTTCAAAGGCCTGAAAACTATAACCTCGTCTATGCGGTTGATGAATTCCGGGTTAAAAACGCGCTTTATCTCTTCTTTGACCGTATCTTTCATCTCGTGGTAATCTTTCTCGCGGTCTTCCCGCGGAATGAAACCCAGTGTTTTGCCCTTGGTAATAAGCCGCGCGCCCACATTGGAAGTCATGATAAGTATAGTGTTTTTGAAACTCACTTTGTGGCCCAGGCTGTCCGTCAGCAGGCCCTCGTCCATTATCTGAAGCAGGATATTGAACACATCGGGGTGGGCTTTTTCAATTTCGTCGAGTACCACCACGGAGTACGGCTTGCGGCGCACAAGCTCGGTGAGCTTGCCGCCTTCCTCGTAGCCCACATAACCCGGAGGCGCGCCTATCAGGCGGGAAACGGAAAATTTTTCCATATACTCCGACATGTCAACGCGCACCATGGCCTCTTCGCTGCCGAACAGGAAGTCAGCAAGCACGCGCGCGAGCTCCGTTTTCCCCACGCCCGTGGGACCGAGGAAAATAAAGTTGCCTATGGGGCGCTTGGGGTCTTTCATGCCGGTGCGGCTGCGCTTGATAGCTTGTGAAACTATTTTTACGGCCTCTTCCTGGCCTATAAGGTGCTTATGTATCTCTTCTTCCATGTGCATCAGTTTATCGGCTTCGCTCTGCGTCATGCGTGTAACCGGGATGCCGGTCCACTTTGAGGCGATGGAGGCTATATCCTCTTCTGTCACCTCAGGCGCCAGCTTATCGCGCGATTCGCGCCATTTTTTCTTTGAATCTTCCAGATTTTTTTTAAGTTCTTTCTCGCGCTCGCGCAGTTTGGCGGCCTTTTCAAATTCCTGGCCGTAAATAGCGGAGTTTTTTTCTTTGCCGAGATCTTCCAGTTCGGCCTCTTTTTCCTTGAATTCGGGCGGAGAAACCGAAAGCTTCAGGCGGGCGCGGGAACCGGCCTCGTCAAGCAGGTCTATGGCCTTATCGGGCAGCGCCCGGTCGGTAATATACTTGTCCGAGAGCTGGACAGCCGCGAAAATGGCGGGGTCGGAATATTTGCATTTGTGATGCGATTCGTATTTTTCCTGCAGGCCTTTCAGTATCTCTATGGTCTCCTCCACCGTGGGCGGATCCACCACCACGGGCTGAAAACGGCGCTCAAGGGCCGGGTCGTGCTCTATATGCTTGCGGTATTCGTCAAAGGTGGTGGCTCCTATGCACTGCAATTCGCCGCGCGCAAGCGCGGGCTTAAGCATATTGGAGGCGTCTATGGCGCCCTCGGCCGCGCCCGCACCGATAACTGTATGCAGCTCGTCAATGAACATGATTATGGAATTTTTGGCCTTGCGTATCTCCTCAATAATGCTTTTCAGGCGCTGCTCGAATTCACCACGGTACTTGGTGCCCGCAACTATTGAGGCCAGGTCCAGGCTTAAAAGCCGCTTACCGGAAAGCGTGTCTGAAATATCACCGCAGGACAGTTTCTGGGCCAGCCCCTCAACAATGGCCGTTTTGCCCACGCCGGGCTCACCTATAAGCACCGGGTTGTTTTTTGTGCGGCGCCCAAGAACCTGTATGACGCGGTCTATCTCATCAACACGACCTATGACCGGGTCAAGTTTCCCCTCTTTGGCCATCTGCGTCATATCGCGGGCGAATTCATCAAGGGTAGGTGTTTTTGTTTTACCGCGGGCCGCGCTCCCGTGGGGGGAGTGGCTTTTCGGCGAGGGCGGCTCTTTCTGGCTGTCTTTCTGGTCCAGATCGCCTAAGATGGTAAGCACTTCCTCGCGCACGGTTTCAAGCTTCAGGCCCAGATTGGCTAGCACCCTTGCCGCCACGCCCTCCTCTTCGCGGATGAGGCCCATTAAAATATGTTCGGTGCCTATATAGGAGTGCCCCATCTGCTGGGCCTCTTCCACGGCGTATTCAAGCACTTTTTTGGCGCGCGGGGTAAAAGGGATCTCGCCCAAAAGCATCATGTTATCGCCCTGGCCCACTATTTTTTCTATCTCGGCGCGCACCTTGCGCAGGTCAACTCCGAGGCCCTGTAAAACCTGGGAGGCCACTCCCTCGCCAAGGGCTATAAGGCCAAGCAGAATATGCTCGGTGCCCACATAATCGTGATTAAGGCGTTTCGCCTCTTCCTGGGCTATCAGAATAACGCGCTGGGCCCGTTCGGTAAATCTTGTTCCCATAATATCTCCTCGTAAATTAAAAAATCGTTTTACTACGCACAATATTATGACACAACCGCATTATGTTTTCAATACGCGCGCTTGCGCGCCGCAGCCGGACCGCTTATAAAACTGATCTCACTTTTTAACGCGCACTTTAAAACCTTCTACCGCAGTTACGGTTATTTCCGCGCCTTCGGCGACCGGGCCTGAAACGCTTTCCGCTTCCCAAAGCTCGCCTTCAACCAGCACCGTGCCCTTGGGTTTAAGAGCGGTTTTCGCGAGACCTTTTTTGCCTGCAAGACTTTCAATGCCGGTCACCACACGGCGCATCTGGGCTTTAAGCGCCACCCAGGAAAGCGCAGCCACCACGGCGACAAGACTGATAAGCGCGGAGGTCAATATGCTCATAGAAACCGATAATCCTCCGAGCGAAGGCCTGTTAAAAAGCATCAGCGCCCCCAGCATCACCGACACCGCTCCGCCAAGAGTGAGCAGTCCGTAACTGAGCACTTTAATTTCGGCGATGAAAAACACAAACCCAAGCAGGATAAGGGCGAGGCCCGCAAAACTGGCGGACAGCGTCTGAAAAGAATAAAACGCCAGCACCAGCGAAACGGCCCCTACCACGCCCGGCAGAATAAGGCCCGGGTTGTAAAGCTCAACGAACAGCCCGGCCGCGCCCAGGCTCATAAGTATCATGGCTATATTCGGGTCGGTGACGGCGGCCAAAATTCTTTGGCGGCGGGTTTGCAGCATAAAATCAACTTTGGCATTTTTAACCGCCAGCCTGCCGAACCCGTCAACTTCCCGGCCGTTTATTTTAAGCAGCAACTCGTTCATGTCGGATGCTATAAGGTCCACCACGCCGTTTTTAAGCGCTTCCCCGGCGGGGATAGAATCGCTTTGTGTGACGGCCTTTATGGCCCATGCGACATTACGCTTTTTCTGCTGGGTTATGGAGGTGATATACGCGGAAGCGTCGTTTAGCACCTTGTCTTCCATCGGGTCTTTCTTCCTGCCATCCTTTTCGCCGCCGATTGAAGGCATGGCGCCGAGCATTACCGGGTGCGCCGCGCCGATATTGGTGCCCGGGGACATTACGACCAGATGCGCCGCCATGGAAATAAACACGCCGGCGGAGGCCGCGCGCGCGCCCTGCGGATAGACAAACACGGCCACCGGCACTTTAGAAGCCAGTATCTTTTTTATGATGTCGCGCATTGAGCTGTCAAGGCCGCCGGGGGTGTCAAGCTCAATGACCAGCAGGTTGTATTTTTCTTCATTGGCGCGGTCTATGGCGCCGTTCATAAACTCAGCCGCGGCCGGCGTGATAACGCCCGCGTAGGGCGCGGCAAGCACTTTGGACACGGCATAAACCTTTTCGCCATGAGGCTGAGCCGGCTTGGGGACACTGGCTTGTGTGGCGGCCAAAACGCTGGTCTGCGTCAGCGCTAAAAACGACATGGATAAAATTATTGTTTTCATATAAAATACCTTTCGATTTAAAACAGTACTGTATACCGCCCGACAAGTAATTATACAACTTTCCGGCTGAACACCGAAAAAACCCAAATCCTTCAGTACGTCGGAATTGTTACAATATCCAGAGGAGGAGGAATTATGCCGGAAGGAACAAAAGAGACTTTTTCGGTGCTGGCGGCGGAGGAAAGGCTTCCGGACTTCGCCGTTACGGCAAAAATACTTTCGGAATTTAACTCCATAAACATAAACGACGCCGGACGGCTGGCCAGGCATTGCTGGGGTATTCTGGGCTCTCGCCTGGCGCCCGACAGCGCGCAGGAACTGACCCGGAAATGCGAAGCTTACGGCGTTAAAACAATAACCCTGTTTTCAACCGGAACAGCCGGGTTTAAACCAGCGGCCTTAATAAAAAAAGCGTCTTTTGCGGACGGCAGTTTTAGCTTCACCAACGCCGCCGGTCTCAGTATGAATGTGGCAGCCGCGGACATACTGGTCTTATCAGCGGCGCCCCATAAAGAAGAAACCGTTAAAACCGTGAAGTCGGTTGAAGGTCCCTCCGGCGGAGAAAAAGCGCTGCGTCTGGGCATAATGGCCGCGACAGGCCTGCCCATAGGCATGGGCAAAAACAAGGAAGTAAAAAAAGAGGTGAGAACTTCAGAGACCGCCTTCACCCTGGATATAATTTTAAAACAGCCCGCCACCCGCCTGCGCCTGACCCCGGCGGATTTTGATTTTTCCTGTCTCCGGGAAAAAAAGACCTGTTCCAGCCAGACAAACTTCTATCTGCTGTGCGCTGCACTCTCCTTGTTCGCTCCCGGGGCGCTTAAAAACACCGGCCTTTGGGCGATAATTGAGCACAAACCGCTTTCAGCCCTGCCCTATGATTCAATGGAAGATTTTGAAACAGAAACCCGGCGCCTGGCGGCGCTGGCGGCAGCGGTTCAATAACGTGGGCAAGCCCCCGTTATTTTCCATTGTACAGCTTGATACTCACTTTCCGTGGACCCTCACCGAATTTTGAAACCTGAATATCGTTAAAAACCAACTCAAAAGAATAGCGGGCCGTATCTACCGGCTCTCCCTTACGATAGGCCGGATTTAATTCCTGCTCAGTAAATGGATGGCCGAAACCCATGGCGTCCTCAGTGGAAGTTGGAAAAGTATCCGTCAGAAAGAAGCTCTCCGCGAAATTGTCAAACACCTTTTGAACCGCCGCCGGGGAAGAGGATTTCGGGGACAGCTCCAGAAGCTTTTTCCGCATTGTTATATCTTCCTCGTAAAAATATATAGCCCGCAGCGGCATATAAACGGTGAAAGGCCGGTCCGAAACCTCAAAATGCATCCGGATTGCGTCGCGTGCGGCAAGCGTCTGGCAGCCTCTGCTCCCGTCATAGCTTCCAAAAAAACCGCCCGCTATTGTTACCTCGTCTCCGGACATAGGAAGGTTATGCTCCCCGCCGGCTGAAAACATCTCATAGTCGGGCGCCCTGTCTCCGGGGTACCAGTCGCTATAGCCCCGCGCGGACTGGTCATTAAGCAAATATATGACCGGCCGCTGTTGGGCTTTAAACTGCGCGACAACGGCATTGATGCCGGAAGCCGCTATCGCCTTTTCGTCAAAAAAACGGCTGGCATGAACCACTATCAAAGGGTTCTCAGGCAGAGCGGCCGGAAGAATATTCCTGGCGTTAAGCGGCAAAAGCTGGGAGGCGTACGCGGCGGAAACCGGCGCCGGAACTTCAATGCTGGAATTTCGTATTTCCGCAACGCTAATGCCGCGCAACTCGGCGGCGGAAGCGGAATTAAGGGAAGAAAAAGCAAAAGCTGATATTAACACCGCAATCTTCATAATACCTACCGTCCCCGACCTGCTCAATATTTGGCGAGCTGAACCTTGTATGCTTTCCAGAGCGCGGACATGGAGTGCGTGGGCTGACCGTAAGGGCTGCCGGGCAGTGACGCCCAGATCATGTTGAGCTTTCTAACCGCCGCGGAAAAATTTGCGTAAGTATTGGATTTGAGCACCAGGTTGTAGGCGCCGGCTCGGCGCACCAGCTCAAGTCCGGCTTTATCCTGGCTGGGCGGCGTAAAATCAGAGATGCCCATGTCCGGAGCCAGGCCGTCCCAGGTTTTTGCAAGGAACTGGTAGCGCCCGGCCGCCGTTGAACAGAGGCTGCCCGCGCAGATGGGCCGGCGGGGATGGTCCGCGTAGCTGTTGAAAGTGACAAAAGTAAAAATATAGTTATAGCGATCCTTTGTGCCTTCGGCGAAGGCCAGCGTATCCATAAAGGCCCGCACCGTCCTGGGCAGCTCCCACGCGCCGCCGGCCGAACTGGACAAGACATGCGTCATGTAGATATAGCCGCGGATAAACTTGCAGCCGGGCAGAGGCTCGGCCAGGGCCACGGTCATATGCTCACCCTCGAAGCCTGGCTTGGCCGCGGCCTTATAGCGGGTGTTGGCGGCCAGAGCGCACTTGCCCGTACCGTCGGAAAGATCCTCAGCCAGGTCCGGAGAAACCTTAAGAAACGTAGCCGCTCTACCTGTATAGAAGAAATCCTCATCAAGCTTGTCTCTGTTATCGGAAGGCCACTCAAAACCGGGTTCGTTATTGTTGGGCGGCAGATACTGCCGGGCCTCCACGAAGACAGGTGCGGGAACCCCGGCAACCGAAGGAATCTCCTGCACGGAAATATTTTTTTCGCCGGCGCAAGCTATCAACAGTCCATTAAAAGCCTGTGCTGAAACCACCGAGGGGGGGATGATAAGAGAAAAAACAACAAAGACTGCAAAGCTTATCCTTTCCATACTTATATTATGGCAGGCGCGCCGAAATCGGTTAAGTGTCTTTGTACTCTAAATAGAATGGGTCAAAGGACCTAGCCCCCGGAAAATAATTTTTTTGGACACCGGCTTTTTTTGATAACATTACAGTTTATGTCTGACTTTAAATCTGATTTTTTTCCCGCGCCTGGATCAATTGAGGAAAATTTCATAAGAAGCGGCGGACACGGGGGGCAGAATGTTAACAAGGTCGCCACCACCGTGCAGCTTCGCTTTTCCCCACGCATCTCCGGCTTATCCCACGCGGCACAGGAGCGGCTAAACCATCTTGCCGGCGCAAAATTGACCGCGGACGGAGACATCCTTATTATCGCGAGCGAATACAGGACACAGGAACAGAACCGTCAGGCCGCGCGGGCCAGACTGAATGACCTTCTGGCACGCGCCATGCGCCCGCCAAGGCGCAGAAAACCGACAAGACCTTCCTACGGCTCAAAACAGCGCCGCCTTGAAAATAAAAAAAGCCGCGCCGATATAAAACGGACACGGCACGGCGCGGACTTGTTTTAACCTAAAAAATTCAGTCAGATCTGAAGTTAAACTCCTCCACTGCCCGGCACAGCCCACTCCGGAAAAACAGAACCTTTATTGCCGGACAGCAGGCAGATGTAAGTTAAGGCGGGGATGTTTTTTTTTGCACACAGTTCACCCGCAAGTTCCAGCAGATCAGCCTCGTCCGCACAACCTTCAAAATCGGAAGGGGTGGCCGCAAAAACCAATCCGCCGCGCTTACAGCCGCATTTTTTGCGGGAACTGTTCAGCTGTCGCTTTTTTTTATCGTACTTCAGCTCAAGATAATCCACGGAACTCATCTTGTCATACGCCTGAATGCAGCAAACCTCAAACACATAGTTTTGACGGTCCCTTACCCCTGAAATATCTGCGCTTGTTCCAGCATTGCGAGCTATAAGTTTTAAATCGCTAAAACCCTCACGGCGAAGAAACACCACGGCCCGTATTTCAGCCAACGCCGCTTCAAACCTTTCAGGCGCCATATCGTTTTTATTAAATCCAGTAATAAACAGAACCTCGTCTTTTGAACACCCCAGGATTTTACTTCCAGACGTAAGCAGACGATTTATGTTCGCGGTCAAACCCGCGGGGTTTTTCTTTAGACCCGCCTTAAGCGCGGAGTGTGCCTTGCGCCCTATGATCTTCACAAAGTACCACTTCACATCCTTAGGCAACCCGGAAGATTCAATAAGTTTCAGCGCACCTGGTTTATCCATAAAAATCCGCCGGCGGCACTACCCGGCGGGAACAAAAGCCGCAGTTTGCCGCCGGCCAATCAGCCGGCGGACTTTTATCTTTTGAGCTTCGCCACGTAAGAGATGTGGAATTTCTTCATGTTTTCAACAAGCGCCCTGATGTCATCCTTAGGCGGCAAAAAAGTGGTGCGAAAATGAAGTGTTCCAGGCCGCTGGCCGAAGCCAGAACCCGGCACCACGCAAATCCCGGTTTCTTCAAGCAGTTTCAGGCAATACTCAGAGTCCCTTTCCGCCTCATAACCTTCCCTTTCCAACTCCGTCATTCTGCCCGGATCAATACCTTTCGGATGCGGGAGATTAAATTTTACAAAAGCGTACATCGCGCCCTGGGGGATATAAGTCTCCATCCCCTCTATCTCGTTCAAGCCGGCCCCGAGTATTTCCGCCTTCTCTTTCAGGTCGCTGAGTATAGCGTCGCGCTCGTTTGAGTAAAGATCGTAGCTCTCCGAACCTTTTTCGGGCGGCGCCACCATCAGGTAAGTGACTATCTGCCCGTCCACATTGGAACACAGGCCGATTGACTGCAGCTTGATCATTTCCGCGTAAACATCATCTGGAATATTTCTTACTTCAAGATAGCCGCCCCTGTGCCCGCATTCGCCAAGGAAACCCTTGGAAACCGAATGAAAACTGAACAGAGTGACTTCTTTCTCGCCCATATCGTGCATAACCCTGGCGAATGAATAAAATTTAAGCCCCGGAGCGTAAATATTCTCCTGGTAAACTTCGTCGGCCAGGATTGAAAGCTTGTGTTTTCTCGCGAAACGGATAATCATCCCGATGTTTTCCATGGAAAGCACGGCACCGGTGGGGTTGCCCGGATTTATCACAGCTATCGCCACGGGATTAATACCGCTCTTTTTAGCCGAATCCAGACTCCGGTTAAGTTCCCCCTCGTTCAACTGCCAATGGTTGTCCTCATCAAGGAAATAATTGATCTGCTTCGCGCCGTACAGCTCGATGGTCGCGCTATATAGCGGATACTGGGGGATCGGGATCATATACCCGTCCGTTTCCTTGTTCGTCAACATGGTCAACACCGCTTGAACGCCTTTGCTTGCGCCATCAGTCAGCAATATCCTGTTCATGTCGGCCGGAATACCGTCGCGTTTATGGATAAAATCAGCGACCGCTTTGCGTATGAATGGAATTCCGGCGCTTTGGGTATAGGCGCCTGTACCGCTGGGGTTTTTATCAAGCATCATTTTTGCCCTGGCGATGACATCGGAGGGGAAAATACGCGCCGCTTCGGGAAGACCTATCATATCCGGATATTCAAGCAGGCTGAGCACCTGCCGCACAAATGTAATGGGTTTTTGTTTCAGCGCCTGGGGATTGCCGATATTACAGTAAATTATTTTTTTACCGCGCCCTTCCAGCTCATTGGCGCGAACGACTATTTTACCCCTGACGGCATAATGGGCTTTAAGCAGTTTTGAATTTACGGCGGAGAGATTTATCATTTTCAGATTATATAAAATGTTGTTCCACAACATTTTATCACACCCGATGGAGAAATGGGGTCAGCCACGAATGCTTTTAAACCCCTCACTTCAAACGAGCGCAAAGACTGGTGAATACCCCATTCCTTACATCATGCCTTGGGACCGGCTACTGCGGGCTGCCGGAGAGCAGCGTTCCTTCCTCAACCTCTCCCCTGTCCACCCCGCGCAGTATGAGGCCGACTTTCATTCCGACGGAAGCGACATGCGGCTTTGGCGGCCCGTTTTCGCCAACCTGCTGCACTTCGATCCGACAGGTCATCTTCTTTCCTCCCGGCGAGATGAAATAAACCCGCTCCCCGCTGGAAATGGACCCGTTTTCCACAACGCCGGCAACTATCGCGCTGGGCCCCTTGGCTGATTGAATGAAAAAAATATCCTTACCGGCCTTCATCCTGAAAGCCTCCAACTCCGGGCTGTTTTCAGCACCGAACAGTTTGTGCAGTATTCCCATATTACCCGAATTAAACAATAAATCCACCTGCCACCGCAAAACAACATCAACTGAAAGCGCCCTCAGGCACTGAAAAGATATAATCTGCACATGGAAATAAGGACCGGCGCGAAAAAGTTGTTTACGGACCTAGGCCTGTTTTATTGCGCCGCTATATGGGGCTCCACCTTCATTGTGGTCAAGGGAGCCCTGAATTCGGTTCACCCGGTGACCATGGTGGGCATAAGATTTTTTATCTCAGCTCTGCTGCTCCTTCCCTGGGTCCTTAAACGGGAAAAAAAGACCGTAATGATGAAAGAAGGCTTTATCCTTGCCTGCGCGCTGGCCTGCCTTTACCTCAGCCAGACAACGGGGCTTTTATATACCACAGCCTCAAATTCGGGGTTTATAACCGGGCTGTTCATAATATTTATCCCGGCGTTCATGTTTATTTTCAAGCGCCGGAAACCTACCCCGCTGGAATGTGTCTCCGCAATCCTTGCCGTCACAGGCCTGTGGCTTTTGACCGGCGGTATACGCGGCTTGAACAGGGGCGACGCGCTGACGCTGGTGGCCGCGGCCTCTTACGCGGCCCATCTAATTATCACCGATAACTATGTAAAAGCAGAAGCCGACACCGTTATGCTGGCCTTCCACCAGTTCTGGATGGTGTCGGTCATTTCGTTTACTATAGGCGTGGCCGCAGGCTGCCCTATGGGCGTATCCGGTTTGAGCGGCTGGACAGTAATTGTTTTTCTGGCGGTATTCCCCACGCTTATCGCGTTTTACATACAGATGCTGGCCCAGAAGGAATCCGAGCCGTTCAAAGTGGGGCTCATCTTCACTTTCGAGCCGGTGTTTGCCGCCATTTTCGCCTGGACCTGGGGAGGAGAGAAATTCATGGCCGTAAAAGCCGCCGGCGGGTTTCTGATAGTCTCAGCTATGTTGCTGGGCGAACTTTCCAAAGTTAATTTCAGGCGCGAGAATAAATCCGCTTCCCAATTGATAGGCCTTTAGCCTGTTGTCGAAAAGCTTGTAATTATGCGAGAATGTACTAAACGGAGGAAACATTATAATTATGAAACATCTAATAACAATCGCCCTGATGACAACGGCCATTTCAGCGCATGCGTTCGATCTCAATTCGGTTAAAGCTGACCAGATAAAGGTTCTGGACACGGACATAAAAGCCGTTTCCGCTGCGGGTCATGCAACCCTTAGCGGAACACAGCGGCCTTACGGACAGGATGAGAACAAAGTCTGGCTGCCTTTCAGCCAGGTGAATCCCAACGAATGGACCACTTCCGAGAACGATCCTTTCGCTAATGACAGAATAGAGGTTAATGTCCGCAAATCCGGTTTCGGCGATGATTATGATGTCGATCTCGCGGCCGGCTCCGACAGGGAAATGGGCAGCATACGGCGTGTATTCAGCTCAGACTTTGAATACTCTTCCGGCATGACCCGGATCCGCGCGGAAAAACGGCTGGACACCTACATAATAGAAGGCTTCGTCAGAGTGGGCATGGGAAAGAACATCAACCTAAACCTGAACATGGAAAAAGACTTCAGCAGCGACAATTACACCATAAAAGCTCCCGGGCTGACGCTTTCACTCACCAGATTCGGCATGGTCGGCGAAGTGACAGATCACTTAGCTTATCCAAAAAAAGCGCTTGCGGTGATAGCCGCAATGTCTATGGGAATATTTCAGGCCCCGGCTAACGGTTTCTGACCATGAAAATTAAATACTTTATCTACCCGGCCTTGCTTGTCATATCTTCTGTAGTTCTGTCGGCCCAAACCAAGGACGGGAGCGCCGCGCCTTCCAGGTTTGCAGCCGGCGATATCGGCGGCGCCGTAAGGCAGCTGAAAAATTTAACTCCGGGCATAGCGCCAAAACCCGAAGCGAAGATAACCGGTGGTTTGGCTGCGCCACGGCTTATTGAAAAGGATCGCTCGGCAAAAACCAAGTCCCTTGCCGGACAGGCCCGGCCGGACCGGTCTGTCGTAGAGCTTGAATTCCCGGAATACTGCCGGATAAACGACAAGGACCTGAACGCGCTGACAGAAGACATAATGACTCGTGAAAGCCCAAGGGATCCGCTCTATAATAATCTTTTCATACAACTGGAGGCCGCGACCCCGGCCGGCAAGACTATACGGGCTAAAGTGATAAATGTCCGGCACGGTCATCCTGGAGATCAGTTCCACATAGAAGTTTTTGTGGCCGGGAAGCTGCTATTCAAGAGCGGCCGGCAGGACAATCCCATCTTCATCGGTTTCCAGGTAGACGATGTTCCATATTCGCTGACCTGCTTCGAAGATATACAGTAAAAGCCCCTGGCTGAGCAAAAGAAAACCTCAAGTTTATGAACTGGCTGCAGCATGCAGCCAGTTCATGTCTTTCAGGGTCCTTATATATCATAGGGACCTCCATATTTCCTAAAATAAAAGAATGCAGCATCAACGATTTTAATTTGTTTTAAGGATATCACTATGGACAAAAAAAAAGCTCTTCTTATTATCCGCGACGGGTGGGGCATGGCCAAACCCGACAAGTATAACGCCGTAGACAACGCCAAAAAAATAAACATGGACCGCTATCTCAAAACTTATCCCAACAGCGTCCTTGAACCCGCGGGCGAAGCGGTTGGACTTCCGAAAGGCTACCAGGGTTCCTCCGAAGTCGGACACCTTAACATGGGCGCCGGGCGCATAGTAATACAAGAACTAAAACGCATAATGGACATGATAGAAGACGGCTCTTTTTTTACGATGCCCGCTCTGAAAAACGCCATGGACAACGCCGTGAGCAACGGCTCCGCCCTCCATCTTATGGGTCTGGTCCAGGACGAAGGCGTACACGCCCACCAGGACCATATGTACGCCATAATGCGCCAGGCTAAAAACATCGGCATCAAGAAAGTCTATATTCACTTCTTCTCCGATGGACGCGACACCCCCCCGCGCAGCGCCCTGTCTTTCCTTAAAATGCTTGAAGAGGTAATAAAGGAAGTCGGTATAGCCGGAATTGGAACCATAATGGGCCGCTATTACGCGATGGACCGCGGCGAAAAATGGAAACTCACCGACCAGACCTACAACACCATCACCAGAGCCGAAGGCGCCAAAGCCAAAACCGCCGAAGAAGCCATAACCGGCGCCTACGCCGCCCTTAAAAACCCCAACGGTTTACCCATAGTTGACGAATATCTCCCCCCCACCGTAGTAGGCGATTATCCCGGCATGAAAGACGGCGATTCTGTAATACACTTCAACTTCCGCCAGGACCGCGCCATTCAGCTTACCAAAGCTTTTGTGGAGGACAATTACCCGGGCAGCCGCTGGAAGAAAATGAATATTGTTTACTGCGGACTGACCCGCTACTACGACGAATTTAAATTCAGCGCGCTTCCCCCTATGGACGAAGGCGGCGGCATGAACAATCTGCTCGGCCAGATTATTTCAGAGCGGGGCCTTCGCCAGCTGCGCCTGGCCGAGACACAGAAGTTCAAGCACGTCACCTCCTTCTTCAACGGCAAGCGCACCGAACCCTACAATAACGAAGACCAAGTGGAAATAAAAGGAACCTGGGATCCCTCAAGCTTTGGCGAACATCCTGAAATGAACGCGCCTGAAGTGGCAGCGCGGGCGCTGGCTGAAATAGCCTCGGAAAAATACGACTTCATACTGGTCAACTTCGCCAACTGCGACATGGTCGGCCATACCGGCATATACGAAGCCGCCGTAAAGGCGGTGGAAATAGTGGATCTCTCGGTAGGAAAACTGGTGGATGCGGCGCTCAATCACAACTATACCGTTATGGTAACCTCGGACCACGGCAACGCTGAGGAAATGTGGGATTATAAAATCAATATGCCCAAGACCGCACACACCACAAACACCGTGGAATTTATTTATATCGCCAAAGACACGGCCGGTGTGAAACTGAGACCGCACGGCATATTATCGGACGCGGCGCCCACGGTGCTTGAAGTGCTGGGCCTGCCAAGGCCGGCGGACATGACATCTACTTCGCTGATAGCGAAGTAGATCATTTTAAATCGTTGCTATGTTTATAAAACTCAAAGTACATCCCGCCTCTAAAACGGAAAAGATTATAAAAAAAGCCGCCGACACTTACGAAATATGGGTTAAGGCGCCGCCTGAACGAGGCCTTGCCAACATTGCGGCGCTGCGAGCGCTTGCTTTTGCGTTGGGCATTGACGCAAAAAAAATATTGCTTATAAAAGGCGCGCACTCCCCTGCCAAGATAGTAAAAATCTTATAGCCCATCGAGTAGGCGGCGAATAAAAAGGTGCCTGGCACGAATGGCACTAACTTAAGCCCT
>DMES01000032.1:30516-32208 GCA_003450815.1 Elusimicrobiota bacterium | reverse complement strand
TCGACAGGCGTCATTCAGTCGAGTCTAAACGCAGTAATACTATCAACCGGTCCGTTGGCTAATTACGCAAATTGGGACACGGCCTATTCCTGGGGCGACCACATTATTAAGTCTACGGCGGCGATAGTGTTATCGACAGGTGTCATCCAGTCAAGTCTAAACGCAGTAATATTATCAACCGGTCCGTTGGCTAATTATGCAAACTGGGACACGGCCTATTCCTGGGGTGCGCTGGGCAACCATATAGCAACCACCACCCTGAATATGGCAGGTTTTGGTGTCAATAATATCAGTTCCATCACCTATGCTCCAAATGTTTATATGTCGTCAACCACTGCTGCGCAGGGCGGAGGGATATATCTGTCTAGCAATGTGTATATTGTGGGCTTTAGTTCCGCCACTAAATATTACGGGAACGGATCAAGCCTGACCGGGCTCCCGGCAAACGATAACCTGGGCAATCATATAGCCTCCGCTATGCTGGACATGTCCGGTTTTGATGTTACAAATATCAGCACCATAACCTACAGGACGAATGTATTTATATCGTCGGCGACAGCTGAGCAGAATGGCGGCCTGTACGTTTCAAGCCATGTGTACATAGCGGGGCGGGTGCAAATAGCCGGCGGTGAGCCAGGTTTAGGGAAGATGCTTGTTTCTGACGCTAACGGTCTGGCCAGTTGGTCGAACGCAGGCTCAGACAGCCTGGGAAATCATATCGCCACCACCACGCTGGATATGGGAAACTTCGGTATAGTAAACGCGTCGTCGGCCGCATTTACCAATATTGTTACGGCATCTTCGTTTACGGCAAACGACGATCTTTCCGTTCTTGGCACAGGCGGCACCGCCCTTGAACCCGATGTTCAAATAAAAGGTTTCACGGTCTTTGGACAAACAAAAGCTTCATATACTAGTATCGCACCTTTGGATGGTAATGTGGTTGTAAACGGTTACCTGCAGGTTTCATCGGGCGCGTTTTTCGTTGGCCGGACAACATTCTCCATAGGCGGAGTCAACATTGTCGGGCCAAGCGTATTTGGCGGGTCAGCCAACTTTATTAAGAGAACCTACTTCGTTGACGAAAGCAGTTTCACCGGGCAAGCCAGTTTTATCGGGCAAAGCAGCTTCACCGGCGTAAGCACCTTTTTTGGGCAAACGTATTTTGCTTCCGGGCCGGGAAACATATTTATTGATGGCGGAAACGAAAATGAGATTCTGAGAAAAACTGCAGGAGGGGCTCTGGAGTGGGCGGCGTTAGACAATATCCTTCCCGGAGATAGCCTTGGCGCCCATATTGCCACCATGACATTGAGTATGAGCGGTTTTGACATCGTCAAAATCAGTACAATAACTTTTAAGACAAATGTATTCATTTCGTCGGCCACCATGGATAAGGGTGGGGGAATGTATATTTCCAGCAATGTGTATGTATTGGGCTTCAGTTCAGCGACCGGCGGGTATTACGGCGACGGCTCCAATCTGCTAAATATATCGTCTATTGCGGTCCTTTCGGTGAATAATACAGCGATAGTGGGTATGTTGTCGTCCAAACTGAGTGGCGCATTGCCCGCTATAAGTGGCGCGGCGCTTCTGGATATAAGTTCGCCCACTTCAGCTATCGCTTTGTCAACTGGCACAATCCGGTCAAGTCTTAACGCAGTAATACTATCAACCGGTCCGTTGGCTAAT
>DMES01000032.1:30042-30330 GCA_003450815.1 Elusimicrobiota bacterium | reverse complement strand
GCCTATGGCTGGGGCGATCACATTATAAAGTCAACGGCTGCGATAGTGTTATCGACAGGTGTCATCCAGTCAAGTTTAAATGCCGTAATATTGTCAACCGGTCCGTTGGCTAATTACGCAAATTGGAACACGGCCTATGGCTGGGGCGATCACATTATAAAGTCAACGGCTGCGATAGTGTTATCGACTGGAGTCATTCAGTCAAGTCTGAATGCCGTAAGACTATCAACTGGCGCTATTCAGTCGAGTTTGAACGCAGTAATATTATCAACCGGTCCGTTGGCTAAT
>DMES01000032.1:9671-29938 GCA_003450815.1 Elusimicrobiota bacterium | reverse complement strand
CGCAAATTGGAACACGGCCTATGATTGGGGTGCGCTGGGCAACCACATAGCCACCACCACGGTGAATATGTCTGGGTTTGGTATCAGCAATGTCAGCACCATCACTTATAAGGCGAATGTGTTTATGTCATCCGCCAGCTTGTCACAGTATGGCGGGTTGTATGTGTCAAGCCATGTGTATTTTGCCGCTGGCTCCAGCATTTACAATCTTAACACGGTCAGTTACGGTGAGAATGTGTTTGAGTCGCCTGCTACAGCCGCGCAGGGCGGCGGTGTGTATATTTCCAGCAATATGTACGTAGTAGGCTTTAGTTCCGCCGCAAAGTATTATGGCGATGGGTCCGGCCTGTTTAATGTTCGCGACGACGGGCTGGGCAACCACATAGCCACCACCACGCTGAACATGGCTACTTTTAATATAATTGGCGTTTCTTCCATTACGGTGAGTTCCATAACCACTATGGCTACCGGTGTGACCTTCAGCACGAATATATTCGTGAACGGGAGTATTGGTATCGGGACCACGACCCCGCGGGCAATGCTGCATATGGATAAGCCTGCTGAAACCGGAGTGGCGGAAACCTTAGCCTTATTAAGGGTCAGTGATGCTGAGTCCTCTCTTAAATTTTCCAATTTAAGCACAGTGAATGGGGAGTTCCGTCCTGCAATTGTAGTAAATGGACATGACGATGAAGAGGACGTGTTCACTATTAAGACCCTTACAGATGTCATTGGTACAGAGACTGGTCCCATGGCCGTTTTTGATTCAAGTTTCCTGAGTAATCCGGTGACTAGACCTCTATTTGAGATCCGCAATTATGGAAACCCGAAATTTACGGTTTTAGGAAACGGCAGAATAGGCATCGGATTGCCGTCTCCGCAGGCAAATCTGCATATTTCATCAACTACCGCTTTACCTGATCAGGATATGGTGCGGGTTACTACTGGAACAGCAAATGCGGATGTATTTGTGATAAAAGGAAGCGGCAAGGTCGGCATCGGAACAATGACGCCTACTGGGATGCTGGATGTGGCGGGGAATATTAATACTCTCACACGCTACCAGATAAACGGGAGCACGGTGCTTGCGCTATTGCCGGGAAACTACAGTTTGGGTTTAGGCATTGACGCTGGAAAGATTAACACGGGTACTGATAATATTTTTGCCGGCTACCAAGCTGGTTATGGCAACGCTGCCGGCAGTTATAACGCATATCTGGGCTCACAGGCCGGCTTGAACGCTACGGGAAACTATAACCTGTTTGCCGGGTATCAGGCTGGTATTAATAACACGGGGGAGTATAATGTGACGCTTGGTCACCAGGCCGGGGCATGGACTGCAGCCAACAGCGGGACTGAGAATGTCTTTGTCGGTCGCTTTGCCGGATTTAAAGACACATTCGGCAATTATAACGCATTTGTTGGAGCCTGGGCTGGTTATGCCAACACCAGTGCATCCAATAATGCGTTCATGGGCTATGGTTCGGGTATGGCCAATGACATTGGCGAGTATAACTCGTTTTTTGGAAAGTGGAGTGGACAGTTTAATACTGCGGGCCACGATAACTCATTTATAGGCTATCAATCCGCCGACAAGAATACTACAGGATCAAACAATGTAGTTATCGGAAATAACGCGGCTTTTAATAACCAGACAGGCAGCGCTAACGCCATATTCGGTGAAGAAGCCGGTTATGGCAGCGGATTAAACTCCTTCTCAAGTTCCACTATTATGGGGTATATGGCCGGTTTTGGCCTTACCACCGGCAGCGATAATATCCTGCTGGGTTTCCAAGCTGGTGACATTTTAAATACGGGGTCGAGGAACATAATAATCGGTTATGACCAGGATGCCCCGTTGGGCTCCTCCTCATATTTTCTGAATATCGGCGGCGCTATTTTTGGGGATCTGGGTATCGGCAGAGTTGGTATCGGAGCGGTGTCCCCGCTGGCAAATCTGCACATTTCATCAACTACTGCCTTATATTCCCAGGATATGGTGCGGGTTACTACTGGAACATTAAATGCGGATGCCTTTGTGATAAAAGGGAACGGTGATGTTGGCATCGGGACAACAAGCCCTTCGGCGTCACTGGATGTCAACGGCACTGTTAGACTTGCAAAACACCTCACACAGACCATCGCTACCGATATAGTGTTTACAGCTGCCGATTTCGGCAAAACAATCGTAGTGGACGCCGCTGTGCAGCGAACTTTTACTTTGCCGTCTCCAATCACTGCCCTGGATATAGGCGCGCAGTTTACAATTGTTAAACTTGGCACAGGCAAGGTGATCATACAGGCGCCAGCGGGCCATTTTATTTCTGATTCTGCCGCTGCCGGAACTATTTCCAATGATTCCGTCTCACCACAGTACGCCGCTATAACGCTCAGGCTGGTCAGCGTTAGCCCAGTTCGATGGATGCTGGTGGGCGGCGAGGGATCGTGGGTGACACAGTAAGTATCAGGGGACGTTGCTTAAACGCTTAAATGTAAAAAGAGAAAATTTTGACTGGTTGTAAGCGGGGAATGTTCTTAGAAAAACATGTCCTCAAAAAATCATAATGCTGCGCGATCAGGTCGGAAGATGAAAACAAAGCTGCTTGCGGCTACGGTTTTAGGCCTGTTCATCGCTCAGGCCGCGGCGACCGTTGGAAAAACGGCGGATAATATCACTGTGCTGGGGGACGCTTCGGAATTCTCTTCCGGCGCGCTGGGCCAGGCGGGGGGGATTTTTACCCTGGACGGCGCCCTGGGGGGAGTGGCTTACAGTTCTCCCAGCGCCGGTGTGATATCGCTTGAATCTGGATTCTATTCGCGCATGGTCGGCAGTCCCATCGTTGATTATTCCAATGCGAACGTAAGCGGTTATGCGCTTTCGCTCGGCCAAACCAACCCGCCTGGAACCACATACGATATTTTTGTTTCAACCTGGGCCGGCGTAGAGCCTTACATGGTGTTTTATTCCACCGACGAGACCGGTCGTCCGGTGGAGAGCCTTACCCCCAATGCCAGCTTCTATAATTTTGTCCTTGCCAACTACATGGAAGGGGATTATTCCCCTTTCGCGTCTACCACCGTGGTTACTCTGGCCGCGGCTGTTTCATCGGGGAGTTTTCACTTTGACGATGTGGGCCATAATACGCTGAATTTGTCTTTCTCGGTTTTTGATAATCCGCCGCCGGTCTCAGGCTCCGCCTGGGAGAATGCGCCCTTAACCATGCCGGCTCCGCGTTATGGGCAGGCATCGGCGGTTTACGGCTCGCAGCTGTTTGTTTCCGGCGGCTATGACGGCGTGTATTTTTCAAGCGCTGTTTACCGCGCCGGACTTAATGCGGCGGGCCTTGCGCCCTGGCAGACGGCGGGCTATATGCCCGAGGCGCTCTATGCGCATCAGCTTGTAGCCGCGCGCGGCCGGCTGTATGTGCTTGGCGGCTATAACAGTCTGGGAACGCGTTCAGCGGTGTGGTCCGCGGATATTTCCTCGGCCGGCATTTTAGGCGCCTGGGAACATGAGGCGAATCTGCCCTCTGTGCTTTATTTCCACGCCGCCGCTTTAGCGGGAAACAAACTGTATGTTTCAGGCGGCTATACCAGCGGCTTCGGTGTTTCAGCGGCTGTTTATAAGACCGAACTGGGGGATGATGGAACCTTAGGCCCCTGGGGAACCGCCACAAACCTGCCCGCGCCAAGGTACGCCCATACCATGACTTTTCTTGCCAACCGCTTTTATGTGGCAGGCGGCAAAGACGGGGCCTCGGCTAAAAGCGAGGTATGGGTAGCGGCGCTGGACGCCTCTGGCGAAATTTCAGGTTCATGGGCGTCTTACGCTTCGCTTCCAGCCCCGCGTTACGGCCATAAAACGCTAACTGCGGCGAATGTCCTTTATGTTATAGGCGGCAACAGCGGCGGGGCCGCCCAAAACGCGGTTTTTTTCAGCACGGTTTCCGCTAACCCTGCGGCCTCAGCCCCCTGGTTCGCTTATACTCCCCTGAACTCGTCCCGCCAATTTCAGACCGCTGAGATTTTTAGCGACAGGCTTTATGTTTTTGGCGGGTCCGACGGCTCCCATGCTAAAGACGACATTTTTGTTTCCATCCTCAGTGGAACCGGCTATTTGGTTGAAATATCGCCGGATACAAATTTCGCGGTCGGCCGCAAAGATTCTGGTTGGATGAGCGGCTATAACTGGAGTTTCGCTGAGCTGGAACCGGGCGTTACTTATTACCTCAGGGCCAGGGCCCGCAACCGGCTCTTTGTGGAAACTTCCTATTCCGCCGCGGGCTCCGCCCTTACTTACGCCGCCTTACCGGGCACCGCTCCCTGGACCAATGTCGGCATTATTGGCGCCTCCGCTAACTGGCTTTCCGGCGGAAATCAGCCGGGCTCCGCGTACGAGCTTTTATATTCAAGCTATCCCGATTATTCAATTGCGCATTCATCTGCCACCACCCAGTTGTCCGCTTTCCTCACCGATCTTCAGGCTAATACCACTTTTTACGCCAAGGTGCGGGTTTTAAACGAGGCCGGCCGCGCTTCAAGATTTATTGCGCTGCCTTCGCTTATGACTGTCTTTGACCCCGCGCTTGATACCTCCAGTCCTACTATAACGGATAATCAGGCCGATGACGCCTTATGGCGCCGCGCCGCCGCTTTTGCATATGATGTGGATTTTTTTGATAACGGAGCCGGCGACTCCGGCCTTTCCGGATTCCAGGTGCAGGCTGCCACCAAGGCTGGCGGCGCCTCAGGGATAGTGGCGCCATGGAGCGACGCCGTTACCGGCATTAATGCGCCCGCTTATGCGCAAAACTGGGTTATACCACAGGCCGTCTGGACCAATATGTATGAGGGGCTGAACTATATCTCCGTGCGGGCCATTGATAATGTGGGGCAGTCCTCCACATCAATAGATGTCTTTTCAGTCCTGAAAGATACCACGCCGCCTTTTATCACCGTTAGTTACAGCACGCCAGCCGTATGGTACAGCCAATATCCGGGAGATGTGGATGGCCTGCGCTTTGATGACGCTTTTTCGGGGCTTAACCGGGTGCAGTACAGCATAAGCGCAAATAAGAACTTCGGCGACGGCGCCGTTAAGGGTTGGACGGATCTGACAGGGCTTACTTCCGGTAGCACATATTACGAGCCGGTTATTTCTTATGATTTTGCGCGCCTGGTTAATTCCACCTCCAATTATTTCAGCCTGCGGGCGGTGGATGTGGCCGGGTCAACACGCACGCTTGTGGACGCTTTCGCCATAATCAAGAATGTAAGCGGGCCGATGGTAGTAATAACCGCGCCGGCTTCGGACCTGGCTTACCTGTCAACTTTAACTTATGTATCTGGTAACACCTCCGAGACCAACTCGCATGCCGTGCTGGGCACCGAGGTCGCAGTCAGGGATAGATCCACCGGCTTCTATTGGAACGGAACCTCATTCCTTGCCGCCTCGCATTTCTGGTATGACGCCTCCGACCTGTCCGGCGCATTTACCTTCGCCTTCGCTAATTTGGTTTTGGCTGACGGTATTCAATACGAGGTTATAGCCCGTTCTTCGGATTCGGCGGGCGACTATTCGCAACTTTTCGCCACTTATACTTTCATTTACGATTCTCAGCCGCCAGAAGCCCGGGTAATATCGCCAGCTGACGGCTCAGCCGCTTATTCCATATCCTCAATAAGCGGTACATCCGCCGACGCTGCCTCGGGCGTGTCGCTGGACGAGGCGGTTTTGCGGCGGGTTTCGGATGGCCTATGGTGGAATAACAGCCAGTCTTTATGGACCGCTAATCAGACATCTCTGCCGGCCGGAACGACCGCCTACTGGACATGGAATTTTAACGATATTTTGCGCGACAGCCTTACGCACGGAACAGCTTACTATGCCGACATCCGCGCTTCCGATAAATCGTTCCCGGCCAACGCCGGCGCTTTCGGCATTTATGGCTCCACTTTTACATACTATGACAATACCCCGCCGCCGGCGACACTTAATCTGGCAGCCGTTGTGTCAAATCTGCCGGGGGCTGTGGTTTTGTTCTGGACTTCTGCCGGCGATAACGGCCCTGTAGGATATCTGCTTAGCGGCACCTATAAAATAGCCCATTCCACCTTCACAGGGGCCGCTGTTTCCACTACCAGCGCGCAGGTTGAAATAACCACTGCCGCTGTGACAGCGGGCTCTACGCGCTATTTGGTGGTATCGGGGCTTACGGCGTCCTCTTCACATTATTTCACCATATGGACCGCCGACGACGCCCATAACTGGTCCGGCGCCTCAAATGAGGCTGTTGCCATGGCCGGCTCCAGTAATTACGGCGGTATAAGCGGTTTGATAAAAGACGGGGCGGGCTATCCTATTACAGGTGTGCTTCTGGAGGCTTTTGCGCCTAACGGCGCGCTGGAGGGGTCCGATTTTACCGATACTTCAGGCATTTATTCAATAAGCGACCTGGGTTCCGCTAACTTCACGGTTAAAGCCACTTGGGCGGCGGACGACATAGAGAGTTCGGTTTCCAAGGATGGTATAGCTAACGGCTCCGAAGGGGTTAATTTCGGCCTTAGCATAACCTATATGCTGGCCAGCATTTCTGGCTTTATACCAGAGCATTTCCTGCCGGCCTCGCATCCTAAGCTCTCCGCGGCCTACACCACCAGGGAAGTACGCCCAGCGCAAAATATGCCTTTCGTTGAAATTTACCGCAAGGGGCGCCGCATAGGGGCCGCTTTCGCTGATCAGCATGGCGCTTTCAAGGTTCCGAACCTGCTGCCGGGTACCTATTCCATCCGGGTATACAACGGTTCCGATTTCAGCAAAATGGAAGTTGTGTCCCTTAAAGCCGGGCAGAATTTTATGTTCTCGCCCAAGTTTGAGCTGTTAAATAAGGACAAGGTTTACGCCTATCCGAACCCGGCGGGCAAAATTGTTAATTTCCATTTTTACACTTCTCTGGCTGCGGGCGCCTTTGAGGCCGTGGTGGAGGTGTTTGACATAAGCGGCCGGCTGATAAAGACTCTGGATAGTTATTCGGCCGACAGCGTAGTAGGCGACTCAGGCCACGGTTACGTAATAACCTGGAATATGTCCGGTGAAAAAATGGCTTCGGGAGTATATGTTTACATACTGCGCGTTAAAAATATGTCCGGCGGCGCCGAAAAAGTTATTAAAAAATTTGCCGTAATCAGATAGCTTGGCTTGCAAACCAAGCTACACTTCATAAAAAAAGCGTATAATTTACTCTTTGCAATGAAAAATACAATACTTTCTTTTACCCTATTGCTGTCGGCGTTAAGCGCGCCGGCCTTTGCCGAGGATTTCGCCAGCCTGCAATTTACGGCGGCGGCTCCAGATCCGGTAATGGCCGGCGATACGGTAAAATTGCAGACGCTTGTGGTTAATACCGGCTCCGCCGCCTGGCTTAAGGGAACTTATTACTGGGCGGGTGAAATATATACCATTGAGGGGGAAAACCGGAAATTCCTGGCCCAGACCGAAACGCTTTCACCGCAGGAAGATGTGGCCCCGGGCGCGGCACACGGCGCGCAGCTTGCTTTTACCGTACCGGACAATATGCAGGGCAGCCGCCTGCTTTACAGGGTTTTTCTGGTAAAAGACGGTAAGCGTATTCTGGAAACGGATTACAAGGGCTTCCAGGTTATAGAAAAAGAATTTCGCCCGCCGGTTCCGCAGGATTTTAAACTGGGGGGAGATGTTTCCATCAGTTATAAAAATTCAAGTTCCGACGGCTGGGGGCACAGCCAGGCGGTAACCGCGGCCAATATAGTCGGCAAGGTGCGCCAGTCTTCTTTCCTTTTTAACACCTACCTTGTGCATTCCTATAACCATCCCATAACGCCAAACATAGTGCTTCTTAATTATTACGCGCCCTGGGGCGTTTTAAGCGCGGGGGATATCTCTCCTTCGCTCACGCCGCTTTCTCTTGACGGGCAGGGGATGAGAGGTGTTTCGCTTGAGCGCTCGCGGGGGAACCTTTCATGGACTGCGCTGATAGGCCGCATTGTGCCCCCGCAGGAACCCGACTCTTCATCGGGCGGGCGGTTCGCGCGCTATACCGGCGGGGGGAAAGCCGTTTACCAGCTAAGTCCTGGTTTTAAGCTTGTCGCGGACGCGGTATGGAGCCGCGACGACGACCATTCCATTACTATTTCCACCACCTCAAATATCCTGAAAGCGCAGCAGAGCATTGTTTACGGCCTTAACGCGGAATTAAAATTTCTTACCGCCTTCACGCTTAACAGCGAATACCAGTTAAGTTCCTCACAAGCGGACCTAAGCGCACCGGACCAGGCTCTTAGCGGCGCGGCCTGGAAACAGGAAGTTAAATACCGGGGGGCTTATGTTTCAGCACGGGGCTCGCTTTCGCGCGTAGGACCTGAATTCGCGTCTTTTGCCAGCCCCTCCGTTATTTCCGACCGTATAGTTACTGATTGCGAGCTGGAGCTTTTTCCGGCGGATTGGACTACTTTCAGTTTTGGGTTAAATAAATACAGCGATAATCTGAACCGCGACGCCGCAAAAACCACCACCGATCATGCACAGACAAGCGTGGCTAATTCCCTCAGGCTTATGGGTAAGACTACTCTAAACTCCTCGTTTTTAGTGAATACCACCAAGGGACAGCCGGCCTCGGTGCAGGACAATAAAACCGACACAATGAATTTTTCCCTTACTCAGCCGTGGGGGCCCCACACGCTTAATTTCGGATATCAGCTTAACACTTTTACTGATAATACCAGGCTTTCCCATAACCTTGATACGGCGCTAATCTCTTTTAACGGGGCTTTCAGGCTTTCTCCAAAACTTTCCATGTCCGCAGGGGTGGTTAATTCAAGCACCAAAGACAAGGTGGACTCAAGCGTAGGAAAAAACAACAGTCTGACGGGAAATTTCACCTATTCAATGCCGCGCAAGGCCATGGCCTTCCAGCTTTGGGCTACTCTATCTTCCAATAAAAGCGACTCCCCGCTGTACCCGGCCGATTACAGTCAGCTTTCCGTCAACCTTGAAACGGTTTGGGCAAAAAGCCAAAACTCCCGTCTTACCTTCGGCATAGGCGCGCTTTCTAAAACCGATAAAATAAATTCCGCCGGCAATTCCACCGTGCTGAACATCTTAACCAGATATAATTATTCATTCTGACCCTGAAAAATCCACCTTTTAAATATTGGCGGATTTTTCAGGGTCCGGTGTGGCTTTTATTGAGAATCGCTTAACTTTCTTTTTTTCGTTTTAGCGACGTTTTGTCTTGATTTGCCTGGGGGAGCCGCTTTATCGAGAGCTGCCAGGTATTCCGTCAGTTGCGAATCTTTGGGAGCGAGGGCCGCGGCTTTCTGCCAGGCTGTCCTGGCTTTTGGATAGTCTTTGAGCTGAAGGTAAGCCGAACCCAGGCGTTTGAGGGTGGTTATATCTCCAGGCTCAAGTCTGAGCGCCCCTTCAAGCTCCTTCACTGCCGGATAGAATTTTGAGTCGTAAATGTGGTGCAGGGCCACATCTTTTTTATTTTCCAGAACGCTCACATTCGGCGGTTTGGTGTCGTTTATCTTTAACTGGGGGAATTCCTGCTCAAGCGCCGCGATCATGCGCTGGAACCTGCTTTCCGCGGGGGAAAGCTCAAAGGCGTAGCGCAGGGCGTCGTAGGCGAAAAGCGCGTCCTCTTTCTCGCCCAGCCAGGAGTAAAGGCCGTCCGTGGCGATGTTCCAGGATTTTGTGGACGAGGGCTTCTTAGGCGCAATGGCCGATACCGTCCGCGTACGTGTCTGAAGCTTCTGATAGCCCTGGTTGGTGGGATCGGTTGCGAGCATGCTTTCCATCTTTACAAGGGCGTCGGCGTAAAGGCCTTTTTTGATAAGCTCGTAAAAAGCGCCTTTCATTTCCATGGAAGATCCGGCCATCTTGTGCCTGGCGTCTTCTATCATATTGCGGGCCGTCACCTGCTTGGAGTCGGCTCTAAGCACCATGTTCCAGTATTCAATAGCTTTCTGGTAATCTCCGGTGGTATAAAATCCGAAGGCTTTGTCATAGTATTCGCGCAGCTGCGCGGCCAGCGGGTCGGTAGACTGCGCCTCCGTGCCGCCCGCGGCCTGCGCGCCGCCCGGTGGGTTCGACGGTTCGGCGGCTCTTGAAAAGGCCGATATAAGGAAAAATAAGGAGGCGAAGATGTGTATCATGTCTTTTTTTCTCCGATGGATTCCTGTCGCATTATGATTATTTCTATCCTGCGGTTTTTGGCGCGGTTAACCTCAGTGTCGTTGGCGGCCAGCGGCCTGAACTCTCCGTAACCGTAAGCGGTGAGCATTGCCGGCGCCAGGCCTTGTGAAATCAGATAGTCTATTACTGAAAAAGCCCGCATAAGCGAAAGTTCACGGTTTGAGCGGAATTTGCGTCCCAGCATGCGGGCGGCGTCCGTATGCCCCTCCACCAATACAGGGTTGTTCATGGTTTTAAGGTTTTCGGCCACGCTTTTTAAAAGATAAGCAGCCCCTTTTTTGAGACTGGCCGAGCCGGAATCAAACAGAACGGGGGAGGCAAAAGTCAGCTTTATCTTGCTGGTAGTCACCTCAACGCCCAGCTGGCCGTTCTCTATCTGTTTTTTAAGGTCCTCTTCCACTTTTTTCGTGAGGCCCAGGTCTTTTATCTTTTTGTCCGCGGCTCCCACTCCCAGTTCTTTCTGCATTGTGGCCATGGCCATTTCATAGTCCGTCTTCTTCATGTTAATTGAGAAGCCGTAGAGGGCCAGAAAAAGTATCACCAGCGTGGACATAAGGTCGGCGAACGGTATCAGCCAGATCTGGCTGTTGTCTTGTTGGCTCATTTTCGTGCCACCACTATTTCTATTCTTCTGTTTTTGGCCCGCCCCCCGGGCGTATTATTGGGTGCGACAGGGCGGTATTCCCCGTAGGCAGCGGAGACAAGTTTCTCCTGCGGGATGCCGAAATTATCGGCAAGATAATCCACCACGGAATTTGCCCTGGCGGCTGAAAGCGCCCAGTTAGTAGTGTAATCGCCGCTTTTCACCGGGACATTATCGGTATGGCCTTCAATAAGAATGTCGTTCTGTTTAAGTTTTTCAAGCAGCTTTCCCATTACGTCCAGCACCTGGAGGGCGTTCGGTTCAAGCTTAGCCCTGCCGGAGCTGAAAAGTATGGGGGCCGCTATATTTATGCGGATGACTTTGTCGGTCATCTGCACTTCGGCCATGTCCTTCAAGCCGGTTTTCTGAAGCTCCGCCTTAAGCGTCTCAGCCGCGTCTTTCTCCTGAAATTTCTGGATTACATCCTCGGCCTTCTTTTCTTTCTGCGCCCCGCTGGTGGCTTTCATGTTCAGGCCGTCCACAAAACCGGCGTTGAGTTCGGGGCGGATGCTGGACACATAGAGGATAAGGAAAAAAAGCATCAGGTCGGTCATGATACAGGTGAGCACCAGCAGCCAGAGCGGGTTCTCGGTTTTCTTATGCAGGGTGTATCTTTCTATGAAAAATTTCATTAAAATTCTTGCGGCAATGTTTTATTTCTTCTTGACGGTTTTTCTTCTGAGCGCCAGCGAGAGATAGCCTTCAAGCTTTTTTGAGACCAGCCATGGCACATCGCCTTCATGGAGCGAAACTATGCCTTTGGCGATTATTTCCCTGGTCAAGATGTCTTCGTCGGAATAATAATTGAGCTTGCTGGCAATGGGCAGAAAGATAAAGTTGGCGGAGAATATCCCGTAGAAAGAGGCTGTCATGGCTATGGCCATGGACGCGCCCATCATCTGGGGGTTCTGGATGTTCCTCAAGACCTGTACGACGCCTATCAGCGTGCCAAGAAGACCGAAAATGGGCGCGAACATGCCGGCAGAGTTGAAGATGTTGCTCTGCTGCTGATGCCGGAGACGGGTGGTATTGATGTCATGTTCCATCCTTTCCTGCAGTATATGTTCGTCCACTCCGTCCACTATCATCTGGCAGGCATCGGTCAGGAACGGGTGGGGGAGCTTCTGGAGTTCGGAGGCTATGGCTTCAAGCCCGTTCTTCTTCGCTATTTCCGCCAGGCGCACGATAACCCGGATAATCTCCGTTATTGACGGCCTTTTCGGGGGGAAAATAACTATGCGGATGGCGGAGGTCGTGTATTTGAGGGCTGCCCACGGGTAAGCTATCATGATGGAACCGAGCGTGCCTCCGAAGATCAGGATAATAGCTTCCCAGTTCAGAAGGAATTTCAGCATGCCGCCGGAAGAAAGCACGAAAACTATGACGCCTATTCCGGTTATAGCTCCGAACAATGTCATTAAATCCATAATAATTCACCTCTGATGACGCTCGCGAATATAAATTATTTTTGCGCCGGCGGGGAAGGCGGTTTTTCCCCGGCCGGCACAAGCTTTGCACTTGATGTGTCGGCATGCGGGGGGGCATCTGTTGCCGGCCGGTTTGCCCCCGGCGCGGGCGGATGGGCTGGAGTCGCTGGCGCTCCGGTCCGGCTTGCCGCCGGTGCGCTCTGGGGGTGGGGCGCTCCAGTTGTTGTTGAGGTATTAAGCGAAACAAGCCCTTCTTTTATGAGCTGGCGCAGCGCTTCGGTTACTTTTGTGCGCTCCGCTTTATACGCTTCCGCCGGAAGCGCGCGGGTAAGTTCCAGTTCCTGGTTAAGGCGCTCCTGCATGCCGCCGCTTAATTTGGAAACAAAAGCGGTTGCGTACGAGGAACCCTTTAACGCCGCCGCTATAACGCGCATTGGCAGACGGCGCGCGAGCATTTGGGCGTGGGCGCCGTCAAGGCGCGCCAGGTCCGCCAACCTGACTATGGAGGATTTCACCTTTGCTGAAAACAGGGGATTTAGCCTGGCAAAATCCGCCATGGCTTTCTCCTGCACGGTTTCGTCAAGGGTTTCCATTATGCCGAGCGTTTTATCCTCTCCTCCCACCACATAGTCAAGCGCGGCCTTGATCTCCGCCTCAAGGGCGCGTATGCTTTGCTCCGGCATGAGCGTTATTTTCGGCAGGGCAGCCAAAGCTTGTACGCTTTTGGGATACAGCGCTTCTATCAGTTTTGCCGAGACATCTTTAGGGGCGTAATTCAGTAGTATCGTAAGATCCTGGGTAGTTCTTGTTTTCATCAGAAATATCAGGCTTGAAATGTTATCAGAGGACAGAAATCCGAAAAGAGGCGTTTTGCCTCCCTGGGCTGACTCTGGCGCGGCCGCTGTTTTCGTTTCCAAAACTTCCGCCTCCCGCTTTTCTTCAGAACGCTGCCCCTCGGCTTGGGCGTTTTGGGCGGCAAAAGCCACAACAAAAGCTTTTGCGGCGCGTGACAGCGGAGAGAGAAATACTAAAACGGCTACCAGCATCAGTGCGGCAACCAGTATGATCCAGGTCAGATTCCAGAGATTCGGCGGTACAAGCAGATCGCTCATTATGAACGGGCGGGCTTTCCTGAAATTCATTTTTTCAATGGTTATAAGGTCTTCCCGCTCCGGAGGCAGGCCAAGCAGTCCCGCCGTAAGCTTCCGGGCAAGTTTGGTATCCTCCTCCGAGATGGTTTTGTCAAGTATAAGGCTGGCGGAAAGTTTTTTCAGCATGGTCAGCGTACTGGAAAGAGAAAGTTCGCCCATTTTTTCTTCTTTTGGAATACCCGGCATGATTTCAAGCTGAGTTTTTTTCTCCTGCTCCTGTAAATCGGCCGAGATTATGACGATTATGTCATCTGTTCCCAGCGCTTCGGACAAGACCATTTTTAGCCTTTTTTCAAGAGAGTTCTCAAGCGCGAGTTTCGCTTCAAGCGCATTGCGGCTCTCAGCCTGGGCCCATATGGTGGCGACCGAGCATAAAGTCAGCGACAGGAAAAAGGAGAAAAGTAGCGTTTTTTTCATTGTAATGTGCCTCTGTTCAGTTAATGTACCGGCTATTATATTATTATTGAAGCCTCCGGCACAATTAAAAAAATCCCAGGGCTAAAATTCGCCTTGACTAGCGGAACTGGCATTTAATAGGATTATTCCGGCATCTTATAATATAGAAAGTGGAGGTTGAAAATGCGTAATAGGTTATTGGGAGTTTTGGCTTGTCTCAGCCTGGTTTCATGCGCGTTCGCGCTGGACGGTAATATTACCTTTGACCAGACCGGCAGTGTTTCCCAAATGGTCAGCCGGCTTAAAGCGGCAAATCCGGGCGCGGAAATAATCCCGCTGCCCCAGGTTCAGGCAGCGGCGTCTAAAGAATGGACCGTAATGGTCTACGTTAACGCCAAGAACAACCTGGAAGAGTACGGCCTTAAGGATGTAAATGAGATGGAAATGGTGGGTTCCGACGCCAATGTGAATGTAGTGGCTGAACTGGGTCGCATTGCGGGGTATTCCACTGCAGACGGAGACTGGAAAAGCACGCGGCGCTATCTGGTGCAGAAAGACGCCAATCTTTCAGCTATTACTTCTCCAGTGGTTATGGAAATAGCCAAGACCGACATGGGGGATTGGAACCATCTGGTGGAATTCACCAAGTGGGCCATGAGCAATTACCCCGCGCGCCATTACGCGCTGGTGGTCTGGAATCATGGTTCCGGCTGGAATAAGGATGTCACCTTTGAATCCGAGAAAGGCATCTCCTACGATGACGAATCCCGCAACCACATAACCACGCCCCAGCTCAGGCAGGCCATGGAGCAGATAGGCAAAATTGATATTCTTAGCATGGACGCCTGTCTGATGCAGATGGTTGAGGTGGGCTATGAAGTAAAGAATTACGCCGAGTATATCGTTGCTTCCGAGGAAACCGAGCCCGGAGACGGTTATACTTATAACACCTGGCTTGGGCCGCTGGCCGCAAAACCCGGTATGTCCTCCGCTGAGCTGTCCATAGCCATGGTTAATTCCTACGGCGACCATTACCAGAGCGTTAACCAGGGAGCCACACAGTCCGCTATTAAAACAGCCGCGCTGGATAAATTCACCGTGCTGATAAATGACTGGGCCGCCGAAGTAATGAAAGCCGGTGAGCTTGCCAACGCCAAAAGTGCGCGGAGCAAAGCCCAGGCTTTCTACTACGCGTCAAACAAGGATGTCTATCACTTCGTGAAGCTTGTTGATGACGCGGCCGCTAGCCAGGCGGTTGTGGCAAAGGGGAAAACCCTGCTTGGCTTCATAAAGAGCGACGTGGTTATAAGCAACCGGGCGATTGGCGCGAAGTACGCAAATGCCACGGGGCTTGCTATCTATATCCCAACGGCGTATACAGCCTCCTATGATGTTCTTAAATGGGCGGCCGACTCAAACTGGGATGACTTCATAAAGTGGATGAAATAACACAAAAAATTCAGTCTGAACTGAATTTTTTAATCAAAAAGGGCGGGAGGCAACTCCCGCCCTTTTTATTGACGCGCACGGCAGGCGCACTCCCACCTGGTTGAAGAACATCGCGGGGGCTGATTGACCCGGGAAAATCAGGCGGGTTTTCCGGGCTGTGATATTTAGCTATTGAAAAAAACAGATACTGGTGTATACTATAATAACGGCGGCGGAGCCAGGACTGCGGCTGCCTATGGCTTTATGGGTAAACGAGCTTACATTAGCGGCTTTCTGGCGCGGGCGTTTTTCCCCGGCGTCCTGTTGTGCTGCGCCTCCCTCAGCCTGGCCGCTTCCCCGGGTACTACTTCGGCTAATTTCCTTAAAATCCCGGTTGCTGCCGTGCCCACCGGACTTGGCGAAGCATACACCGCAATGGTGGGACCGGATTCCATACTGTACAATCCTGCCGGGCTGGGATTGCTCAGCTATAATTCCTTCTCCGGTACTCACAACCAGTATTTTCGAGGAGTTACCCAGGAATACGCGGCTGCCTCTTACCGAGCGCCTTTCGGTACTATAGGGCTTGGCTTTTCTTCTCTTTCAAGCGGGAAGATCGACGCTTACGACAAGAATGACATGCCCGTCGGCAGAACTTCCACCTCTCACCAGCTTTGGCTATTATCGTATTCCCAATCCTGGCCGCATTTTAATGATGATATAGGCATGCTTGACCCCATGCTTATCAGTCCCAGCTGGACCAATGTGTACCCTGTGAAAAGATACCGCCCAAAAGCTTTCAGACTTGCGCTGGGAGTCAGCGTCAGGCGTATCAGTGAAACTCTGGACCGCTACAGCGCTGAAACCTATGCTTGTGATTTTGGCGCTCTGCTGGTTCTTCCACACCATTTTCATCTGGGGGTTTCAGCCTTGAATTTAGGGGGGAAGCAGAAATTCGTCAGGGAAAGCTACTCTTTACCCGGCGAATTGCGCTTTGGCCTTGCCAAAGACCTCCATTCCAGAAATAACACAATGGTTTTTACGCTGGCTTCAGACCTGATAAAATACTCGGACAACTCTATCTTCAGCGCCACCGGGCTTGAAGCTGATATCCTCAAAATGTTCCAGGTGCGTATCGGCTATAAGACGCAGAAAGATTCAGGCTCCCATTTAAGCGGAGGGATAGGCATGAATTTTGATCGCCTTTCCGATAAGACAAGCTTTATACACGGAGCGAGACTTGACTATTCCTATATGGACTACGGCGCTCTTGGCGCCACCAGCCGGATAGGCGTGCAGTTTATCTGGTAAAAGCTGTCGCTTTCTATTTTTGTATAATCTAACCAATGAACGTTAAAGAGTATCTGGCGCGAAAAGCGGCCGCTGTGGACGGCGCTTTGCCGGGTTTTATAAACGGTCTTGAAACCTCCCACCCAAAATTAAGAGAAGCCATGCTTTATTCGCTTTCCGCCGGCGGAAAAAGGCTGCGCCCGGCGCTTTTGGGGGCGGTCTACGAACTTTACGGCGGCAGCTTCCGCGCTGTGCTTCCAGCCGCCTGCGCGCTTGAAATGGTGCATACCTATTCCCTTATTCACGACGACTTGCCGGCTATGGATGACGATGAGCTGCGCCGGGGAAGGCCGACGAACCATAAGGTTTACGGCGAAGCTCTTGCTATACTTGCCGGCGATGCGCTGCTTACCGACGCTTTTTTTATTTTAGCCTCCATGGCAAAGACTTCGCTTGGAAAAAATAAAAGAGGCAATGTCCTTAAAGCAGTTTCAGTTCTAGCGCGACACGCTGGCGCCTGCGGCATGGTTTCCGGCCAGGCCGCTGATCTGGAAGCGGAAGGCTTCGCTTCCGCCGGGAAAATGTCTACCGCCGTCAGGTTGAAGGGGGCGGGGCTGCTTAAATATATCCATCTTCATAAAACCGCAGACCTGCTTATGGCCTCGGTGGAAATGGGCGCGGCGCTCGCCGGGGCTCCAGACGGCGATTCCAGGGCGTTGTCCGCTTTTGCGCGTAAAATCGGGCTGTGTTTCCAGATATCCGATGATATCCTTGATGTTACAGGCGACAAAAAAAAGCTTGGCAAAAACGGCAGCGACCTGAAAAATAAAAAGCTCACCTATGTTTCCCTTTTCGGCCTCAATAGCGCCAAAAAAAAGGCTGCATCTTTGATGATTGAGGCAAAAAGAGACTTGCGCCGGCTTTCCGGCCGGCCGGAGAAGAAAAAAATACTTTCAGATATTGCGGAATTCGTTTATAGTCGTGAAAAGTAGCGGTAGAAGGAGACTTTTTGATTTATGAAATACCTACCCAATATCAAGGGCCCCCAGGATCTTAAGAAACTTCCGCTCGAGGCATTGGATGCGGTGGCCGCGGAAATACGCGGAACCATCCTGAATTCCATCAGCAAAACCGGCGGACACCTGGCTTCAAGCCTTGGCGCTACTGACCTGATAGTGGCCCTTCATTATGTTTATAACTCGCCGGCGGATAAAATAGTCTTTGATACAGGGCACCAGGCCTACGCCCATAAGCTGCTTACCGGCCGTCAGGAAGGGTTTAAAACCATACGCCAGAAAAACGGCCTTTCCGGGTTTTTAAAGCGCCATGAGTCGCCGCATGACGCCTTCGGGGCGGGACACGCCTCAACGGCGCTTTCCGCTGCCTCGGGTATGGCCGCTTCAAGGGATCTCAGCGGTTCCCTGCATAAGGTTGTTGCGGTGGTCTCCGACGGCTGCATGACCGGCGGTATGGCCTGGGAGGCCCTGCAGAACATCGGCCAGTCAGGCACTGACCTGCTTGCCGTACTGAATGATAACCAGATGTTCATCTCAACGCGCGTGGGGCGGCTCGGGCGGATATTGACCAAGCTTCTTACCCTCGGCACGGTGCAGAGCGCGGAGCGCAAGGCTGAGGTTTTTCTTAATCGCTTTCAGTTCTGGGGCAAAAGCATTCTTAAGGTGGCAAAACGCACCCGCGTTTTGCTTTTCCCGGGCATGACCTTTGAGGAAATGGGGTTTACTTATTTCGGGCCGGTGAACGGCCATAATATCACCGAACTTACCGAGGTGTTGGGGTATTTAAAGGATATGAAAGGCCCGGTGCTGCTTCATGTGGTAACCAAGAAAGGCAAGGGTTATGAGCCCGCTGAAGAGGAGCCCACGGAATTCCATGGCGCTCCTGTATTCAACCTGGAAACGGGTGAAGCTAAAAAGGCGCCAGTATCCGCGCCGTCGTTTACAAAAGTCTTCGGCGCCGCCATGGTCCGCCTGGCGGAAAAAAACCAGAAAATATGCGCCATCACGGCGGCCATGCCTGAGGGGACGGGCCTTGATAAATTCCGGGATACTTTTCCCAAGCGGTATTACGATGTCGGCATCGCGGAAGAACACGCGCTGACCTTCGCGGCGGGGCTGGCTGCCGAAGGCCTTAAACCCGTGGCGGCCATATATTCCTCTTTCATACAGCGTGCCTTTGACCAGATAATGCATGACATCTGTCTGCAAAAGCTGCCTGTTGTGGTCGCTCTTGACCGGGCGGGACTTGTGGGTGAAGACGGCCCCACGCATCACGGTGTTTTTGACCTGTCGCTTTTCCGGATGCTGCCCGATATCGCCGTTATGGCTCCCGCCGATGAGAATGAACTACAAAACATGCTTTCAAGCGCTTTTGGCTACAATATGCCGGTGGTGATCCGCTACCCGCGCGGCCGGGCTTTCGGCGTGGAGATGGACGCTGAATTTAAAAACTACCCGCTGGGCAAAGGCCGCTGGTTTTCAAAAGGCGGGGATATAAATATACTTGCCGTAGGGAACCGGGTCCACCCGGCCCTGGAAGCGGCGCGCCTGCTTAAAGCCAAAGGAATAGACGCGGGGGTGGCCGATATGCGTTTTATAAAACCGCTGGACCTGGAGCTTTTGAAAGAAGCTTGCGGCCTTTGCGGACGCCTTGTAACGGTGGAAGACAACGCTTTGGCCGGAGGCTTCGGCTCGGCCGTGCTTGAGGGCATGAACGCCGCTGGCTTAGAGGCGCGTGTGCTGTGTATGGGTATCCCGGATAATTATATTGAGCAGGGAAAACCGGACGAACTTTATGCGGAGCTGGGGCTGGACGCTTCTGGGATAGCCGCTAACGCGGCTGCCTGGATGTCGGGTATTCAAAGCCGGGCAGTCGGCGCGGGGAATAAATAATTTTGCTGGAAAGATTGCTGGTAGGCTTGTAAGCGAGTAGGCTAGTAGATCTTTCTAATAAATTCTTGAAAAAGCATACCAGCATACAAGCCTACTAGCTGCAAGAAGACTACACTTGCATGCTAACCGCTCGCTGAAAAGGAGATCTCAAGTGCCTACAAAAAAACAACTTATAAAACAGGCGTTTGCCCTCAAACGCTCCCATGCTTACAGAAGGGCTTATGCCGACGCCGATTTTTTAAGCCGGGAAGAACTGCGGCCGGTGCGACTTCAGCTTGAATTGCTGAAGCCTGAGCTGTATCTTGCCGATCACAATGTTACCGATACAGTGGTGGTTTTTGGCAGCGCCCGCACCTGGGACAGGCAGGAGTCTGAAGAGCGGATACTTGAACTTCAGAAGCTTGTAAAGCGAAACCCTAAAGACAAGGAATTGCGGAAAAACCTTGCAGCGGTACGACGGCTGATGAGCTCCGTAAAATATTACGAGGAGGCCCGCAATCTTGGAAGACTTGTCGCCGAAAACAGCCTGGACGGAAGGAAGCTGATCGTAGTAACCGGCGGCGGCCCCGGCATAATGGAAGCGGCAAACCGCGGGGCGTATGAGGCGGGGGCAAAAACCATAGGGCTGAATATCACGCTGCCGAGCGAACAGGCGCCCAACCCTTATGTGTCGCCGGAATTCTGTTTCCGGTTCCATTACTTTGCCGTCAGAAAAATGCATTTTGTCATGCGGGCGCGGGCGCTGGTGGCGTTCCCCGGCGGTTTCGGCACCATGGATGAGCTTTTTGAGGT
>DMES01000032.1:9198-9575 GCA_003450815.1 Elusimicrobiota bacterium | reverse complement strand
ATGGATGAGCTTTTTGAAGTGCTTACGCTGGTTCAGACCGGGAAAAAAAGGCGGCTGCCTATAATTTTAATGGGCCGAAAATACTGGGATGATGTCATTAACTTCGCGAACATGGCGAAGTGGGGTTATATCGCGAAAGAGGATATTAAACTGTTCCATTACGCTGAAACCGGCCGTGAGGCCTGGGACATAATAAGCGGATTTTATAAGAAACATCCTCTTGTTTCCGATCCCGCAACAGGCGAAACCGTGAAGTTCTATTAGCCCGAAAATTGCCGTAATTCTCGGGAGTTTTTACGCTGATGTACGATATCAAACAAAAACTGGCGCCGGGACTGGCGGTTTTTAACGCCCGTCTGGCGCTTGTTTTTTTCGGG
>DMES01000032.1:0-9104 GCA_003450815.1 Elusimicrobiota bacterium | reverse complement strand
GGCGCCGGGACTGGCGTTTTTAACCGCCTGTCTGGCGCTTGTTTTTTGCGGCCTTATCGCCTTATATCCGCCCCCCGGCACTTTCGGGGCGCTTTTTCCTGTAAATAATCCGGGGGTGCGCGACGGATCTTTCTCGGCGCCGGTCTGCAACGGAATTCAGTGCCGCCTTTGTCCTTACAATTGTTTTCTTCCGGAAGGCGCGCGCGGCCGCTGCCGTGTGCGTATTAATTACGGCGGCCGGATAAAAACGCTCGTTTACTCAAAGCCGGTTTCGGTCCACCTGGATCCCATAGAAAAAAAACCGGTCTATCATCTTTACCCCGGTTCCCTGATCTACTCGCTGGCGACTCCCGGTTGCAACCTGAAATGTAATGCCTGCCAGAACTGGGAAATATCCCAGATCTGGCCCGAGCAAGCGGCTCTTTCTTCCATGGTGCCCGCTTCGCTGGCTGTAAAGACAGATGCTTCAGGCAGGGCTTATGGTGAACTGTCCCAAAAGGAAGTTTCCGTTTTTTCTCCCTCGGATATCGTAACTTGCGCGCTGGCCACTCGTTCCAAAGCCATCGCCTACACTTATTCCGANNCGCCTGCCAGAACTGGGAGATCTCGCAGATCTACCCGGAGCAGGCCCCAAAAAAACTTCCCGTTCCCGCAGCCCTTTCCGTCAGCGTCGGGCACGACGGCCGCGCCTACGCCGGCCTGGTTTCCGAAGAGGTCTCGGGCCTGCAGCCGGAAGACGTGGTGCGCCGGGCCCTGGCCACGCGTTCGCGCGCCATCGCCTACACTTATTCCGAACCCGTGGTTTTTTACGAATATATGTACGACACGGCCCGTATAGCCAGGGAGAAAGGGCTTAAAAATGTGATGGTAAGCGGCGGCTACATTAACCGCGAGCCCCTGCTGAAACTTCTGAAATATATGGATGTTGTTAAAATTGACCTTAAGGGCTTCAGCCCAGAATTTTACCGCGCTTATGTGGGTGGACGCCTTGAGCCGGTAAAAGAAACCCTTCTGACCTTGAAAAAAAGCGGCGTCTTATTTGAAGTGGTAAATCTGGTGGTGCCGGGCCTTAACGACGAGAGTAAAAGCATGGCCGGAATGATCGCATGGATAAAAACAAATCTTGGCTCCGATACCCCGCTTTTTTTTTCGCGTTTCATGCCCAATTACCGGCTTGACAATCTGGCGGCTACGCCGGTTGAAACGCTTACGCGGGCGCGCGCCGAGGCCCTTAAGGCGGGACTGAAATATGTTTATGTGGGGAATGTGTCCGGCCATGAGGGTGAAAGCACCTATTGCCCGAAGTGCGGCCGTGTGCTGGTGCGCCGGTATGGCTATGCAGTGCTTGAAAATCAGCTCTCTGTGAACGGCGGACGCTGTCCCTACGACGGCACTAAAATTCCGGGGATATGGTAAAATTTTTTGCCGCAAAAATTTTAATAAAATTACAAACCGGTACTTAAACGGAGTTAAAAAGGAGACGGATATGGAAACCGGGAAAGAACTTCTTACTATAGTTGTTCAGCGTAAAGACGGTGATAAAGCCCTCGAGGCCGCGTTTAAGTCGGGTGCGCCTGGAGCCACTTATTTTTACGGAAGGGGAAAAGGTGTAAGGGAAAAGCTGGGCATTCTGGGCAGTTTCATCGAAGCCGAAAAAATGATAATACTTATCGTGGCTGAGGCCGGCAAGTCCAAAGCCGTCCTGGATGGCGTAGTTGACAGACTGGGCATGGCTAAACCTGGAAAAGGCTTCGCCTTCATCCAGAAAATAGACCAGGTCGTGGGCTTTTACTAAGAGAATACAAATGAGATTCATGTTTACTTTTCTTCTGTTGGGCGCCGGTACTCTGGGTATGACCACTGTAATGACGAAACAGCTTACAAGTATGGTGCCGCAAATAACGCAGATGTATAAAACAAGCCTGGATAAGCGGCTGGCTTCTTTTGATAGCCTTGAAGGGCTTGCCAGGCCCGCGCGGGAGAGTATAGCCGATGATGAACCTGCAAACGATGACGAACAGGCAGCTTTACAGAAGATGATCGCGGAGGTAGGCGCCGGCGGCGGTTTAGGCGGTTTGAGCGCAAAAGCCGGCGGGATGGGCTTCCTTTCGCAGAATATGGAGTCTATGGAGCAGGCCTGGAAATTTTTTAAAAAAAATAAAAATTCCGTGTTGCCTGTAACCTGGTGGGGCCTGCCGCTTATCTTAATGATTCTGACATTATTCAGCGTAGTTTTTTGCTGGTACGCTGTAGCGAGGTTTTTATGCGGCTTAACTTTTAAATTCTGCACCCTTACGCTGACCTTGTTGTCGCTGGCTATTATTGTTTCCGCCATCGCCGGAAAGCCGGAATTCATTGGCGCGATACCGCGTGATCTGTGGTTTGCGCCGGTCATTTTTATTACCGGTTCGGCCGTGGTAATACGGATCATTGACATGAATTACCCGGTCTGGAACGAGGCACTGAAGGCTTTCGCATTTCCCATCCTAACTTCAGTGGGGGTAATAGGGTGGACTTATTTCAAAGGCATTCACATATGAAAAACAGAATCTGTTTTCTGGCTTTTACCGTCTTTTTTGCTGCTGTTAACGTTTGCGCACGCGAGGCGGCTTTCGCCGGTAAATTTTATACGGCGGATAAGGCTGCGCTGACAGCTTTTGTTGATAAGGCGCTTGTTGAGGCCTCACCAGCTAAACCCGCCGGCAAGGTGCTGGCGGTGCTTGTGCCCCACGCCGGATATCCTTATTCAGGCCGAGTTGCCGCCTATGCCTATAAAATTATTGACGATAGGTACGATCTGGTGGTGATGCTTGCCACCGGCCATACAAAACAGGTTAAAGGCGTTGCCTTGCTTGCCACCGGCTTTTATGAAACACCGCTAGGGCGCGTGCCGGTGGATGAAAAATTTTCGCGCGGGTTGATGAAAACGGATCCGCTTTTTACCGACGACGCCGACGCTCACCTGCGTGAGCACGCGGTGGAAGTGCAATTGCCATTCCTGCAGCGCAGGCTGAAAAAGCCGTTCAAGCTGGTTGCCGGCGTTATGAATTCCGAAAACCTTCCGGACCTGCTCAAAATCGGCCGGATTCTGGCCGAAAAACTCAAAGGCCGCAAAGCTTTGCTTGTTATTTCCTCCGATATGTCTCATTATCCTGAACATGAAGCAGCCCGCGCTGTTGACCTTACCCAGGCTCTGGCCCTGCAAACCATGTCACCGGAATATTTCCAATTGACCGACCGGGTTTTAATGTCAAAAGGCGTGCCCGGCCTTGAAACCTGCGCCTGTGGTTCGGCCGCCATGACAGCCGGGCTTGAGGCCGCAAAACAGCTTGGGGCTGGGGAATTTGTAAACCTGAAATACGCTGATTCTTACGATGAGGCTCCTCAAATCTCTGAAAAGGGCCGTGTGGTCGGCTATCTCTCGGGCGCATTTATTGTAAATGAAAAAGCCGAGCCGTATAAAATAATATACGACGATGGCCGCAGGGACCTATTGCTTAAAACGGCGAGAGCTGTTATCACCGAGATGCTGGACGAGTCGCGGCCAAAAGCTGAGCTTGCTAAAATTGATTACGCCATGAATTTGCCCGCGGCGGTTTTTGTGACTCTTACCAAAAAAGGCTCGCTGCGGGGCTGCATAGGCACGGTTGAGCCGCAAATGGCGCTGCTGGATGCCGTTAAGTATGCCGCTGTATCGGCTGCTTTCAGCGACCAACGCTTTGAGCCCCTTACCGAAGAGGAGTTGCCGGAGGTGAAAATAGAGATTTCCGCGCTTTCGCGCCTGGAGCGGATCGCTTCCGCTAAAAAAATAACTCCGGTCCAACATGGGGTGGTGGTCAGAAATGGGGACAATTCCGGCCTTTTCCTGCCACAGGTTTGGGAACAAATTCCGGAAAAAGAGGATTTCCTGGGCGAGCTGTGCTCCCAAAAAGCCGGCCTCTCGCGCGATTGCTGGAAAGACCCTAAAACTGAACTTTATACCTTCACCGTGGAAGCATTTTCCGAAAAAAGGTAGCAGCTACCTTTTTGCTCTATGAAAGACTGGGAACAAGCGGGGGCTAATCAGCCTTTGGTGGCAATTAAACCGTTGGAGTGAAATAAGAATATGCTTGATATTATTGAAGCAAAACATATTACGGGTTATAAATTTGAAATTGTCTTTGAAAATGGTGAAAAAAGCGTAGTTGATTTGAGTGCCTATGCTAGGCGTGGAGGTGTTTTTTCACGATTTGCGGACCCAGATTATGTCAAGCAAGCATATGTCAATAAAGACTTGGGCACAATCTGTTGGCCCGGCAATATTGACATCGCCCCTGAAACGCTTTACCGTCTGAGTAAATCTCCTCCACTATGAAGACACGAAAAAACCGCTGAATTTTAAGAGCGAAAAAGCGGAATTCGATTTCTGGGCAAAGGCGGAGTCAACTGAATACATTGACCGTGCGACAGCGCGGGTGGGATTATTCCCGAATCTAAAACCGGCTTCAAAAGCGATTCCATTAAGATTGCCGGTTTCATTGCTTGACAGGTTGATGGTAAAAGCTCATAAATGCGGAGTTCCATACCAGTCATTATTAAAGTTGTTAGTGGTTAGGGGCTTGCGGTCATTATAACCCGAAAAATCAGCCCGCTGAAATAGCGGGCTGATTTTTAGGGCCCGAGAAAATGGGGCTGACTTTTTTGGGACAAATAGTATTTAGTATCTATGACTAATGACAGAAGCGCCGCGGCGGCCGACAGGATGAAGGCGGATTTCAGGCCCCAGAGCGGCACGGCGAAGGCCGACGCTGTAAAAGCCCCGAGCGCAGCTCCCGCCAGATCGCGCGCGTAAACGCCGGGACTTTTTTGCGGGCTGAGCCCCGCGGCGCGGGAAAAATAAAAGCCGGAAATCGCGCCAGCCGCCATCAGGGCAAAAAGAGAATAAATAAAAACAGTGTTTATGTCGTAGGAGAAAGAATATTTTAGGACCGCCGCCACCAAAATTGAAAGTCCAAACGCCACAAATTCCACAACCAACAATCCGAAAAACATAGGTTTTTCGGAGGGATAAAAAGGGAAAAAAGACCCGAAAGCCGCCCCCGCCAGGAAAGCCGAGAACAGTGAGCCAAGCTTCCAGGCGAGCTGGCCTGTAAGCGTCTGAAATACCAGGATAATTCCCGCTTCAAAAGCCATTCCCCAGAAACCTATAAGTAAAGAAGAGGCCCCTGCCGGCTCTTTCCATGTCGCGGCGGAGCCGAAAAGGCCGGCGAACGAAACAATAAGTATAAGCGCTGCCAGCGCGAGGCCTAAAAGCATGGACGGGGAAACCACCATTGAAAGCCAGAGCCGCCAGAAGTAAAAATATGAAATTGGGTCCAGGTCAGAGTTTACCTGCGGGTTTTTTATCTTTCCAAGCGAGGCCTGCGCCCAGCGGGCTCTGTAAGGGTTAAGCAAAAAAGGGAAAGCGCTTGGCACGGCGTTGCGGTTTTTCAGCTTTCTAGCGGTGTATGCTGCTGACATGGCCGCCGGGTCCAGGTTAACAGGCTTGGCTGAAGCGATTATCGTCAGCCTGTCCGCCGGTATAAGTGAAATATTTTCAAAAGCAAGGCGGGCCGTATTTATCAGGCACGCGGCCAGGTAGCCCTGCTCGGGCGAAATATAATTCTCCGAGAAAGGCAGTTCGAAAACGAGCAGCCCGTCCGGAGTTAGCTTTTTGGCGGCAAGGCGGAAAAATTCCAGCGTGTAAAGGCGGTTCGCCGCCGCATTTACTGGGCCGCCTGAGGCAAGCATTATGGCTGAGTAACCTCCGGTAGAGGAAGCAAGCAGCCGGCGGGCGTCGTTATTTATCATTTTAATGGCGCCGGCTTTTAAGCCTGTTTTGCTTAGTATGTATTCAGCTCTGAAGCGGTCCGGTTCCGCTACCTCAATAACTCCCGGTTTATGCTTAAGCAGCTCAGATACTGCGAAAAAAGCTTTTTCTCCGGCCACAAATATTTTCAGCGGTTTTGCGCGCGCAAGCAGCGGCAGGGCGAAAGTTTCATAAGTTCCGCTTGCATCAGGCAGGGCGGCAAGAAATGAACCGTTTTCGGTCAGGTTCATGCCGCCGGAGGGCTCTGAAGCGGAGGTAAGGCGCGAACCGGTTGAATTAAATACTTCCGCCGGGCGCGCTCCTCCTTTAAGAAATACGCTTCGCGTGTCGTCTCGCCAAAAAAAACCAAGCAGCGCCATTGTCATGGCTAATACCATGATTTTAATCAATTTTACAAACTTGCCGTCTCCTTCTTCTGCCTTCTGGCTTGTGACTTGTGACCTGTGACCTGTGACTTCTGCTTTATGACCTGTGATTTGTGTCTTGTCTGTCTGCAGCAGGGCCGCCGCGGCCAGTATCGCGCCGCAGACTATTGTCAGCTTAAGCGGGCTGTAGGAGGGGAAATAGAGCAGGTACAACAGAGCGCAAATTCCGGCCAGCGCTCCGCCTGCCGACTCAGCCGCGTAGAAAGAAACGCCCCGCCTGCGCAGGCCGGCTGCCGCCGCAAGGCCTCCGGCAAACGCCGCCGGCAGGGTGAGCAGAAGTGTGCCGGCGACCATTTCAAGGAAACCGGGCATAAGGCCGGTTTGGGCCAGGCGAGCTGCCTGCCTTGCGGCCAGCATGTTAGCCGGAACTATAAGGGCAAAAAAAGAAAAACACAGAGCAGTAGCGCTTTCTCCGCAAGCCAGTCCTTCAAGCCGGCTGCCTTTTTTAACTGCGGCAATGCCGGCGCCAGTCCAGAATAGCCAGAAAGCCAAAGCGCAGGCTATGGAAAGCTCGTGCGCGGTGAAAAGAAAAGATATCTCGCGCAGGAGAAGCGCCTGCGCGAACAGAATGAAAAAACCGAAGATAAAAAACAAAAGCATGATTTTTTTATATTATATTATATGCTTCCAATGGATAAAAAATTATTTCCTGCGCTAGTTTTTGCCGCGCTGGTTTTTATTCCGGTTCTGGCGTGTTCCTGTATTATCGCTTCCCGTGAGATAAGCCCGCTTTACGCTTTGCCCTGGGCGCTATTTGCGGGTGTCACGGCTTTCTCCGTCTTTTACACTGGCAGGGTGTCATTTTTCAGGCGCATATTCTTTTCTGTTTCAGCCTTGGCTTTTCTGATACATTTTAAGTTTGGCATTTTTTTGAAAGGTTTTGACCTTTCCTGCTTTAAAGACACGCCTTACTGCCACCTTGCCATTGCTCCCTCTTTTTTGAACTACCTCTATCAGCAATACCTGGCTTTTATGAGCGGCGGGTGGAAATTGTGGGGCCCTTTAAGCCTGGTATTTCTATGGCTGTTCTCCACTCTTGTCATAGGCAGGGCCTGGTGCTCCTGGGCCTGCTTTTACGGGGGTATTGACGACGGCCTTGCGGCCCTGCCGAAGAAGGCGCTTTTGAAAACGGAAAAGTGGGGGCTGAAACTGCGTGATTTCCCGGCCGCGCTGCTTATTTTCCTGCTTTTGATCTCTTTCGCCAATATGACGCCGTCTTACTGTCTTTGGCTCTGTCCGTTCAAGCTGACCGGTGTTTTCCTGGACCCGGACGACATCCTGATACGCAAAGTGCAATACGGGCTTATGTGTTTTGCATTGGTGGTCCTGGTTCTTGGGCCTCTTCTGACAAAAAAAAGGACCTTCTGTTCATTCCTCTGCCCGTTCGGCGCCTGGCAGGCTTTCTGGGGCAGGCTTAATCCTTTCAGAATAAGTATTGACCAGCAAAAATGTTCCGGCTGCCTGTCATGCGCCGGCGTCTGCCCGATGTACGCCATTAAATGCGAGCCAGGGGGGAAGGCGGAAATTTCATCTTACTGCAACCTGTGCGGGGAATGCCTTAAAGCCTGCTCCGCCGGAGGAATAAACTATTCTATCCTGAATTTCAAAATGCGCTGTATGCCTGATGGTTTTGGCAAACTGCTGAATCCGGAAAGTTTTCTTGTTTTTTCCTCATTGACGCTAGGGGCAGTTTTTTCCTCGTTCTGGGCCCCGGCGGCAATAAGAGATGTTGCTAAATTAATTAATAGATGAGATAGGATGCGTGTAGGTATAGCAGTGTGGATCGTGAAGTTTCTGTGATTTGGTTTCTCAACCCTATCCCCTAAACCCTCTACCCTATACCCTGACTTCGGAGGAACTTATGAAAGACGGCAAATGGCTTGAACCTCGGTATACCAGCAAGGAGATATTCGAAAAGGATTATCCTAAAATGGACTTTTCGGGCATGGAAGTTAAATGCCCGGGATGTAAGAATCCGGTGCCGCTCAACCGCAAGAGCAACGCGCTAAAACTCGCCGGCTGGTGCAAACAGTGCAACCGAGCGGTGCATATTTAAAGAAAATGTAAAGTGCAAAAAGAAAAATATAAAATGCGGCGTGTAAAATGGCTAGCGTAGTAATCATTGATTTTTCATTTTGCATTTTATATTTTTCACTGTTTGACTATGCTATCTCTTCTTTCCGAAGGATTTCTTCTCGGCCTTTCCACCGGGGCGTATTGCCTGGCTTCTTGTCTGCCCGTGTTGGCGCCTTATCTGCTGGCCGGCGGCAGCAGCAGTTGGAAGGCTAATTCTTTCCTTTTTCTTCAGTTCCTATCAGGGCGGTTGCTGGCCTATGCGCTTTTTGCGCTGAGCGCGGTTGCGCTCGGGAAATTATCAGGCCCGTATCTGCCGCCGGCCGCGCTCTCTGCGGGGATGATAATCACTTCGCTTTTCATGTTCTATTTCCTTTTCTCCGGTCGCCTGAAAAAACATATCTCCTGCTTTGCCTCTCCGCCGGCCGCCTGGGCTGAAAAACAGATACCTTTTTTTCTTGGTTTTATAACCGGCGTTAATATATGTCCGCCTTTTGCGGCCGGTCTTTTGCGACTTATGGGGTTAGCCGATCTTTTTAAAGGTTTGGTTTATTTCGGTGGATTTTTTATCTCCACTTCTATTTTTCTGCTTCCGGCCCTGGTTCCTACGCCCTTTTTGAATTTAAGGCTCAAAAATATTGGCCGCATGATGCTGTTTTTAGCGGCATTGTGGTATCTTTTGATGGGGCTGCGCGGTATAGCCGGTTGAATCACAGAGACGGCATATGGGCCCAAAGGCCCATCCCCGCTAAGATAAT
>DMES01000038.1:61627-99476 GCA_003450815.1 Elusimicrobiota bacterium | reverse complement strand
GAATTTATCTTATTAGGCATATTAAAAGACTTTTAGAAGAGTTGCCGGACAAAATCAGTAATTTAGTATAATTTGCCTAAATCCGGGGATACCACCCCGTGAAATTCGGGGGCAGGCCGGGGGCGGGGGAAGGTTTTGGGAGTGCCTGCCTGTGCGGGCGACCCGCACGCAGACAGGTCCACTGACATAGGCGGAGGTTTTGGAGGCATATCCAGAAGATTCGGACAACTCTCCAGAAGTTCTGGACACGTCTCCAAAAGTTTTGTACTCATCTCCAGAAGTTTTGTATATCTCTCCAAAAGTTCTGGACACGTCTCCAGAAATTTCGTATACCTCTACAGAAGTATTGTACACCTCTCCAGAAGTTTTGTACATCTCTCCAAAAGTTCTGGACACATCTCCAAAAGTTTTGTATGCTTATACAGAAGTTTCGGATAACAAGCAAAAGGTAAAAAGGAGGTAGTAATATGAGTAAGACGTATATACCCAGACCGGATAGTGCTTTCAATACCTGGCAGGCGAATTTTGTGGCTAAGGTGACAGCCAACCCGGCCGCATACGGGCTGACCCCGGCTGATGTGGCTGATTTGGCGGCATCTTCTACCGGCTGGCAGGCATCCCTGACCGCGTCAATTAAAGCGAAAAATGCTTCTAAAGGCGCTAATGCGGCCAAGTCTGAATCACGGAAAGTCTATGAATCAAAGTTGCGCAGTTTGACCAATAAAATTCAAGCCCAACCAACCACGACCGATGTCCGGAGAGAGGAATTGGCCATTACCAGACCTGACCGAACCCTGACGCCGCTGGCCTAGCTGATTATCCAGACCGAACCGACCCCGGTGATTAAAGCCCTGTGCACCGGCCCAAAGACGGTGCGGATTGACTGGTCTCCGTCCCATGACTCGGGCGATAGCGCGGCATTGCCTAAAGGCATTGACGGGGTAGCGATTTGGGTGGCGGATGGCGGGATTCCCAGCACCAAAGACAAGTGGCGTTTCTTAGCGCTTGATACCAATTCGCCGTATATCCATAATGTCCGAAATGATATGACCGTAACCCTGGCCTATAAGGCCCAGTGGTTTGATAAAAAGAAACGGATGGGTCCGTTTGGCGACCCGGTAATCGTGGCCGTGACGCCGTAGGTTAACCGGCATCTTCTATAGTATGAGGTAGGTCTTCCAAAGGGCATTGGTCACACAAGGGCTTGGTCTTTTTGCAATAGGTCTTGCCCAGGCGCACCAGCAGGGCGTGGTATTCATTAAATAGTTTGGCGTCTCTGGGCAGGGCATCCTCAAACAGGGTTTTTAGTTCGTCATAGCCGGTTTCTTCCGCTATCATCCGGTGTCTCAGGCATATCCGGTAGGTATAGGCATCGCAGACAAAGGTGGGTTTGTTCGCGGCATAGAGCACGATAGAGTCAGCGGTTTCCGGGCCGATGCCCTTGACCGTGAGCAGTTCCTCCCTTAGTGCTGATGTTTCTTTGCTAAAGAGCTGGTTCAGGTCGCCTTCGTAATTATCAAACAGCCAGTCAATAAAACTTTTCAGCCGTTTGGCCTTGATATTGAAATAGCCGGAGGGCTTTATCAGTTCGGCCAGGCGGGGCAGGGCGCATTTGTGCAAGCCCTCAGGAGTCAGCAGTCCGGCTGATTTCAGGTTATTGATGGCCTTTTCCACGTTGGACCAGTTGGTGTTTTGGGTCAGGATAGCGCCGATGACCACTTCAAATGGGGTTTCCCCGGGCCACCAGTGCTGTGGGCCGAAGTGCTTTAATAAACGGTCATAAATCTCTTTGAGCGTTTTGGATGTGCCCATATTTTATGGAACCACGAATGCACACGAATTATCTGTGAATATCTGTGTAATCTGTGGTTACTTATTCTCTTTGACCTTTTGTATCAGGAAATTGATATTGCCCCTGACCTTGTCGGCCTCGGGGCTGTCCGGATAAAAGTGTATGATTTCATTGGCCTTCTGCATGGCCATCAGCCAGCTCTCCAGCTTGATGAAGTTCTTGACGTCTTCCATGAGCGCTGTTATTTCCGGCTTTTCCCTGGGTGGGTAGGTTATTGAACCATGTTCTCTGGGTTTCGGTGCTATTGGTTCATGATAAATTGGGGCCGTAACCACCTTTGCCTGAGCGGGTGGCTGAGGGATTCTTCTCTGAGCCGGGGTCTTAAACGGAGACGGCCTGGGTTTCGGAGCGGTTTCTTCCGTCTTATCTGCCTTGTTTGCGAACAGCCAGTTGACGCCGGCAATACTGCAGAAGATAAATAGCGCCAGGATTAGAATCCATTCCCGGGTGAGGATATTATTTGTTTCTGCGACATTGACATAGACCACCGGCAGGACGATGCCGGCCGCCAGATAAAGTGTGGCCGCGAAGTATTTCATAATATTTGCCCTGCGAATTATTCACCCCGCACATAAGTTATGTGCGGGGCGGGTAAGCGAATTACGAATTAGTTCCTAATACGAAAATTAGTTATTCGTAGAGTTTTATTATTTCCGCCCGAAAGGCGACCCCGGGTTTTCCCGCGGACTCAAGGGCGAGAAGTAGCCGAAATCACCTGCGCCCGACGACAATTCTTCCTTCAGGAACGCGACCGGTGTATTTTCGTCAACCTCAAACGGCACTAGTGTTTTGAAGGTCGCCGGGTAACGTTTGAAGGAACGGTCCGGGATATTGAACTTATATTTTATATGGCCCGCGCCGGCCACGACCACAACCTGGGCGGCCGGGTCATTAACGGACTTGAGATAATTGGCGATGGCCTCGGCAAAGGTCTCATCCCACATACATTGTTTTAAATACATCTGTTCTATCATCCCCTTCATCATATCTTTGGTGCGCGGGTCGCTCATCATCCCGCTGAATTGCTTCATGACGAATTCCTTATGTTTGGCATTGGAGGTATCTACATCCTTGGCAATCAGTTTCTGCTCTTCGGGGGTGAGCTTATCCCAGCCCTGTTTAGCCATTTTATCCTTGATGGATTTTTCCACGTTCAGTCCGACGAGTTTGATTTTATTGGTCTGGGCATAACGAATCATTGAAAGATAGTAGTGATACCATTCGCCGAAGCCGAAGGTATTGGTCTTGTCAAATTCTTCCTCGGTAATCTTGCCGGCGGTATAGTTATCAATTGATTCCTGTTTTGAGCGGTAGAGGAATTCCATGGCCATGACGGTTTTGGGATTTTTCTGTGACAGCGACTTCAGGATATTCAATTGCAGATTATGATGCGCCTCGTTGGTATGCGCTTCAGCCACATAGACAACCTGAATGTTCTTGAGTTTGGCCAGCATTGCATTGTAGTCCAGTATTTCCAAGGTGGCCAGATCCACGTATTTGTTGTAGAGTTCGGGCAGTTTTAATGACGTTAATGCCGCGGTGGTTTTGGAGAGTGCCGCCTGGCGCTCGGCGCTGGCCTGTTCCTGAGGGAGTAACGTTGGCGGGATATCCGGATGCGGGTTATCCGGAGATGTTGCGCCGGGGTTTTGCTTGGGCGGGGTGGTATCATTATTATTCGCGGCGCCTGAGGCGCAGGACAGATATAATCCTCCGCATAAAATGGCGCCTGATATCAATATTGTCTTGTACATATGCTGTTTACTCCTTTCAGGATAAACTATTAAGAGTATCTTTCTGCTTTATTTAGCGTAGCTTTCGGAGAATTTACGTCCTTCTTCCATTGCCTGGTAATTTATAGAAGCGGTTTCAGCGTTAAATTTAGGGAACACTATTGATAATGAGTTTTTTAGACTCCCAATTTGGACTACTTTTCTCCTGCCGATATAGGCCCCGATGATGACCATATTGGCATAGCGCGTCGCCCCAAGCTTTTCCGCCAGTTCATTTGCCGGGACCGGAATAACCTCAACATCTGTCCGGGATGGCGGGGTGGGAATGAGCGAGGAGTTGTAAATCAGAAGCCCGCCGCTCTTTAGTTGCGGTTCAAATTTAATGAGCGAAGGCGTGTTCATTGCGATAATTGTATCCGGCTGGTTGATTATCGGCGAGGCGATTTCTTCCGGCGATATAATCACCGAGCAATTGGTTGTCCCGCCCCGCATTTCAGCGCCATAAGACGGGAAGTGGGTGCAGTGTTTGTTTTCAAGCATTGCCGCAGTTGCCAGCAGGATGCCGGCTTTTACCACTCCCTGGCCGCCGAATCCGGCGATGATTAGTGCTTGTCTCATTCTTCACTAAAATCCTATTTTTCTACCGATTCCTTGTCAAGAACTTTTTTAGAATCAGAAATATCTGACTTTGATTGTGTTATATCTTTATAGACGCCCAACGGATAATATGGAATCATTACTTTATCCACGTATTCACACGCCTTTAACGGAGTCAGGTTCCATCCGGTGGGGCAGGGGGATACCACTTCGACTAATGAGAAACCCAGACCGTCATTCTGGGTTTTAAATGCCTTTTTAATGGCCCGTTTTGCTTTAAGGACATTGGCCACGTTGTGCACGGAAACTCTTTCGATATAGGCCGGGCCATCCAGGGTGGCCAGCATCTCGCAAACCCTTATCGGGTATCCGGCTAATTTAGGGTCGCGGCCGGCCGGATTAGTGGTTGTTTTCTGACCCGGCATGGTTGTTGGCGCCTGCTGCCCGCCGGTCATGCCGTAGATGGCGTTGTTTATGAAGATAACCGTTATGTTTTCAGAGCGTATAGCCGCGTGTACTATTTCCGCCATGCCGATGGAGGCTAAATCTCCGTCGCCCTGATAGGAGAACACTATCGTGTCAGGCTTGGCGCGCTTGATGCCGGTGGCTTCTGCAGGACCTCTGCCGTGCGGCCCCTGTATCATATCGCAGTTAAAGTAAACATCCGCAAATACCGCGCAGCCTACCGGCGCGATGCCGATTGTCCTCTTGCGTATATCCAGCTCATCCATAACTTCGGCTATAACGCGGTGCACAATGCCGTGGCCGCAGCCGGGGCAGTAGTGCATGGGAACATCAATGAGTGATTCTGGCCTTTTATTTAGCAGCTGCATATTCTTTGGCCCCCTTTTTCATTATATTTTCCAGGGTTTTGTAGAGTTCGGCGGCGGTCATTGTGGAGGCGCCGGGACTGGCGTGCAGGTGTACTTCTGCGCGGCCGTTGAGTGACAGCTGCACGTCTTCCACCATCTGGCCCATGCTCATTTCCACCACCAGGAATTTCTTCACGCGCTTTGACAGTTCAAGTATACGCGCTTTGGGGAAGGGCCACAGGGTTATGGGACGGAAAAGGCCCACCTTCAAGCCATTTTCTCTGGCCAGTTTCATCCCGGCTATTGAAACGCGGGCTGAAGTGCCGTAAGCCACTATGGCTATTTCGGCGTCGTCCAGCATCTTTTCCTCGTAGAGCACTTCATTCTCCTCTATTTCCCTGTAGCGTTTTGCGCGTGCCAGCACCATCTTTTCAAGGAAACCTTCGCGCAGATCGTAGGAGTTTACCCTGCGCTTTTCGCGGCCATCGTTTACGCCGAGCGCCCAGGCGGGTTCTTTAAGGGTTTTGGGGTCTATTTCCGGGTATAGGAACTCAACCGGTTCCATCATCTGTCCTATTATTCCGTCAGCCAGTATCATAGCAGGTAGTCGGTATTTATAAGCAACTTCATAGCACTTTTGCGGAAAATTCGCCATTTCGTTGACTCCATTCGGAGCCATTACGAAAATGCGGTAGTCGCCGTGGCCGCCGCCGCGCGTGGACTGCCAGTAGTCGCCCTGGGCGCCGGCAATGTTGCCAAGTCCCGGGCCGCCGCGCACGACATTGGCTATCAGCAGCGGCAGGTCGGCGCCCGCACAGTAGGAAAGGCCTTCCTGCTTAAGGCTTATGCCGGGGCTGGAAGAGGAGGTCATGCAGCGCACTCCTGTGGCAGCCGCGCCGTAAATCATATTTATGGCCGATACTTCCGACTCGGCCTGCACGAAGGCACCTCCTGCCTGCGGCATGCGCCAGGACATATATTCCGGCACCTCGTTCTGTGGGGTTATGGGATAGCCGGCAAAAAATCTGCATCCGGCGCGCACCGCGCCCTCGGCGAGGGCTTCGTTGCCTTTCATTAATTTTTTTTCAGACATTGATTTCTCCTTTCAAATTAAAGGGTATAGGGGCGAGGGGCTAGCGTATAGGGTGTTGGATGAAGGAACTCCTTACCTAACCTAGCCCCTAGTCTCTATTCGCTAGCCCCTGTCACTTATACACCTTGATAGCCAGATCGGGGCAGATGCGCGCGCAGCTCTGACAGGCTATACAACACCCGTCTTTGGCGTCCATGGCCGGGTAGTAACCGGTCTTAGAGAATTTATCGGATTTCTCAATGCACTTTTTAGGGCAGACCTGCACGCACAGGTAACAACCCTTGCATTTTTCAACTATCACTTCCATCTTTGGCATGTCAGACCTCCGGGAGATTGGGAGTTTACTCTGGTCCGGTGGCTTTCACTACATGGCTTCAGGTTCCGGATGTCGGGCCGTTTGGGGACTCCCGTATAAATAAAGTATATCAAAAAAACGGCCGTTGAGCGGCCGTTTTTTTTTCTTTGGATTTTAGTGCGATTTTAGTGCTACTGCATCTTTAGGAGTTTCTTGACTTCGTTTATCAGCATTTCAGGATTTACGGGTTTTTTAAGGATACTGACATTAAAATTCTTCCCAAGTCTCTCTACACTCTCAGGGATACCGGTGGAAAATATTATCGGGGTGCCTACTGAAAGCAGGTTTCTAAGACGGTCAAAAACCTTCTGTCCTCCGCCAGCCGGCATATCAACATCAAGCACCACAAGATCCGGCTTGAATTCCTGATAGCGCATGATGGCGGAAGAGGCTTCTTCCGCTGTCTGGATCTCAAATCCGGCTTTGGTAAAAATTTCCCTGTAAAGGTCCAGTATGCACAGGTCGTCGTCTACCGCAAGTATTTTTACCATACCCCCCCGTAAAAAAGTTTATGCGTTGATCATTGCTGAATTGTAAATATAGAGTAACACTTTCCGCTGTTTAGTCGCCCGACCGCCCGGCAACTTTCCCCAAAGCTTTATTATAGAAATTTTTGAGCGATATGTTCATGGCTTCCACGCTGAACTGGGTATATCCGGTATAGTCTTTTTGCAGCACCCAGCGGCGGGCGGCCTCTCCCATGGCGCGTCTTTTGGTTTCGTTGTCAAGCAGTGTTTGCGCCGCGGCGGCAATTGCGCCCGGATCGGCGGGCGGCACCAGAATCCCGGTTGCGCCGTCCTTAACCGTGTCGGGCAGGCCGCAGACTTTTGAGGCTATCACCGGCAGGCGGGCGTATTGCGCTTCAAGAACGGTGCGCCCCATGGCTTCATTGAGAGAAGGCTGGATATACAGGTCCATAGAGCAAAGATATCTGAAAATATCTTTTTGGAAGCCGGTAAAAATTATTTTTTCCCCAAGGCCAAGCTGTGTTGCCAGCGCGCGAAGTTCCGTCTCAAGCCCGCCGCTTCCGACTATCATAAAACGCAATTTTCTGTCTTTCGCCGTATCCGACATGAGCTTCGCCGCCTGGATGAAATATTCAATTCCCTTCACATGCTCAAGCCTGGCCACCACGCCCAGGACTGTATCTTCAGCGGCAAATCCCATCTCTTTGCGTATTGAGGCCCTGTCAAATTCCATCGGCGCAAAGCGCACGCCGCTGTGTATAACGCTCCATTTTTCCCGCGCGCCCAGGCCGGCCGCCACGGACTCTTCAAGCTCTCCCCGTGTCAAGGCTATAAAACAGTCCGTCCAGCGAGCGGCCAGGCGTTCGATAAGTTTAAATATAAAGGCTTTGAAAGGGCTGAAATGACCGTAAAGGAGGTGGCCGTGGGGAGTGTGAATAACCAGGGTTTTATTTTTACCGTTTTTCACGGAACGATTATGAGCTCTGGCGGCCAGGCGCCCCAAAAAACCTGCTTTTGCGGTATGTGTGTGTATTACGGCGGGCTCAAGCCGCAAAAACAACTGTTTAAGCTCAAAATATGCTTTCAGGTCGCTTAACGGGGCGACGCCACTTTTTAAATCGGGCAGTTCCTGGTACTGAATGATTTCAGGCAGCTCAAGCGCGCCGGCACAGGAGCCCGCGGCCAGCAATACTTTTCTGTGCTTTGCCTGATAGATGGCGCTGTCAATGACATTGCGCGCCGGGCTTCCCGGCTCAAGCCTCGTTATAAGGTGGATTATCAGTGTTTTGTTAGTCAATTAATTCTCCATTTTTTTAACTTTTACTTTCATGGGCTGCTTTTTTGTCGCGTTTTCAATAGCTTTATCGATTATGCCCAGGCCCTCCGCCAGTTGCTCATCGGTGATCACAAGCGGAAGTAAAAGACGGATGACATTTTTATTCAGTCCGGCGCCCGCCAGTATTACACCATTGTCGCGGGCATCCTGAATGACTTTCTGGCAAGTTTCAGTGTCCGGCGACCAGATTTCCTCGTCCTTGATGAATTCTATCGCCAGCATCGCGCCTATTCCTCTGACATCTTTAACAGAAGGATATTTTTGCCTGAATCCTTCAAAGCTCCGCCTGATAGTTTTTCCGATGTTAAGGGCCCTTTCCAGCAATTTATCCCCGTCTATCATTCTTATCACTTCAATCGCCGCCGCGCAGGCCAGCGGGTTCCCTCCGAAAGTGCTTCCGATTGAGCTTTTGGGCAGCGAATCAAAATATTTTTTGTCACCGATGACGGCGGATAGCGGGAGCCCCGCCGCGATCGATTTACCCAGGGTGATCAGGTCGGGCTCAATCCCCCAGTTCTCAATGGCGAAGAACTTGCCTGTCCTGCCGTAACCCGACTGGACCTCATCAGCTACCATAAGTATCCCGTATTTCGCGGTGACTCTCCGGATTTCCTCAAGGAAGCCTTCGGGCGGGACATTAAATCCACCTTCTCCCTGTATAGGCTCTATTATGACCGCCGCGACGTCTTCTGGGCAAACTGTTTCCAGCAGCAGCCTTTCAAAGTCTTTTGGCGAATATTTGTTTTTGCGCGGATTCGGATAGGGCAGCCTGTGTACGTCCGGCGCGGTGCCGAAAACATATTTGTACGGCATAGGACGTTGGGTCATGGTCATCGTAAGAACCGTGCGCCCATGAAATGCTCCTTCAAAAACCACAATACTTCTTCTCTTGGTGGCTCCCCGAGCTATCTTGACCGCATTTTCAACCGCTTCCGCTCCGCTGTTGAAGAAGGCGACGGCCTTTTCGGATTTTCCCTTGGCCTTTTTAGCGAGCATCTCGGACAGCTCGATCCAGGGTTCATAGGGAATTACAGTGAAATCAGAATGGAGAAAACTCTCTGACTGCGTTTTAATAGCCTCCACCACTTTTTCCGGCGAATACCCCGTCACCAGGCAGCCCCAGCCGCCGGTAAAATCCAGGAACCTGTTGCCGTCCACATCCTCAATTACTGCGCCTTGGCCGTGCTTTATGTAGAACGGGGCGAGTGAATCCATCGGGGAAGCTACGCAGGTTGTTCTTCTTTCTGTCAGTTCCCTGCTTTTTGGTCCGGGTAATTCTGTTTTGATCAGCGTGTGTTTCATTTCAGTCTCCTTGTTTTACGCCCGTGTTTCAAGTAATAATTTGCGCGTGTAGGGAACCAGCCCGCCTGCATCGATAATAGCCTGGCGCGCCTTCGGCAGGGGTTCAATAGCGAACGATTCGCCGGAGGTGCGGTTAAAGACCCTGCCCTGGGCTATTTCCAGTTCGTCACCTTCAGCGGCTTCTATCGCCGGGCAGATCACTATGTCCAGGCCCAGGTTGATGGCGCTCTGCAGGAATATCCGCGCGATGTTCCTGGCTACTATAGTAAGATTGTGTCCTTTGAGGCATGACACCGCCTGTTCGCGTGAGGAACCGCAGCCGAAGTTCTTGCCGCCCAATATAGCGCTTCCGGCCGGGACCCCCCCCGCCTTGAGTTTGCTGTTGAAGGCCGTATTGTCGGCGAACGCGAACTGCGGGGTTTCGGTGGGGAGCACCGTCGCCATGAACCGGCCGGGATAAACTATATCGGTGGATACGTCGTCGCCCACCTTCAGCACCACTTTTTTTATCGCCATATAAAAGTTACCTCTCTTCTGAATTCTGACTTCTGGCTTCATTCTTCCCATTCACTTCGTAACCAGCACTCCTCTTGGGTCGGTAATTTTACCTGTGATGGCGCTTGCCGCCGCCACCGCCGGAGAGCACAGATATACTTCGGCTTTGGGGTTTCCCATGCGCCCTTTGAAATTGCGGTTGGTGGTGGCGAGCGCTGTTTCATTGTCCCCCAACGCGCCCTGGTGTATTCCGAGACAAGGCCCGCAGCCGGGGTTACAGACCACGGCGCCGGCTTTCGCCAGCGCGCTTATGGCGCCGCTCTCAAGCGCTTTATGGTAAATCCTCCACGACGCGGGGAACACCAGCATCCGCGTTCCGTCCGCCACGCGGCGGCCCTTCAGGATCTTAGCCGCTATTTCAAGATCGTCCAGGCGCCCGTTAGTGCAGGAACCGATCACTATCTGGTGCAACTTTTTGCCAACCACCTCTCCGATAGGTTTTACATTGTCCACCGTGTGCGGGCAGGCTATCTGTGGCTCCAGTTTGGAGGCGTCTATCTCAAGCACCTGGTCGTAGACGGCATCCGCATCCGGGCCGAAAATATCAAGGGGTTCTTTTACGCCCGCTTCTTCCCTGAGATAGCGCTGGGTTTCAGCGTCCGGCGGCACAACTCCGGCGGTGGCTCCGGCTTCCACGCTCATATTACAGAGCACGAGCCGCCCGGAAGTAGGCATGCTTTGTATGGTGTCGCCATAAAATTCTATCGCTTTGAAGTTGGCGCCCTGCGCGGTAAGGAGCCCGATTATGTGCAGTATAAGGTCCTTAGCGTAGACATGTTCCTGAAACCTGCCGTTAACCACAACTTTGATTGAGGCGGGCACTTCGACATTCAGTATCCTGCCTAACGTCCAGACTGAAGCCATCTCGGTGGCGCCTATGCCGAACGCGAAAGCTCCTAGCGCGCCGTGCGTGGTGGTATGGCTGTCGGTGCCCACCAGCACGCTTCCGGGGCGCACATATCCGTTTTCGGCAAGTATCTGGTGGCAGATACCTCCCACATCGCCGCGGATGTCGTGAAATTTGCGGATCCCCTGCTTGGCCACGAATTCGCGTATTTTCTTCTGGTTCCCCGCGGTTTTAGACGACTCAGCCGGTACGCGATGATCAAAGATTATGGCGATACGGTCCGAATTCCAGACCTTGGCCTCGCGGCCTGTTCCCTGAAAAATCTCGTCAAATTGATTTATCACCAGCGCCCCGTTTTCGTGCGACATCGCCAGATTGACTTCCGGCTCAAGCACTTCTCCAACCGTCACCTGCGAACGGCCGCACGCTTTTGCCAACAGCTTTTGCACATATGTCATGCCCATAGATAATTCTCCTTATTTTCCGCAAACTCTACCCTAGCCCCGATTCCCTCCAAGTTCGTACTACACCACGCCTTTTGCTTTCAAGCCGGCCAATTCGGTCTCCGTGATTCCTATCTCGCCGAGTATTTCCGCTGTGTGGGCTGAAAGACGCGGCGGGGCCGATTTAAGCTGTCCCGGCATCTTTTCAAACTTGGCGGAGAGATCGAACAGCTTTAGCGGGCCTATGCCCTCGGAGGTAACCTCTTTGAGTATCCCGCGGTGTTTAATCTGCGGCTGGTTAAGCGCGTCGGCGAGGCTTAAAATGGCGCCGCTAGGCACGCCTTTTGCGTTCAGCAGCTCCACCCATTCGGCGGTCGCTTTTTCGGCTAGCTTCACTTCCAACAGAGGGGTCAGAAGTTTGCGGTTTTTCTTGCGCGTGTCCCGCTTTTCGAACCGCGGGTCTTTTTTTAGTTCCGGAACTTCAAGTATGTCGCAGAGGGATTCCCACTGCTCCTGCTTGTTCGCCGCGATATTTATGTAACCGTCGCGCGCCTTGAATGTCCCCGAAGGAGCGGCGGTTAAATTATCATTCCCCATCGGCACCGGCTTTTGTCCTCCTATAAGCAGGTTGGCGGCCACCCAGCCCATAAGGGGCATGATAGAGTCCAGCATCGCTATGTCTATAAACTGCCCCTCTCCGGTGCGTTCGCGGTGGTAAAGAGCCGCTAATATGGCAAAGGCCGCGTTCAGGCCTCCGACCGTGTCGCACACAGGGAAACCAGCGCGCAGGGGATTGAGCCGTTCATCGCCGTTAATGTCCATTACACCGCTTAACCCCTGGATTATCTGGTCGTAGGCGGGTTTGAATGCGTCGGGGCCGGTATGACCGAAGCCGGAAATGGCGCAATAGACAAGGCGCGGGTTTATTTCCGAGAGGGTTTTGTATCCAAGGCCCAGCCGGTCCATGACATCGGGCCGAAAGTTCTCCACCAGTACATCCGCGTTTTTTGCCAGTTTTTTGAAAATTTCCTTCCCCTCAGGAGTCTTGGTGTTCAAAGTTAAAGACTTTTTGTTGGAGTTCTGTGCAAGGAAACTTGTTCCCATCAACTGATCGTTCAAGGCCGGCATTATGCCCAGTTTGCGGGCAAGGTCTCCATCCTTAGGGTTTTCAATTTTAATGACCTCTGCTCCAAGAAGCGCCAGATGGAGAGTGGCAAAAGGCCCGGCCAGCACATTGGTAAGGTCAAGCACCCTTATTCCCGAGAGGATTGGCTTGTTCATAAATGCTCCTGTGACTTGTCAATCGGCCCCGTCTTATATACAAATCCCTGCATCTCGCGGCCAAAATACAGGGCCGCGTCGCGGGCGACCGCGATAAGGCGGTCCAGGTTCATGTCCGTGCGCAGACCCTCCCTTTGGAGGACGTGTACAAAATCCTCGGTAGCCACATTGCCGGCGGCGACCTTTGTAAAGGGGCAGCCGCCGAGACCCGCGAAGGAGGTTTCAAAAGAAGCAACACCGGCGCGCATGGCGGAGAAGATATTCGCCATGCCGAGGCCGTAGGTGTTATGAAAGTGACAGGCGCACTCAATCCCCTTCTCCATATTCAATACCGCTCCGAAGAGGCGCTCTACCTGCGCCGGGTAAGCGTGGCCCGCGGTGTCGGCCAGACTAATGTTTCGCAGGCCGGCTTCAAGATAGGCGCGTACAATATTGAGCACGCGCTCTTCCGGTATTGCGCCTTCAAAGCCGCAGCCGAAAGCGGATTGGACAGAGACCTGCACTTTTTTGCCAGCTGCCACGGCGGTTTTAGCGGCCGCTATTATCCGTCTGGTGGATTCTTCGGTCCCCATGCCGGTGTTCTTGCGGCTGTGGGTTTCGCTGGCCGAAGCGCCCAGACAGAACATCTCAACGCCGCAGGCAAGTCCCCGCTCAAGGCCTTTCTCGTTAAGAACAAGCCCCGAAAGGACCGCTGAAGAGGTCTTCCCGGCAGTAAGCCGGCGGAAGAGCTCATCCGTGTCCGCCATCTGAGGGACTTTTTCTGGATGGACAAAAGAGCCCACCTGGATGATGTCCAGGCCGGATTCCACCAGGCCCCGGAGCCAGGCTTCTTTTTTTTCGATCGGGACTACTGCTTTCTCAACCTGCAGTCCGTCCCGGGGGCCGACCTCGTGCAGTAGGATGCGCGGCAACTTGTCGGCTGGTGTATTCATTTTCTTGCCGGTCCGGCTACGCCGCACTTATCCGCTATTGCCCGCGCCATCTCAAGAGTGGTGGCTGAGCCGCCCATGTCATAAGTACGCACTTTGCCCTCTTTTACCACCTGAATTGTCGCGTCCTCAATAGCCTTTGCTTTGGCGGTTTCGCCGAGCCAGTCAAGCATCATCTTGGCGGCAAGGATAGTGGCTATGGGATTAACCTTATATTGTCCCGCATATTTGGGAGCCGAGCCGTGAGAGGGTTCGAACACAGCGAGTTTATCACCGATATTCGCCGAGCAGCCGAATCCCAGCCCGCCCACCATTTGCGCGCTTAGGTCGGAGATGATATCGCCATAGAGGTTCGGCGCCACCAGCACATCATAACTGAATGGATTTTTAAGAAGCCACATGGTCATGGCGTCGATGTTCGCGTCGTCCATTTTTATTTCGGGATAATCTTTCGCAACAGCTTTCGCCGCCTCGAAGAACAGCCCGTCGGTTGCCCGAACCACATTGGCTTTATGTACCACCGTGACTTTCTTGCGGTTGAATTTTCTGGCGAATTCAAAGGCGGCACGGGCGATGCGCTCAGAGCCTTTCTTGGTGTTTATCTTGCAGGAAATCGCGTATTCGTCGCCCTTCAGGTGCTTAAACGCCTTAAAAGCGGGCGCAAGCTCGGCAAGAGTGTCGCGCAGTTTATCCGGCACGGTGTTAAACTCCACCCCGGCGTAAAGGTCCTCGGTGTTTTCGCGGAATACCACTATGTCTATGCCCTCTTTGTAGTTAAGCGGGTTGCCGGGATAGGCTTTGCAGGGGCGCAGGCAGATATACAGGTCGAACAACTGCCTCATACGCACTATCGGTGAGCGATAGACTAGCCCCTTTCCCTGGAGCTGCGGCACAAGCTCTTTCTCGGCGGTCTTAACCGGTTTGGAGGTGATAGCGCCGAACATAGCGGCATTCACGCTTTTCAGAAGATCGATGGTGCGGGCCGGAAAAGCGTCGCCTTCTTTGCACCAGAAGTCCCAGCCGATGTCGCCGTGAATGTAGTCGGCGTCAAGCTCAACTCGGTCAAGCACTATTCTTGCGGCTTCCATAACTTCAATACCTACTCCGTCACCGGGAAGCCACGCTATTTTATATTTTCCTGCCATGATAAACCTCCTCATTCTCGCGCGCCGGCGCGGCCAGCTTCGGACTGTCTTGCGGCAAATTTTTCAGCCATAACAGTTAACATTGACAATCTTACCACAAGCCAGCTTTTAGTGTCAATTATTAGTGGCAGCCTGTGCTTTCCAGTCGTTCCCGCGTGCTTTATGCGTGCATTATATTATCTCCGCACGGGAGTGCGGTGATTCCGGACTAAAACGGTATTACGGTATTAGTGAATAGCGGAGCGTTACGGTTATTGGCTAGAATTTTCTTAGCGTTCCGGCTATATGCAGCTTAGCACCGGTGTTTCTTATCACTTCTTCCACTGTGGTGTTTTCCGCAATTTCTTCCAACACCAGGCCTTTTTTTGTGACTCGTATAAAAGCCATGTCGGTTACTATAAGATCCACTTCCCCCACCGCGGTAAGCGGCAGGGTGCATCTTTTTAAAATCTTTGGTGCGCCGTCTTTGTTAACATGCTCCATGGCCACTATCACATTTTTTGCGCCCGCCACCAGGTCCATGGCGCCGCCCATCCCGGGCACCATTTTTCCGGGGATCATGTAGTTGGCAAGGTTTCCCTGCTCATCCACTTCCAGCGCTCCCAGCACCGTATAATCAATATGGCCGCCGCGGATGATAGAGAAAGACATGAACGAGTCAAAGAAACAGCCTCCCGGCACTATTGAGACCGCCTGTCCGCCCGCGTTTACCAGGCGGGGGTCTTCTTTGCCTGTCTGCGGCTGGGGTCCGAGGCCGATGAACCCGTTTTCCGAATGCAGGAGTATGGTGCGGTCGGGAGGGATATGGTCGGCCACCAGCGTGGGCATGCCTATGCCCAGGTTTACCAGCGCGCCGTCCGGAAGTTCCTGGGCTATGCGCTTAACCACCCGTGTCCGTTTAAGTTCTTTTGAGTCCATAAAGCTTCCTTGTTATCAGCTCTGAAGTCGCAGATTTGAAGCGGGAAGTTCCGCTTTCACTATAGTTGAAATAAAAACTCCGGGTATAGTGACTTTTTCAGGGTCAAGCTCGCCGGGTTCTACTATCTTGTCCGCTTCAACCACCACATAGTCCGCGGCCATGGCCATTACCACAGCGGAATTTTTGGTGGCCATGGGCAGAAAGCAGTTGCCGTATTTGTCGCAGACTTCAGCTTTTATCAGGGCGAAATCAGCGCCCAAGGGAAGTTCCAGCAGATAATCCTTGCCGGCTATGGAAAATTTCTGCTTGCCTTTTTCCACTTCGGTGCCAAGTCCCGTGGGTGTAAGCGCGCCACCAAGCCCGGCGCCTTTTGCACGTATGCGTTCGGCAAGGGTCCCCTGCGGCACGAGCGTAACTTTCATTTCCCCGGAATTCATCTTCCTGCCAGATACCGGATTGGTGCCTATATGCGAAGCTATAAGATTTTCAACCCTGTTCTGGCAGATAAGTCTTCCGACTCCCACTTCCGGATAACCTGTGTCGCTGGTAATCAGGGTGAGGTTTTTTGAGCCCTTGTTTATCAGCGCGTCAATAAGAGTGAAGGGGTTTCCGCAGCTCATAAACCCACCCACCATTACCGAGGCTCCGTCATTTATGCCGGCGACTGCCGCTGCGGCTGTTTTTACTGGTTTCATCTTTGAAAGCGCTCCTGTTGCTGAAGTAAAGTAACCAGCGAACGCATATTATAACAAAAAGGCGTATCCCAAAATGGATTCCCCCCGAGCCTCCCGGCGCGCGTTGCTTTATGGCGTCTCACGGTGCTATACTCTTAAAAAGCTGTAAATCGGAGTATCAGCATGAAAATATTAATTGTGATAATTTTGCTTTCCCTGCCGGTCTCGGGTTCCGCCCAGTTTTACGTGAATAATGTAGCGCCTGAGGCTGAGGGGCAGATAATTGATTTCTGCTCCCAGGGCAGATTCCTGATTTTCACCGGTAACTGCTACCTGTCGGAAAATTCAAAATTCAAGGATTCCATAACATTGAAAGCCTGCGCCGATATTCCCGCCTTTCTGAGCCAGGGCCTCGGCGCGCTTTATCCCCAGGCTAAAACAGAGGAGTATAAAAACCTGCCGGCTGATTCCGTTTATGAAACGCTCTCAAAACCGTTCGTGCTCGGTTTTTTCTTTGTCGGTGAAGGTGACATCCGGGGCGGTTTTGTGACCGGTCCCGGAAAAGAAAAAGTCTATCCGGAAATTGGCGCCTGTGTTTCCAAATATGACCTTTATGGCGGATTCACCTCGCACAGCAAGTATTCGCCTGAGGTCCCCGCCCCCGCGGCGCTTCGCGGGCGAATTTTAAGCCGCACGGAGCTGATTTACGGCGGAGCGGGGGCGGCGGCGGCCTCCTGGCCCAAATCGTGCAAGCCGAAGCTGAGCCTTGTTTACCCCACCCGCACTTTTGCAGGCCGTATGAAAGGCGATGTGACCAAATTTTTTGAAACGCTGAAAGATGAAAAGAAAAAGCAGGTATTAAAAACCCTTAAAGATATTTGCTCCGCCTGCCAGCAGTATACCCGGGCAGGACATCCTCTCGCGAGCCTTTGCCCCCCCAACTCGGATATGTGCAAGATTAAAAAAATACCACCCGGCGCCGAACAGTTCATACTTGAAAACTATTGTCTGGCGATACACCCCGAATACGGACTTCCAAAATAGACTGTTCCAAATCCACCCATGTCTGAGGATTTGGGAGCCCATTGAATTAAGAAGTGATTTTTAATATATTAGTTCTATGAACCCATTAGGCCTGATACGCCAGTTTATAAAGGGCCTCACCACCGAAACCGAGCCGCCGCAAATCGCAGCGGGAGTGGCATTCGGCTTCCTTATAGGTCTGTTGCCTAAAGCCACCCTGACGGTCCAGCTGTTGCTGGTGCTTGTAATGGCTTTGCGCGTAAATTTCCCGATGGCCCTGCTGACTATTTTCGCCACGGCTTTGGTGAATCCTGTCTTTGACCGCCTGACCGACCCGTTGGGCTACGCGCTCCTTACGGCTCCGGCGCTCGCTTCGGTTTGGACCAGGCTTTATAATATACCTGTGCTGCCCTGGACCGGCTTCAACAACACCGTGCTTCTGGGCGGCCTCGTTGTTGGCCTTGTGATGTTCGTGCCGGTTTATGTCGCCGCCAAAAAGGGTGCCGCGGTCTATAACGAACGCTTTAAATCGGCGGTGATGAATTCAAAACTGGTGAAGAGTCTTAAAGGATCCTGGCTGCTGGATTGGTACTTTAAATAGAGCTGAAGTCTGAAGCGCTGAAGTGGGATAGTTTAAGAAGAGAGCCATTGTCCGGACTTCAGTTCTTCAGAACTTCAGCGCTTACGCACTAAATTATGCGCTTATCTTATATCATTCCCCGCATCACACTGCTCTTCCTTGCATGGGCTTTCTTTTATTTCGCCTTTGACCCAATGCTTAAAAGGGGAATGATAAAAGGCATGGAAAAAGCCGCTAAGGGTAAAGTGGAAATTTCCGGGTTGAGAACTTCTTTCCTGCCGCCTGCCCTGCATATCAGCGGCGTGACTGTGGCGGATTCAAAGGAGGAATATAAAAATCTCTGCGAGCTTTCAGCTCTGGAATTCAAAATGGAAGGCGGGCCTCTGCTTGAGAAGAAAATTGTAATAGATAAAGCCGCGCTTTCCGGGCTTAAGTTCGGCACCGCGCGCACGACCTCCGGAAAACTTCTTCTGGCTAAAGAAGAAGCCCCTTCAGAATTTGTGACGCGGTTAAGCGCCTCCTCCAAAGATTTCGCAATTGACAGGGTGGAGAGCATAAAGAGCGGCGCCATCAGTTCTTACAAGATTGACACTGATGCCCTTGAGTCCGTGAAACTGGCTAAAGAGCTGGAACGCCGGTATAACGAGGACTATAAGACGCTTTTTGAAAAAGCTGATTTCAAAAAGTACCAGGACCGTATAGATGCGCTAAAGGCCGCTTATGAAAAGGCCAGGGGAGAAAGCAACCAGTTGAAGCAGGCCGAGGCTTACTCTAAGGTCGGGAAAGAGCTTAAGAAACTATCCGAGGATTTTAGAAAAGACAGGATGGAACTGGAAGCCAAAATGGCCGAAGCTAAAAAATCGCTGAAAGCCATTGAAGAGGCGCGAAAGAAAGATACCGCTGGTGTTATGGCCAGGCTTAAACTGCCTTCGTTTGATAAAGAATCCCTGGCCCGTATGCTAGCCGGCCCGGCAGTGGCCGCTAAAACAGAGAAGGTCTGGAAATGGCTGGCCATAGCGCGCCGGTATATGCCGCAAAGCGCGAATGCAAAAACTCTATCGAACGAGGCTCCCCGCGGGCGCGTTGTTCATTTTCCCGGAAGAAAATCCCTGCCCGCTTTCCTTATAAAAGAGCTGTCGCTTTCAGGAGAATTGGGCCTACAGGAACCTTTGGACTACGCCGGGAAAATAGAGGGAATTACCTCCCAACCCAAACTCTATGGCCATCCGCTTACCGTTGAGATAAACGGAGCCAAAGGCGCCCGCTCGCTCTCACTTTCAGCTTTGGCCGACGCATCAGGCGATGCGCTTAAAACAAAGGCTTCCATGAAATATTCCGGTATGGCAGTAAAAGACCTCAAACTGGGTTCTGCTGACTCTATTTCGGTAGATATAAGCGGTTTTGGGGATTTTGCGGGTGATTTCAAGACAGAAGGTGAAAATATTCAAGGCAGGGCCGCTTTCCGCCTTTCCGGCGCAAAATTGTCCCCGAACGCGGACGCCGTAAAATCGGTTCCTTTAAGGAAGGCTGTGCTTGAAACCTTCTCTTCTCTTTCCGGCGCTTCAATTGAAGCCGCTTTTTCCGGTACGCTTAAAAAACCTGAAATCGCGGTGGATACCGACCTGGCCCGGGCGCTTTCCGGCGCTTTTTCAAAAGCGTTTGGGGCTGAAGTGAAAAAAGCCGAGGCGGAAGCCGAAAAAAAAGTTGACGCGGCCCTTGCACCTTATCGCAAAAGGCTGGATGCCCTTACCGCTTCAAAAGAAGCGGAATTTAATGAAAAACTGGGAGCCGGGGAAAAGTCAATAAGCTCATTTGGCGACAGCCTGCTAAAAAACATCAAAGCCAAGGCCGCGCCGGCTAAAGTGAAATTGCCGAAGTTTAAACTCTAGGGTTATTTAACAAAAAGGGGTTATATGTCCTATAACAGTAAGGGTTTTAGCTGGCGTGTCTGCGGCAAGCGGGGAGTTCTTGTAACACTCGCTTGTGTTTCGCTGTCCCTGTGTTCCAATATGGAATTAAGGGCTGGTTCCTATGAGTCAAGAGTGGAAGTCGCCCGGCTCACTAAATTACTGGGCGATTCCAATGGCTATAAGCGAAAATCGGCCATCGCGGTTCTTGGGACAATTGGGCCCGATGCAAAAAGCGCCGTTCCGGAACTGATAAAATTAATGGATGATTTTGATGCCGAGGTGCGCGGATTTGCCGCCGATACCCTGGGAAAAATAGGCCCGGCAGCGAAGAGCGCCGTCCCCGAACTTACCAAGGCGTTGAGCGATTCCAATACCGCCGTACGTGAGGCCGCGGCCGTTTCTTTGGGCAAAATAGGCATGGAATCCCAAAATGCCGCTCCGAAACTTGCAAAGCTATTAAGTTCCTCTAACGCCGATTTGCGCGGCGAGGCGATAGTCGCTTTGGCAAAAATAGGCGCTAATACTCCGGCCGATCTTGCCAAGGCGCTGGGCGATCCGGACGAAAAGGTCCGCGTACATGTTCTGACCGCCATGAATAAAATAGGCCCTGAAGTTAAAGGCGCTATACCGGAACTTATAAAATTATTGAGCGATCCAAATATTGAAGCGCGCGGATTGGCCGCCAACACTTTGGGCAGAATCGGTCCCGAAGCCAAGGACGCTGTTCCGGAACTTATAAAGTCATTGGGGGATTTTAACGCGGTGCGCGAAAATGCCGTTTGGGCGCTGGGTAAAATAGGTCCGGAAGCCAAAAGCGCGGTACCGGACATAACAAAGATGTTAAGCGACGCAAATGAATTTGTGCGTGAAAATGCCGCTCTTGCCTTGGGCGAGATCGGTCCGGAAGCCAAAAGCGCTGTGCCGGAACTGACAAAGTTATTGAGCGATTCTAATGAGGCGGCGCGCGTAAATGCCGCCGCTGCCCTGGATAAAATAGGTCAAAAAACCGAAAATACCGTTTCTGAAAGCACCGAAACGGTGAACGAGTCTGAGGATTTTGCGAGCAGCGAGAATTCCCAGGATTCGGCAAACGCTGTTTCTGAAGACACTGATGAGGATAATATTGTCGCTAAAGAGACTCCCCAGGCCAGGGCTGAAATTAGCACTCAAAAAAAAGATGAGGTTGCTGAACTTGTTAAAGCGCTAAGAAGCCCTGATGTCGGCGCGCGCAAAGCGGCCGCCCAAGCATTGGGTAAAATGGGCCACAAAGCCAGAAACGCCGTCCCTGAACTTAGGAAAGCGCTGGGCGACTCCAATGCCGGCGTGCGCATATTAGCCGCCCAGACTCTGGGTAAAATCGGTCCCAAAGCCAGGAACGCTGTTCCCGAACTTAGGAAGGCTTTAGGTGATTCTGATGTGGTAGTGCGCAGATTCTCCGCCCAATCCCTGGGTAAAATAGGTCCCGGGGCTAAACGCGCCGTCCCCGAACTGAAGAAAGCGCTGGGTGATCCCGATGCTATTGTGCGCAGATTGGCCGCCAAAGCCCTGGGTAAAATAAATCAGCCGGGCGCCCAATAAAATAATATGGATATGACAGTGAAACAAGGGTTCATTGAAGCATGGACCAGATATTTTGATGGCGCGGAGCTTCCTATTGTCTTTTACTACACCGACATTGCTGGTCGTGCCGAACTGGTGCCGCCGCCTTCAGGCCGCCAATGTCTTATTGGCGCGCTGGCAAAAGTCCGCAAAGGCGCCGAGCTTTGTTTTGACGCCAGCTCTATCGGCTGCGGAGGTGGTAAAAGATATGCCGGATTTACACCGCACCTCGCGCCGAATTTCGAGTATTTTCTGTCATGCGGCATTCCGGGCAAGCTTGAAGGTGAGCGCTACAAGAAATCGCCGGAAATGGTCAAAGAGATGCTTGGAAACATTTCAGAGTTTACAGCTCCGGCCAAATATATAGTCTTTAAGCGGTTTGACTCGCTTCAGGAATGGGATTCCCCTGATGCGGTCATCTTCTTCGCTCCGCCTGATGTTTTGTCAGGCCTTTTTACTCTGGCGAACTACGATGAAGCGGAACCGAACGGTGTTGTCTGTCCTTTTTGCGCCGGGTGCGGCGCTATCATCAGGTATCCATATCTTGAAAAGGCTTCTGTCCGGCCAAGGGGAATTATCGGGATGTTTGACGTGTCCGCCAGACCATATGTCCCGAAAGACACGCTTACCTTCGCGGTGCCGATAAATAAATTTAACCGTATGGCCGCCAATATGGAAGATAGCTTCCTGATTACCAAATCCTGGGATAAAGTAAAAAAAAGGCTGAAGGCTGAGTAAAAATTTTTGCGGCAAAAATTTTTAATGACTTCAATTGAAATCCTTACTATCGCCCTCGGTCTTTCCATGGACGCTTTTGCGGTGGCTGTCGCAAGCGGGGCCACCATGAAAAAACTGCATATTCCAAATGCAATTAAAATGGGGGCTTTTTTCGGCGCCTTTCAGGCGGCTATGCCTGTTTTGGGCTGGCTTGCGGGTCTGGGGCTGAAAAATTTTATCTCAGGCTATGACCATTGGGTGGCTTTCGGTCTGCTTGGGTTTATCGGCGGGAAAATGATTTATGAATCCTTTAAAATGAAAGACGAACAAGCCCGGGAAAACAAATCCTCCCCTTTTGACACGGGAACACTTACCCTGCTTTCTATAGCCACCAGCATTGACGCTTTAGCCGTGGGGCTCACTTTCTCAATGCTGACGGTTTCCATAGCCGGCCCCGCGATTACAATAGGGCTGGTTACCTTCGGCCTTTCTGTTTTCGGCGTGGCGCTGGGCTCAAAAGCCGGACATTTTTTTGAAAACCGCATAGAGGCGCTTGGCGGGCTTATACTAATAGCTATAGGGTTTAAAATTCTGTTCACCTGAAAATTTAACCCGCAGAAATAGCGGGCTAAATTTTCAGGTCCGGTGAAAAAAGGTTTCTCAATGAAAAATGATTCCAACTGCAATTTTCGGATTAAAATAAGCTGTGCGGCTCTTTGTCTTGCGCTTATCCCCTCCCGCGCTTATTGCCGGGAGAAAATAGACACGCGTCTGACCGGCCTTGAAGTCAGGGTGGTCAAGGTGGAAAAAAGAGTCACCAGGCTTGAAAGCGGCTATACCGCCTCACCGGCCTCCGCAAAAAAACCTGCCAAACCTATAACGGCGTCGTTTATTAAAAAAGAAAGTATTATAGGAGGCAGCCGGGTGGGAGTGAAGCTTTTTGTGGAACTTGAAAACACTAGCAGCCGCCGCTTTGAGTTTTTAAGCGGCAAGCTGGTTTTTATGGACGGCGTCGGACAAGTAATTTACGCCAAGGATTATTTCCGCGAGGAGGCCTTTGACGGCGGAGAAAAAATAACCCTCGCTGTAACCGTCACCGACAGCCGTATGAAGACCTACCTTAAACTATTGAAGGCAAATACAATTACGGCTGATTTTACCGAACAAAAAACTAATTAGCCCGAAAATCGCGACAATTTTCGGGAATTTTCATGCCTCTGGGAAAGTCTGGTTTGATCTTTACAGTAATATGTTGTCTGGGACTTCTTCGGTCAACTTACTTTCCCTGTGGGGCAAGGTTTACGGCCTCCGCTTCTATCCTGTGAATATCTTCAGGGGTCTTTGTCGGCGGCCTGTCGAATCTGTAGCTTTCCACCAGTTTCCATGGGGCGCCGCGGATAACGCCGCTTGTAAGCGCGCGCAGTCCGTGGGCCGGGATATTAATAGTAAATCTGCCCTTCTTGACGGCAAAAACTTCCCCGCTGTAAAGATCGGTGTAGGTGCCCGCCGGGAGAGCTCCCGAAGTAACCGCGGTCCCGTTCTGATCTTTATTCAGGAATACGAAAACCGATTCCCCGTTATATTCCCGCTTAAAAACATACTGGTCCTTTGAACTATATAGCCGCGTCTGACCGCCTTTCTGCAAAGCGGGGTTTGCGCGCCGCAATGCGTTAAGCTTTTGCAGATGAAGGTAGACAGGGTTTGTCTTTGCGGCTTTTATGCCTTCGACGCCCAAAAATCTTCTGTTATCCGGGTCGCTGCCTCCTACCAGTTGTGTTTCAGTGCCGTAATAAACGCAGGGTATGCCGCGCGCGGTGAAATAAAAATTCAGCGCGTCAAAATACTGTTCGGTCGTGGCCGAGCTGCCGTCCCAGCCGGGGCCGTTGAACCGGGGTTTATCGTGATTATCCAAGTAAGTCACCAGATAAGTGGCGTCCTTGTATTTTTGGTCGTTTTTAAGGACATTGTCCACCAGGTTGTAATCCCCCCCCTTGAACACAGTCTCGAACTGACCCCATGAGCCCATAGAGGAGCCAGGCATGTCCAGCACACTCATTGCCGAGTTCATTGGGTCGCCGGGAGCCAGGTTTGTGTAGCTAGCCAGCAGGTTAAAGTCGCCGTTGGTCCAGACCTCGCCGAACATGAAAAAATCCTTACGGTTCTTGTGCATTTCGGAGGTGAAAGTTTTCCAGAACTCGGGCTTCATCCAGACTATGGTGTCCAGCCTGAAAGCGTCCACGCCCATGTTCTGGTAGCCCTTGTAGATGTCTACCAGCCACTTAACTGTTTCCGGGTTATCGTCCCTGAAGTCAAGGAGATCGGCTATAACGGGGCCACTGTGATTGAACCAGTTTTGCCTGTCGTCGTTATAGTCAAACATCCTGCCAAGGCCGAAGACCTGCCCTTTTTGGCTATACCATTTTACCGAAGGGTTCACATAGCCGCCGTGGCCGTGGTTGGCCACCACATCCTGTATCAGTTTCATTCCTTTGGCGTGCACTGCGTTGATAAGGTCGCCGTACGCGGCGCCCTTCGATTCCAGGTGCGGGTCGATCTTTGAAAAATCCCAGGCCCAGTAACCGTGATAGCCTGTTGCATCGTAGGAACCGTCTAAGTTCATGTATCTTCCGGGAGGCTGCATAACCGGCGGGGTTATCCAGATGGCCGTAAATCCCATGTTCTTTATATGGTCCAGGTTATCTATCAGTCCCTTGAAGTCTCCGCCCTGGTAATACTTCAGGTTTCCAGGCTTATACTCGTCGCCGTAAATATTATTATTGGCTTTATCTCCATCCGCAAACCTGTCGGTTATAGCGAAATAAATTGTCTCTTCCCTGAAGTCCCATTTTCCGGCGTGAGCGTTGTTTGGGAAAGCGGAAGCAAAAAGGGCGGTAAGAGTTATGAGTATTAAAAACGCCTTATCTTTCATCGTTTTCTCCTCCATCATTGCCTTATTCTGCCATATTTTAGGGCATGAACTGAATAACGCATGCCGCCCTTGTTCAATGCGGCCTTCGGGGTTTTGGCGTGCGCAAGGTCAGGCGGGAATGCGTGCGGCGGCCAGAAGCTTTTTGTAGCGCGCCAGCGGTTCCCGCAGGCCTTTTATCGCGGTCTCCCAGAAAAGAGGCGTGGTTAAGTCCGCCCCGATACTGCGCAGCGCCACATTTTCCACTGTGTCCGAGCCGGTCAGGCGCAGAAAAGCTTCGTATTTAGGCAGGAAGGACGGACCCTCAGCCTTGAATTTACCGAAAAGCGTGGCCGCGAGCAGGAAGCCGAAGGTATACGGGAAGTTGTAAAAAGACACACCGGTCATATAGAAATGCAGTTTTGAGGCCCAGAACAGCGGGTCTTCCCCGCCGGGTTCAAGCGCGTCGCCGAAAACACGGCGCTGCGCGCCGGTCATAAGTTCTTTCAGCCGCGCCACGGACACTTCTCCTTTGCTCCGCTCCTCGTGGAAGGCTTTTTCAAACTCAAAGCGCACGGTTATATCCAATATGGTAACCGCCGCCCCGGTAAGATATTCATCCAGCATTATGAGCTTTTGCTCATCGCTTACGCAGGGGTCGGCCTGCACGCCCTCGGCCAGTATATGCTCGCCGAAAATGGAAGCTGTTTCCGCCAGCGTCATAGGGTATTCCCTGGCCCAGGGCCGCATTCCCTTCAGCAGGTGGCTGTGCCAGGCGTGTCCGATTTCATGCGCTATTGTGTTTACATCGCCAAGCGAACCGTTGAAGGTCATGTAAACCTGCTGTTCCCCGGTTAAATTGGAGCCTGTGCAGAAAGCGCCGGGCCGTTTGCCGCCGCGGGCTTCCGATTCCAGACAACGGTTTTCCAGGAAATCCGCATAATAGCGGCCTAGGTCCGGATAGGAGCGGTTAAAGGCTGCTTTTACTTTGGCGGAGCCTTCTTCCCAGGTGTAGAGTTTTGAATCCTTGAGCGGGAGCGGAGCTTCGCGTTCAAAAAAGGCTATCGCCTTGCGGTCCATGGCTCCGGCTTTAACGCGCATTATTTCACGCACGGAATCTATATTTTTATGCACAGCGGCGTACATGGCGTCCAGCGTCTCTTGCTTTATGCCGGCGCCGAAAAGAGACTGATCCAAAAAATGCTTAATGCCGCGATGCCTGTAAAGGGTCAATCTGGTGCCTGAAATAGCGTTTAAAGCGGCGGCGCAGGTGTCTTCTATCCCGGCCCAGGCAAGGTTGCCCGATTCGAAGGCGGCGCGCCCCACCTTGCGGTCCGAGTCGGACATAAGGGCGCGCCAGCGCGAGATAGGCAGGCGTTCTTTGCGGCCGTCGGGCCAGGACATATTGAATTCCAGTTTAGAGGAGATTTTGCTATATAGCCGGTCCCAGGATTGGAACCCGTCGACTCCCAAGTCGGCCGTCAGCTTTTCCTCGGCCGGGGTCATGGTATGTTTTGCCTGTGCGCGCACACGCCTAAGGTAATGGTGCACCGGCGCAAGTTTTATTCGCTTGATGAAAGCGGAAAAGATATTTTCAGGGACATGCTTGAAGGCCCGCAGCAGGTCCACTCCGAATTTTGAATATTCCGAGGCCAGCGAGTAGAGTTTGGCGCTTTCGGCTGAGTATTCTTCCTTGTTAGCGTGGGCCGATTCAAGGCATGTGACATAGGAGAAAACATGGCCCAGCCGGGTTTCAGTATCCTCGGCAGCAAGCAGGAGTTTCTCCCAGTCCGCGGCCGTTTCAGCCGAGAGAGGGGCGAGTTTAGCCGCTTTTTTTTGCAGCGCGGCCACGTCGGCCGCCAGTTTTTTCTTAAACCTGAGCATTTCAGGTCCGTTAAATTCCGGGAAATAACTTTTAAGGTCCCACTGCACGCCCTGCGGTTTAGCGGCCATATAACATCTCCTTTCGCATGGTCTTGTAGCTCAGATAATACAATACTCACCACTGCTCAAAATATCCAAAAATGCAGTGTAGTGGCAGAGGTTACTCAGTCGCGGACAGCGCCAGAGGCCTGTGACAGGCCAGAGTCACTGCCGAACAGGCAAAGCAAGCTTTGCCACTACGGAGCAGAAGCTTTAATAGGGATACACCTCGTGTCCAGTAAAAACTTATAGGATATTTTCAGGTGCTTTCTGACGGCCATTACGATTTTAATCAGAAAGTGTTGTCTTTTTTCTTTTTCATGAAGCGGGCGAACCAGCTTTCCGGCACCGGTTTTTTACGCTGTTCTTGTCCGGGCCGTTGTGTTTGCCAAGCCGGTCCGGCTCCGCCCTGTCCGCGGCTGCGGCGGGCGGGCGGGCGCGGGCCGCTATTAATATTTTGGCCGTGTTGCGGCCGGTCATATCTGCGCGGTTCGTCAAAATAAGGGGATGGGCTTACAATAACCCGTGAATTTCCGCTACTGCTTGGGGTATTCTGACGGTGTGTGGGATTATAAGGGGGGCGGTCAGCTCTGTTTTCGGCGCCAAAAGGGCGGGGCCTGCCGGGTGCGGTAAATCTAAAATTCCCGCTCTGAGTTCTTGCCCGCTTTGGTTCAATCTGTTGACCTGTGCGATTATCCGTGTTGCGGGAAGCCTCGCTTTGGTGGCCATAAGGGCGGGTTGGGGTATCCTGATGGTGTGTGGGATTATAAGGGGGGCGGTCAGCCCTGTTTTCGGCGCCAAAAGGGCGGGGCCTGCCGCCTTCGGATCTGCGATAAGGCGCCATTGGATTTCTTGTGTTGTCCGGCGGCCTGCGCTGTGCCTGATATTGCGGCGGCTTCCTTGCGAATTGGCCTTGGGTATGAGGGCGCGCGGGACTGGGCCGCGGCGCGGGTTTTGCAACGGGGGCTGGGGTATTCAGTTGTGAGGATGGGGCCTTCGGTTTTGCCGGCGCCTGGGGAGCTTGAGCAAGTTTCGGTGTGGGCACAACAGGCAGTATGGTTCTCAGAAGCCGTTCTATGGCTTTAAGGTCTCCGCGCTGGTCGGGAGTGGCGAAAGAAATAGCGTGGCCCGGCTGCCCGGCCCGGCCGGTGCGGCCTATGCGGTGCACATAATTTTCGTTCTCATCCGGCAGATCGTAGTTTATTACCAGCTCTATGCCGATAACATCTATGCCGCGCGCGGCTATATCCGTGGCCACAAGCACGCGGTAGCGGCCCGACTTAAAGCCGTCCAGAGCCTCCTTCCGCTGGTTAAGGGAACGGTTGGAATGTATCTCAGCCGCGGTGTGCCCGCTTTCGCGGATGTTCTGCACTATCCTGTGCGCGCTGCGCTTGGTGCGTACAAAAAGAAGAACACTTCCGCCGTACTGCCCTAAAATACTGGCGAGCAGCGCCGCCTTTTCAGGCTTTGAAACCATGAAGACTTCCTGCTTGGTTTTTTCAATCGCTGTGCCGGGCCGGGCCACTTCCACCCTTAGGGGCAGTTTCATGCGGGCGGCGGCGAGCTTCATTATTTCGTCCGGCATGGTGGCCGAGAACAGCATGGTCTGGCGCTCTTTCGGCACAACCTCAAGTATGCGGTTTATCTGAGGGGCAAACCCCATGTCGAACATGCGGTCCGCTTCGTCAAGCACCAGCACGCAAACATCGTCAAGGCGCACGGTGCGCTGCCGCATATGGTCGATTAGGCGGCCGGGGGTGGCTATTATCACTCGCGGTTTTTTGCGCAGATCCTGCTGTTGGCGGCTTATGGATTCGCCGCCGATAATTACCGAAGTCTGTATGCTTACAAGCGGTGCGAATTGCTTGAACACATCGTTAACCTGCAATGCCAGTTCCCTGGTGGGCACAAGCACAAGCCCCCTGCCCTTAAGTCCAGCCAGGCGCTGAAGCACGGGTATGGCGAATGCGATGGTCTTGCCCGTTCCGGTCTGGGCGATGCCCACAAGGTCCTTCCCCTCAAGGGCGGGCGGGATGGCTTTCGTCTGTATGGGAGTGGGCGTTTCAAACTTCAGCGCGTCAAGCGCGGATAAAAGTTTGGGGGCGATGCCAAGCCCATAAAAACCTGGTGAAACTTTGTTTTCATTTTCAATCATAATTATAATAAGTGCCGCTTCTATTTTCCTTTATTCCGGAAGGTTCAGTTTTTTTGTCAGGCCATCGGTGACTTTAAGGCGGTAGCTGTGAACGGTATTCCGGTCGTCCCCGAGGCCCCTGTGTCCCACTTTTTTAAAGCCGAACCGCAAATGGCAGCAGGTGGTCACTAAATTCCCGTCTTCGCAGTCGTACCAGATCTCTTTGGCCCCGTTTTCAACGGCATAACGGATGCGCGCCGCGGTAAGGTTTTTGGCTATTCCGCGCTCCCGCCATTCAGGTTTTACACGCAGACCGTCAAGCACCCACTTCGCTAACTTTTTATAAATTACCGAGTGGCCGACTATCTTGCCGTTATGGTAGGCGGCGAAATAGGCGTGGGGTATTTCAAGGGTGTCCTTTGGCGGCGGTGAATCGCGGTAAAAGGCGTCAAATGCTTTTTTCCACGCCGCATCTTCAAGTGCCACCCTGCGTATTTCCACTTTCACTTTTTTCGGAATCATGGGGTATTCAAGTAGACAGAATTCAGAATGGCCTGTGAATAAGTCTTCAACATAATATTCTGACTCCTGAATTCTGTCTTCTATCTGCGTCCCGCACTATTTCGTCTTGTACATGCTGCGCCGCTTCATTCGGAAGCTGGTGGGCAGGTTCTTTGGCGCGCCGCCTCCCCCGCCACCGCCGCCTCTGAAGCCGCCGCGCCCGCCGGTGCTCTTGGGCTGCGGGGGCAGGCCGATAAGTTTGGCCGCCGGAATTTCGGGATGGGAAACGATAGTTATGGGCATCCTGATAAGGCGCTCAATATTGCGCAGGTCCGTTTCCTGCTCGGGAGTTACAAAAGAAATAGCGTGGCCCGGTTTGCCGGCGCGGCCGGTACGGCCTATGCGGTGCACATAGCTTTCATCGTCGTCGGGCAGGTCGTAATTCAACACTATCTCTATGCCCACTACATCTATTCCGCGCGCGGCTATGTCGGTGGCCACCAGAATGCGGTATTTGCCGGTTTTAAACCCCTCAAGGGCCTCTTTACGCTGACCAAGGGTGCGGTCGGAATGTATTTCCGCCACGCTGTGGCCCATGTCGCGTATATCGCGCGTAATATCGTAGGCGTTATAGCGGGTGCGCACGAACAGGAGCATGGTCCCCCAGTATTTGTCCAGCAGTTTTGAAAGCAAAGCCGGCTTGAGGCCGCGGTTGACCACATACACTTCCTGCACGACATTTTCCACTACGGTGCCGGAGCGGGCCACCTCAACGCGAGTGGGGAGTTTCATGTATCTGGCGGCGAGCTTCATTATTTCGTCCGGCATGGTGGCGGAAAATAGCATGGTCTGGCGGTTTTTAGGCACATATTGCAGTATGCGGTTTATCTGCGGCGCGAACCCCATGTCAAACATCCGGTCCGCCTCGTCCAGAACCAGCACCTCAATATCGTCCAGTTTTACCGTGCCCTGCTGAACATGGTCAAGCAGGCGGCCGGGAGTGGCCACTATAATGCGCGGTTTCTTTTTGAGAGCGGTAAGCTGGCCTGCGATGTTCTCGCCGCCTATAAGCACGACAGAGTGCATTCCCAGGAGCGGGGCGAATTGTTTGAACACTTCGCTAACCTGTATGGCAAGCTCCCGCGTGGGCACGAGTATAAGCCCCTTTCCAGGTTTGGCTGCCAGCGTCTGTATCATCGGTATGGCGAAGGCTATGGTCTTGCCGGTGCCGGTCTGGGCCAGGCCTACCATGTCATTGCCCGAGCAGGCTATCGGTATGGCCTGTTTTTGTATAGGGGTTGGTTCCACGAATTGCATGCGGTCCAGGGCTTCAAGAAGTTTCGGGGCGATGCCCAGCCCGTAAAAGCCCGGCACCGGAACGGGGGCCTTGGCCTTTTTTTTCATCATTGACATTAGTCGTTTCAGCATTTGTTGTCCTCTTTTAGACAATTATACATATTTTCCAAATCCTCCGAGGATTTGGAGCCTTCAATCAAGGGTAAATGACTCGCCTATTTGCGGGCAGATAACACCGTTTATCCCCCCGGCTGAAAGCGCCGCTTTAAGGGCCTCGCGGGCTTTCGGGTCGCCGTGCACCAGGAATATGCCCCTGGCCGGTTTTACGGAATTTATGAAGCCCAATAGATCGTTCTTATCGGCGTGGGATGAAAAACTGTGCAGGGTTTCCACCCTGGCCCAGGCTTCATGTTCAAGGCCGAAAATTTTAACCTTTGGCGCACCGTCCTGCAGGCGGCGGCCCAAGGTGCCTTCCGCCTGATAGCCGACCAGCAGCACCGTGGTATTTTCTTTTTCAATGTTATTGCGCAGGTGATGCAGTACACGTCCGCCTTCGCACATGCCCGAGGCGGAAATTATAAGCATGGGGCCCGGCTTATTGTTAAGCGTCTGCGACTCCTCCCTGGTGCGCAGGTAGCGTATATAATCAAAGCCGAAAGGGTCTCCGTCGGTACGGGCGTAATCGCGGAACTTTTCGTCAAAGCAGAAATCCCCGCTGTGTTTATTGAAGATCTCGGTGAGGCTGACCGTCATAGGGCTGTCAACGTACACGGGGATATCAGGCGCGCCTTTGGAACGGCGCAGTTTGTCTATTATGAAGATTATTTCCTGGGCGCGCTCAAGAGCGAAACTAGGGATTATTATTTTCCCTTTTTCCTTTACCGCGCGCTTTATCACCTCGGCAAGCTGGCCTTCGGCGTCACCTAGCGCCTCGTGAAGGCGGTCGCCGTAGGTGCTTTCTATGATCAGGTAGTCCACATTCTGCGGCGGCACTGGCGCTCGCATAAGCAGTGTCTCCGGGCGGCCGAGATCTCCGGTATAAAGGATACGGCGCGGCCCTGTGGGACCGTTAATGTCAAGCTGCGGCATGGCCGAGCCCATTACATGGCCGGCGTTCAGAAATCTGGCGGATACGCCAGGCACCGGCGCAAATTCAGCGTCGTAAGCGGTGGGGCGCAGGGCGGCCAGGGCTCTGTCGGCGTCTTCTTCTGCGTAAAGCGGTTCTATTTTAAGGCCTTCGGCTGCGTGAATTTTGTTGTAGAACTGCGCGTCCCCCTCCTGCAGGCGCGCGGAGTCGGCCAGCATTATGGCGGTGATCTCGGCAGTGGCGGGGGTGGCGTAAAGCGGGGCGTCGCACCCGTCGCGGTAAAGAAGGGGCAGCAGGCCGCAATGGTCAATATGGGCGTGTGAAAGCAATACCGCGTCTACCGAGGCCGGCGGGAAATGGAAAGTGCGGTTCTTTGAATCCGCGTCCGAGCGGTGGCCCTGGAACATGCCGCAGTCAAGCAGCAGGCTTTTGCCGTTAATTTCCAAAAGATGCCGCGAGCCGGTAACTTCCCCCGCCGCGCCGTGAAAAGTAATAGTGAGGTTACTGTCCATAGTAGTTTTTCCAATTATCCAGGTTCACGGTTCAGGGTTCACAGTTTAAGATTATTTTTTCGGAATATTACTGCGTTCCCTGATTTCCAACCGTTGAACCGCTGAACCGTGAACCTGGCAACCTTAGTATTTGTTATTTTTTCTCCTGTAAAAAACATTGATCGGAGCTATGGTCTTGCGCATTAATATCTCGTCATGACCCCGCACTAAAAAATCCGCCAGACGCCCGCATTGCCGGTAACCCAGACGCCTGTAAAATTTTATGGCTTTCTTATTAAAAGAGGAAACGCAGAGAAAAACATTGGGCGCGCGCGCGAATATTGTTTCTTCCGCGTGTTTCATTAGCAAAGCGCCAAGACCACGGTCGCGGAAACCTTCCGCCACAAAGAGCGATTGTATATAGCCGCGGAAGGTGCCGTACATGGTCACTATCACAAGGCCCGCTAGCTTATGCCCGGCGCGCGCCATATAAACTTCCCTGAACGGGGCGGTCATGGATTTAAAGCAGTCGCGGCAGCCTAGGCCGAGTTTCCGCCAGGGGTCCGAGGCCGCCATCAGCCTGGCGGCATGCTTTAAAACCGCTATGGATGAAATTTTATGGATCTTGAGCGAAGGCTTGGCCTGCATGGCTAAATGATACAAAATTACCCGAGTGTGGAATTTGATAAAATAAAATGTCGTGAAACAATATTTTATTGACCTGATTCCGCCTGCAAGCAGCCCGGCACCCCTGAGCAGTCTTCTCCCGCAGAGCCCAAGGCACAGGCTGAGCGTTATGCTGCTATGGCTCGTCTTCCTGGCTTATCTGGGGTATTGGGCGCATATGCACTGGGGCTGGCTCTTTGATCCTCTTCTGCAGAATGATGACGCCCGTATATGGCTTTTTCCTTTTCACCGCTACACTCCGGGAAGTCCGCTGGCGGACGACCCCGTAGCCATGGAAAAACTGGCGCTTATCCCCTCCGGGCTGCGCCTGCTTTACCATTTCCTCGTTCCCTGGGCCGGCGTTTATGCAGCTCCCAAAATAGTCCAGGGAATATGTCTGGGAATTGTAGGCTTAGCGGGATGGGCGCTAGGCAGATCCCAAAGAGGCGGTCTGGCCGGGGGTATCCTTCTGGCCTTTCTGATGTTGAATACCACCTTTATCGTCAACCGTATGGCAGGCGGCCTCGCCCGGGGTTTCGCCTTTCCACTGATGGCGCTGTGGGTGGCCGGAGCTTTCAGCAGGCGTGAGAGGCTGCGCTGGGCCGCGATAATGCTGTCGGCCCTGACCTATCCGAATGCGCTGGTCCTTCTTTTAGGTTGCGAGACATTGACAGCTTTATGGGAGAACATCAGGAAAAATGGAAAAATAGCGCGGCTTCGCCTGCTGCGCGCGATACTTCTGGCCTGTGTCAGCGTACTCATAATAATGCCGTACATAGCAGCTACCAGAGAGTTTGGCCGTCCATTTACCCTTCAGGATGCTATGCACGAGCCCGCTTTTTATGCCAAAGGGAGGCTGCCTGAACTTCCCTTCCCGGGTATCATGGAAGTAAAGAAAAAGCTGGCGCCGTATCCAGGTTATGTTCTCCTGCCGACCGCACTAGCAACCCTTGCTTTGTTCTCATTGCTTGCGCACTTTGTCCTGCCTGTTGAGGCCCTGGCCTGCCTGGCGGCCGCATGCGGGCTATACGCATTGTCCCGTTTGTTCGCCTTCAGGCTTTTTATGCCGGAGCGGTTTTTTGAATATGCCGGTCCCATATTGTGCCTCATGCTGGCGCTGGCGCTGCTTCGCCTTTTGGGCGCCAGACTGAGGGCTGACAAAAGGGCCGCCTTACGCAATTTTTCCGTTTGCAGTTTTATCGCAGCCTCTGTTTTTCTTTTCCCGAAAGCTATACGGCCTGAAAACGGTATGACCATAGAAGGACGCAGTCACAGCAGATTATATACCTTCCTGCGGACCCTGCCGGCGGATGTCAGGATCGCCTGCCACCCCGATGACGGCAATGACATCCCTTTCTGGGCCGGGAGGTCCACCCTTGTCAACCGTGAAAATCTTGTGCCTTTTTCCGTGGAATTCTGGGAGTTTCAGAAAACGCGGGCGCGTGATACCTTGTCGGCGCTTTACGCTGCCGACAAGCGCGGTGCGCTGTCCTTTTCCGAAAAATACCAGGTTACGCACTTCCTGCTGAATGAAGGGCGCTACGGTCCCGGCTTCAGGGAGGCTGCCTCTCTTTTTGAACCTTTCGGAAGTTATGTCAGGGATATTGTGGCTCCGCTCAAAAGGGATGACCTGGCGCTGGCGGCCGTTCCCCCGCAGGCAGTAGTCTTTCGCGATTCGCCTTTTCTCCTGGTGGAAATAAAGCGTTTGAAGGATTGCTGGAGCCGTAAAATATAGTGCAAAAATATTGGTAAATTTAAAGTATAATAAATTGTCGTCAATCTGTGGCTTGGAGAAACGGTGAAGCGCATCAAGATTTCTTCCCTGCTGGCTTTCTTCCTCGCCGCCGGTATTTATGGCGCTTCAGCTGCGCAATTTTCCTCCTCACTCGAAACCCTGTCCGCGCTTGCTCCCTCCGCGTTTGATCCAGCCCGCTTCCCCTTAGCCTATGTAACGGTTGCGGACTATCCGGCTGACCTTTCGGGTGAGCAACTTTTCCAGTACCTGCATACCGTCACTGTCCCCAAAGCCCCGCCCCCTGAAGGACATGACTATCTTGACGCGAAAAAATTTATGTTTGCCAGCGCCGATAATACCGGCTGCGGCGGCGTTCCGGGTGTTGTGGCGTTTTACTCCCAGATTTGCGTCAAAGGAGCAAGCGGACATGGCGAAGATTATAAGGAAAAAGGCGACCAGAACGGCGACGGCGTTGTTGATTCCGGCGGGATGAATGCCGAACATATGTGGCCGCAGGCCTATTTCAACAAAGCATACCCCATGAAATCGGACCTGCACCACATACAACCCACTTTCTTGACACCGAACGGGCGCAGGGGAAGTATGCCGTTCACTACGGTTGTTAAGGCGCAATACTCCACATCCAGCGGCTCAAAACTTGGGCCGGACGGGTTTGAACCCTGTGATCCGGTAAAAGGCGATGCGGCCAGGGCCCTGCTCTATTTTGTGGTGCGTTACTACGACAGGAATATCCGTGATGGAATGAACTATAAAAATTTTTGGACCGACAAGCTGCCCATGTTACTTGAATGGAACCGCCGGGACCCGCCCGACGCAAATGAAAAACGCCGCAACGACCTCATAGCTCAATTCCAAGGCAACCGCAATCCTTTTGTGGATGACCCCGCCCTGGCCGACCGCATAGGAACGCGGGTTTTTGCCGCACACTAACCCGGCAGCAAATTCAACTAAATTTGCCGGGAAAGCTAATGTCTTAAGGCTTAGGCAATAAAAATGGCCCCGATTTAAAGGGGCCATTTTTATTGGGTGCGCAACGCGTTATTCCGTCAGTTTCCTGACTTCCGATTTGGGACACCCAAAGCAATTTAAGTATCGTCCAGACTATACTGGCGCGGGTCCTTGCTGGGGTTTGTGTTAGCAGGGCCGGGTCGTCCGCATAGCGGCCGCCCTAACCCTCGGCCGATTGCAAGAGCAATTCGGCCTGCGGAAAGCCCTGCTAACACAAACCCCCGCAACCCGCGCAAGATAATTTGTTTTCGCCTTCAGCTTTTTAACATGGAGTGGGTGACGCCGGAGCCGGGTTAGCGGGGCCTTCACGAACCTGAGGCTTGCGAAGCGCCGAAGGTGAGTGGTGGAAGCCGACCACGGTGTGGGCGGCTGTCCCCGCGTCCCGGTCCGGCGGCAGGCCCCGCGAACCGATTCATGGGTAATGGAACACCCCAAAGCCAAAAGGCTCTCGTCGCGAGAAACAGTCTTTATTTAAGGCACCTCGGAAGTCAGTGTTATTCTATTGGCGCGCTGCGCGTTATTCCGCCAGTTTATACGGGTTGCCGGTTACGCGCAGCATGTAGAGTGCGGCTTTGATGTTGACTGAAACCGCGTGGTCAATTATCGCGACCCCCGGGTAGAAGCCGTTCCCCTCAAGTTCGGTGGTGAAAGCAAAGATCCCCGCTGTCGCATACGCCCAGTCGCAGGTGTCGCCGGTGGCTACATACAGGTCGCTTGACTGTTCGGGCTTATATCCGGTTAGGCCGGCCATGGCCGCGCCCATTTTTTCAAAAACTTTCCTGTCCCTGGCATTTTCCACCGGCACATCTTTGCCGCCCCAGGGGTATAGTAACAGACCGGAATAAGAGTGATAGCTCATAAGGGTCTTCAGGTTTTTCCGCGCCTCAACGAACTTTTTTACGGCCTGCGTCTCAGGCTCGGAGAAGGCCGAGGGGCCGCAATAAGTTTCAGCCGAAGGTGTATGCGAGGCGCCGCCCTTGCACCAAAGCGCGTCGTAGTTGCGGTTTAAATCCACGCCAATGGATTTATCGGAGTTAACGCGCATGTTCTTGCGCTGCCAGCGGTATTTGCCAGCGGCAATATCATACTCCACGCCGTCGGAGTTAAGCATAGGAACGATATAGACATCCAAAGCGTTCAGATAATTTTTAATGTCGGTGTCGTTTTTGTGTTCAAGCAGATAGGCGCCCAGCAATAAAGGCACTTCATTTGAAAGATGTTCTCGGGCGTGATGGTTGCCCATGTAAAAAGCGCCGGGTTTCTGGCTGGGCGCTTCACCTTTTGCGGAGGTATTAAGGCGGAGGCACCATATGTCGCGGCCTTCCACGGTTTTGCCGATGGAGAAAAGCGAGGCGATCTCAGGGTTGGCGGCGGCAAGCGTCTGAAGGACATCAGTTGTTTCTTTATAGTTGTGGTAGGCTCCGTCGGCGGCTGGAAAATCTTTAAGATATTGTTTGGCGTAGCCGTATATGCTCTGCCTGCTTTGAACCACATAACCCTTTTCCGAAAGCGTGACAAGCTCAGGTGTATGAATAAAACCGGAAACGCTTTTCTCACCGACTTCCGCTATATCCATGCCGATCTCAAGAAGTAGGGTCCGCGCATATTTGTCGCTGGCCGAAACAGTCACCCATAACCTGTCGTCATTCTTAAGGTCTTCCAGAATGGCTATTTCGGAGGCCGCTTCCGGCAAGCTTATATCGTTCACCGAACCGCCTTTAAGATGGTTCAGCAGTTGTTCAAAAGAGATACTGGCCGGCTTTTCTCCGGCGGGCCGGGCCGCAGCATTGCCCGCGGTTCCTGCAAGCGCAAAAGCAAAAACGGCTGAAATAAAAATATTTTTCATGGATTAAGTTCCTATTTTAAGATAATCCCAGAAGCTCATGTAGCCAAGTCGTCATTCCGGCGGAAGCCGG
>DMES01000038.1:50685-61545 GCA_003450815.1 Elusimicrobiota bacterium | reverse complement strand
GGCGGAAGCCGGAATCCAGGAATATCGACGACACTGGACCCCGGCCCCCGTATCACAGTACGGGGCAAGCTTTGCCGGGATGACGTCAAGGGCTCACCTGAACGATGTGAAATGCCCTGACGAGACCTCCGCCTTTTGGGAGATAATCAGACTATACTAAAAGCCGGGGACAAAAGGCTATATTTAGAACATATTTAGAACATTTTAGAACATTTACTATTTATTCTGGGCCGGCTTCAACTCCCCCAGCTCAATGAGCGCCTGCTTCAGGTCTTTTTCATGGCTGCGGTTTTCAAGATTGGACATCAGGCTATAGGCGCAGGGCACCACCAGCAGGGTGAGGAAAGTGGAAAACAGGACGCCGCCGATAACCACCATGGCCATAGGAACGCGAGTTTCAGCGCCTGGCCCAATGCCCAGCGCCGGGGGAATTGCGGCCGCTATCGTGGCGAAGGAAGTCATCAATATCGGGCGCAGCCTTATCGGGCAGGCGTCAAGCAGCGCTTCGTTAACGCCCATTCCCTCTATGCGTCTGCGCTGATTAGTGAAGTCCACCAGCAAGATGGAGTTTTTCTTTACTATGCCCATTAACAGTATTATCCCTATCATGCTGTAAATGTTCAGTGTTAGGTGCCCCAAATATAAAGCGATAAAAGCGCCCGTTACGCTGAACGGCAGGGCCAGCAGCACTATTAACGGGTGCAGAAAACTGTTAAATTGCGAAGCCAGCACCATGTAGGCCACGAAGATGCCGAAAATAAGCGCCATTAAAAGGCTGTTGGTCGATTCGTCAAAGGTTTTGGAACTGCCTGACAAAACCACTCGGTAGCCTTCGGGCAGCAGCTCCTTAGCGGCTTTCTGCACCTCGGCGATCGCCTGGGCCTGCGCCCAGCCGGGGGCGGGATTGGCGAATACGGTTATGGCGCGTTCCCTGTTACGCCTTGAGATCGAAAGGAGTGTGGGCTTCTCAACAACATTGACTATCTCCGAGAGGCGTATGAGCTCTCCGCGGTTGTTGCGCACCCAGATCTTTTGTATATCGCCCGGACTCTTGCGGTCTTTGTCCACCAGGCGCAGGCGTATGTCGTAGCGTTTACCGCCTTTTGTGAACTTGCCCACGCGCACGCCGCCTATCATGGCATTTATGGCTTCGCCTATGGTCGCCATGTTTACGCCGCGGGCGGCGGCTTTTTCGCGGTCGGGAAATACCTGTACTTCCGGCATTCCGGTCTGGTAATCCGTATCCACATCCACCATTTTCCCCGAGTCGGTCATGCGCTTCATAATGGCCTGGCTCAGGCTGCCGAGTTTATCCCAGTCCGGTCCCCGCAGGCTGAGTTCCACAGGATACCCGCGCCTGGATCCGAAGCTGGATTGTGAAGGATCACGCATGGAAACGCGTTCGAATCCGCTTACAGACTTAAGTTCCTTGCGGGCATACTGCATAAAATCCTGTTGGCTGGGCTTTTTCCCGCCGGGCTTTAAGGGAACGCGCTCACCCTTCGGCTTCATGGTGATAAACATCATAGCGCCGTTAACATCGCCGCCGCCGACCATTCCGAAATAATTTTTTATATTAGGCTGCTGCATGGCCCATTTCTCGGCTTTGGCCACGGTTTCGGCGGTAAAGCCGAAAGAGGAACCTATGGGGGTCTGCATACTTATCATGAACTGGCTCTGGTCCTGGGACGGCGAGAATTCCCGCTGCAGCTTGGAGGCTATAAGCAGGGAGGCGGCGAATATAAGGGCTGACACGGCGAGCGTTTTCCAGCGATGGCGCAAAAGCCTGACAAGCAGGCGGCGGTAGGAGGCGGCTGTTTTTTTTAACGCCATATCCATCCAGATACCGAATGAAGTGGTGCGGGTGGAATCCACGAACTGGGAACAGCGCATAGGGGAAAGCGTGAGAGCTTCCAACAGCGACAACAGGACCGCCGCCGACATTGTCACGCCGAACTGGAAGAAAAATTTGCCTATTATGCCCTTCATGAATATAACCGGCACGAAGATGGCGAGGATGGCCAGCGACGCGGCCATGGCGGGAAAGGTTATTTCCCTGGCGCCGATTATGGCGGCTTTCACCCTGCCCATGCCTTGTTCGTTGTAGCGCACAATGTTTTCCATTACCATTATGGCGTCGTCCACCACTATACCGATGGCAAGCGAGAGCCCCAGCAGGGTGAAGGTATTCAGCGTAAACCCCATGAAATAAAGTATCAGGAAAGCGCCGATTATGGAAGTGGGAATGGATAGCAGCACATTAAAGGTGGAAGACCAGGAACCGAGGAAAATCCAGCAGACTATGCCGGTAAGCACCGCAGAAAGTATCAGGGTGAAGTTCAGTTCCCGCGTTGATTCCTCAATAAAACGGGTGGAGTCGTTGGCTACCGTAAGCCGCATGTCTTTTGGGAGGGCACTCTGCAGTTCGGCAACTTTTGCCCGCACTGCTTTAGCCACGGCTACGGCGTTTGAGCCGCGCTGCTTTACTATGCCCAGCCCCACCGAGATCTTCCCCCCCACATGGGAGACCCTGCGGATGTCGTTTAGGCCGTCTTCAACTTCGGCCACGTCTTTTATCCGGAAAGTCTTCCAGATGGCGGAGCCGCCCCGGCCCGTGATTATAAGCCGCGAAAATTCATCCGGGGTAGAAGCCTCGCCCATAACCCGGACATTTAGTTCTTTCTTACCTGTGTCTATGTAGCCTGCCGGAGTTTCAGCGTGCTGGTTCTGCACCGTGCCTATCACGTCGGTGACGGTAAGCTGCTTTTCATTAAGTTTGTCCACATTAAGCCAGATACGAAGCGCCGGGTCTACAAAACCGCCCATATCCACGTCTCCCACCCCGGCAATGGTGGTGAATTTGTCTTTCAGAAAATCATTGGTGAAGGCCATAAGGTCTTTGAGCGGCCTGTCGCCGGTCAGCGCCACGCGGATTATGGCCTGGTCTTCAGGGTTGGTCTTGGTAATTGTGGGAGGATCAATGCCTCTGGGAAGGTCACGCTGGATCTGGGATATTTTGGATTGCACTTCCTGCATAGCCACATCTATGTCGCGCCCGATCTCAAATTCAATAGTGATGTTGGAACGCCCCCGCTTGGAAGTAGAGGATACTTCTTTGATCCCTTGTATCCCCATTACCGCTCCTTCAAGCAGGTCTGCTACCTGGGTTTCCATAACTTCCGGAGCCGCGCCTTCCAGCGTTACGCTTACATTAACTACCGGGTAGTCCACATCAGGCATTTGGCTTATTCCCATGTTGGAAAAGCCTATCCAGCCGAACACTATAAGCCCCAGCATCAGCATCCAGGCGAATACGGGGTTTTTTATCGAAAGGTCTGAAAGCGTCATTTTCCCTCCGTATTTACGCCGCCGGCAACTTCTAACTGGATGCCGGCCAGGCAGGTTTGGGCGCGCGCCATTTCAAGCTTCAGTTTTGTCTGAAGCAGAGTGTTCTGGGCGTTAAGGACGTCAAGGTTGGTAACAAGTCCCATTGTGTAATCCCGGCTCTGGAATTTGGCGTTCTCGTCTGCAAGTTTAAGAGCTTTTTTTAGCGAGTCAAGAACAGCGATGGAATGCATAAGGGTGGAATAAGCCTGCCTTACCTCGGTATCTGCCTGGCGTATGGCCAGTTTAAGTGCGTATTCGGCGGACGCCTGTTTTGCAAAAGCCTGGTCCACGGAGGCACCGGATAAGCCGCCGGTATAAAGAGGTATTTTAAGGGTCAATGCGCTGCCCCAGTGTGAATCCTGATTGGGGGAAGGGCGAGTCAGGTAGTAATCCGCGTTCAGGGCGAGGGACGGCCAAACGAGCTTTTTGGCTATATCCGTGTCCAGTCGGGCCGCTTCAAGGGCTTTGCGCGCGGCCTCAACGTCAGAACGCCTGGCGGCTCCGGCCAGGTATGGCTCTATGCGGTGTTTTTCCGGCAGGCGCGGCTGCTCCGGTTCCAGGTCCGCATTTAATCCTGTCAGAAAGCGCAATTCGAACTGGGCAAGGCTTTCCCGGCTCCGGGCGCTCTGAAGGTCGGCGTCGTCCTGCGCCAGCTGGGCTTGTGCGGCCAGGACTTCGCTTTCGCGGGAGCGCCCTATCTTTTCCCTGTCCCGCAGTTCCTTTATTCTGGCTTCGCTCACATTAAGCTGTTCCTGCCGCACCGAGAGTTCCTGCCTTATATTTGCCAGATCCAAGAACGCCAGCGCGACACTCTGGTAGAGATTCTGCCTGGCCCTGGCAAGGCTCAGCTTGCCCGATTCAGTTTTCAAACCCGCCGACTTTGCCGAGATATAGTCGCGCATGCCGTCAAATATTGAGTAGCTTAAGTTTATGGCCGACTGCCCTTTTCCAGACTGGCCGGAATTCAACGTTTCCGAGGTGTTAAGGCTGAGAGCGGGCAGGAAGTAAGATCTTATCTGGTTCTCGAAGGCTGCAAGCTGCTTTATCCCTTCCGCGCTTGAAGCCAGTGTTTCGCTTTTTGCGAGAGACAGTTTAAAAGCCTGGTCCAGGGTGATAGACAGTCCGGTTGCCGGCACAGTTGAAACATTTTGCGCGTATACGGCGGTTAATAATAAATGGAACGGAAACGATATTAAAAAGCTTCTCATTATTTTCTCCTGACGCCGTGAAGATATATCCGAACCACCCTGTCTGTTTTTTCGCAGGAACTGAGGGCTCGGCCAGCACCCCGTGCGTACGCGAACGAGCCCCTGCAAAGCCCGAAAAGAGCGGAAGCCATATAGAGCGGGTCTTCAAGCGTTACCAGCCCGTCGACGGCGCATTTTTCCAGTATTTCCTTAAGCGTTGAGAGTACGACGGGCAACTTTTCCCTGTGTTGCTTCGTGCAGCCACCGCCGGGACCGGCGCGCTTTTCCCCCAAAGCGTCCATCAATCCGGTCTTACGGTCCAGATGCTCTACTACCGACTTAACGGCGGCGCGAAGGAGGGCCTCTCCGTGAAGGCCCGAGTCGCGGACCGATTCCAGGCCGGAGACAAAAGTTTTCATAAGGCCGGAGCGGACGGCTGTGAACAGGGCGTTTTTGCTGGGATAATAAAGGAAAAGGGTTCCCTTTGCCACGCCGGCTTCAGCGGCTATGCGGTCCATGGTCGCGTCCGCCGAACCGGACTGAGCAAGCACCCTGCGCGCGGCTTCCAGTATGACTTGCTTTTTGGATATTTTGGTTTTCACTGTGTGTGCCTTACGAGCCTGCAATAATGACTGACTGGTCAGTCATTATTATACCACATCAGATTCGTGATGTGAGCGTGCTGCGCTGCGTGTAAAAAAATCATGTAAGCCGCATGACTTGCCGAAAGACTTTTCATCGTTCTTGTTTAGTCTCGTTCGTCACCCAGGCGGAAGCCGGGGTCCAGGCTCGTTATAATTTATGGATTCCGGCTTCCGCCGGAAGACGGCGGTTCCTTGAATGAAATAAAAAAGCCCGCGGTTAAGCGGGCTTTTTATTTAGGCGGGAGTTGTATTAAAGTTTGGCAACTTTAGTGGCCTTGGGGCCTTTCTCACTCTGTGTCACTTCAAACTCCACCGCCTGACCCTCCGCGAGCGTTTTAAAACCTTCTCCGGGGATATCCTGATGATGCACAAATAGATCCTTCCCACCGTCGTCCGGGGTAATGAATCCGTAACCTTTCTGATCGTTAAACCACTTCACTTTTCCTTTAGGCATTGTATTATTTCCTTAACTATGCTGTAACTTCAGCGCTGATGCTTCCTGCGCTGTACTGATATTATACCCTTTATTTCGCGCAAAAAAACCGGATATTTTTTAAAAGGATAAAATATTGTTTCATAATATTTTATTTTTGATATAATTAGTGTGTTAATATTCCCCGGTAGCTCAACGGTGGAGCGATCGGCTGTAGACAAAAGCGGGAACTGATGCGGGATAAGCGGCGATATGCTATGCGCTAATTGTCACAGAGAGGTTCACGCCGGAAAGCAGCTTCTACGGGAAACCGTAGTTGAAAAACCAGGTGAACTCAGGGAAATCCGTCTAAAGCGGACAATCCTGAGCCAAGCCGCGAGCAACATCGCGGAAGGTGCAGAGACTATCCCGAAAGGGAGTACTTTCCTTACTAAACTAAGTAAGGATGGGAAGCGCCTGGGTCCGTAAAGAGCAAGTGTTCCACGGATATGATATAGTCCAAGCTCTGAAGCAATTCAGAGGCTCTTGTAACCGATAGGTTGTAGGTTCGAGTCCTACCCGGGGAGTAAAAATTTAAGGCCGCCTTTAGTTCAAGGCGGCCTTAAATTTTACTCTCTTGGGGTGACACGAGCATCTTCCCAGGTTCGGGACCGACTGGGCATCTCGCGTTTGTCATGGAGGCGCGCGTAGTGTGTGTTCTACTCAAACGGCCCTTTACGGGGCTGTTTACTTTATCACTTTTTTCGCCGATAAAATGTTGTTCCTCAACATTTTATTGTAGAATATCTTTATGGTAAAAAATATCCAGGAATACTATCAGTGCATACTGGACAACCTCACCGGAGGACTCATAAGCGTGGATATGAGCGGCAAGGTGGTTTACATCAACCCCACCGCCGGCCGCATACTTCATCTTGAAGATATTCCCGCCTGCCTGGACAAGAAATATGACGCCGCCTTTGAAAGTTATCCCGCGCTTACGGATGTTATTCATGAGACCATTTTAACCGGCAAAACCGTGCGGCGCGCGGAAATTTCCATCATGCACGCCAGCACGCCCCTTATTATCGGCTACAGCACCATGCATGTGCGCGGTCCCGGCGGGCAGGAAATGGGCGTTACCGTTGTTTTTCAGGATATTTCTTTTGTGGGGACTAAAAAATAATTATGAGCAAAAAACACAAAGAGCAAAAACCTCAGCAGAATGCCCTGCCGCCGGCCCCCGCCGCCGCTGCCCCCTCAGGCGCGGAGCCCGCTCAACAGGCCGCAGTTACGCCTTTCCAAAAACAGGCTATAGATACACCTGCCCCTTCCATGAAAAAGCATTTATTGTTTTTTTGGAGCGCGGTGATACTTGCCGTGGCTCTTTCCTGGACTATTCAGCATTTTATGCCTTTGACGCACGAATACGTAATTGAACGCTGGGTTATGCTTGGCTTTGGCGGCTTTTTGGCCGTTTTCCTCTTCTTTTTGAAATAAGGGCTGCTTAAAAGTCAGCAGCCCTTCGATTACACAGATTAGGCAATGATTCCACAGATTAATATTCGATATGAAATTAGTGTAATCCCTTAAATGCCACCCAAATACATAAATTATTACTCGGTCCTTGGAGTTTCTAAAACAGCCTCCGAGGCTGAAATAAAGTCGGCCTTCCGCAAGCTAGCCCTTAAACACCATCCTGACCGCAATTCCGGAAATAAAGCCGCCGAGGCTAAGTTCAAGGAAATAAACGAGGCTAACGAGGTCCTCTCGAACCCGCAAAAAAGAAAGCTTTATGACCAGTTGGGCGAGAATTACCGTGAAGGGCAGAATTTTACCCCCCCGCCGGGCGGAGGCTTTTCCGCCGGGGGCGGACCCGGTTTTGGAGGCGAGTATTCGCGCCGGGGTGGTTTTCAGTACACAGGACAGGGTCAGGGTCGGCCAGATTTCTCACAATTTGAAGGATTCAGCGATTTTTTTAATTCCATTTTTGGCGGAGCTGAAGGCTTTTCGGGAGCAATGCCCGGCGGTTTTGAAAATGCCGGCGGAGCTGAGCAGGGCGTTTATCCTCAGCAGACACGTTCAAGGCTTGACTTTGACGCTGAGCTTGAGCTTTCTCTTGAGGATTTAATACGCGGGGGACGCAAGGACCTCAGCTTTTCCTACCGCACCGGCAGAAAGGTTGAAACAAAAAATGTCAGCGTCAATCTTCCCACGGGTTTAAGAGGAGATGCCCGGCTGAGGCTGAAAGGCCAGGGCGCCTCCGCCCAGGGTAAGACGGGAGATCTTTATCTGAAGATCAAAATAGCCGCGGATCCGCGTTTTGTGATCAAGGGCGATGATCTTGAGGTAAAGGTGACGGTCACTCCCTGGGATGCGGTTTTGGGAGCGGAAATATGCGTTCCCGCTATAGACGGACCTTTGACGATCAAGCTTCCCCAGAATTCACACACCGGCCGCAGCCTTAGGGTTTCCGGCCGCGGCTTACCAAAGAAAGACGGCTCGCGCGGCGACCTGTACGCCGTGATCGAGATAGACATCCCCCACCGCCTGACCCAGGAACAGCAGGACCTTTTCCGAAAGCTCAAGAATCTAGAATAGGGTCTGCTTAAAAAGTCCAGCAGACCCATGATTACACAGATTAAGTAGGATTACACGGATTGCAGGGCACTGAAATATGATATGTTTAACGCAAAACTGCACGCTTTTTTGGTATATGCCTGCAAATTCCGTGCAGTTTTTAAACGCTATTACAACTTTTGTCGCCTATTTTCACGACGAGACTTTAAATATAAAATGACTTTTTCAATGCCCCCTAGAATAGTCCCGGAAATTGATGCGATTTTCGGGAGTTCTTGTTGACCCAAAATATTTGGTGACCCCGTCAGTCGCCCTTGTAGTGGCAAAGCTTGCTTTGCCTCTTCTGCGGGCAGAGCAAGCTCTGCCACTACACACCGAACGAAGGTTGTCAGTGAAAAATACACGGGTTCACCAGATATTCATGTTTGGGTAAAGACAAAGCCCCCGTGCACCTGGGTAGGGGCACGGGGGCGTAAAGGAGACAGTAACAGCTCTTGTTAGTTGAAGCGCGAGTTCTCTATTTTTGTCTGCAGCTCACGCGCTTTTTCCTGGGATTTGAATTCTAACCCATTCTTGAAAGGCGTGCCCAGTTCCTGCAGAAAACCGTCGCCCTGCACATAATAAATCGCTTCCTGGGTTATATCCTTAAAGGCGGTGTGAACTTTCCACTTTAGCTTCACCTGCATGGAGGCTATTGGATTCTCCTGTGTGCCGACATTGGCAATGGTTGAATCCGGAACTTCCGCCACGAGGTCAACTTTATACCCCCACGAAGCCTGCACGCTAAGCGGCTCAATGGTAACGCCGGTGAGGAACTTACCCTTGCCCTGATAATTTCCAGCATAGGTGTAATGCACCTGATAAGTGACCTTAACCACCTGTCCGCCGACATTATTCTTTATGGAAAACTCATATCTTTTGGTGGCGGGCTTGCTCCATTCCTGGAGCTGGGTCCAATGGTTGGTGCCGAAGGGAACGGCATTGGCATAGTTGACAGTGATATTTACCACCGGAGCGTTCGCCTCAATAATGCCCCATATCTTTTGCGCCAGGTTCACTATGATATCTATATTCCCTACTACAGTGGGAATGTTATTTCCGAAGCCGAAGCCGCCGCCACCTCCGTCATTGCCGCCGGGGCTGCCGGGGATGGGCGGGTTTATAACAGGGCCACTAGGGGGTTGGGGCAGGGCCGCCGGAGGAGGTATTGCGCCGGGCGCGGTGGGACCGCCCGGGGGAGGCTGCATAACGGGGCCGCCCGGCGGTATGGTGCCGCCCTTATCCGTCACTTCAGTAATCATTATCGAGTTTTCGTCTATGGTGAAGTACTTCGCCTGATCAGCGGTCTGCGCGTATGCTCCGGACGCGAACAGGGCGCCAAAGGCTGCACTGATAGTCAACAGTTTGTTCATTTTTACTGCCTCCTTTTTTAGTTCCTGCTCTGGAAGTCGCAGGAACAATGATTACACGGATTAATAATGGATTGCACAGATAAAACTCCAATTAGTAATCATTGTAATCGTTTTTTGAAATCCGTGTAATCTCTTCATTCAAAAATCTTTGCCCCCCCTATCAGGGGGAGGGCGGAAGTTAGGTCCTCTATCTTCGGGGTTTTAGAGAAAGGACTCGCAATTTCTTCAAAATACCCGTCGCCTTGCATATAATAGACGCTTGCACCGTCGGATTCCTTTAGAGCGGTGGAGATTTTCCATAAAAGCTTCAGTTGCATGGCCGCCACCGGATTTGTATTGGTGCCCACATTGGTAATGGTTGAGTCCGGCACGGAAGCTGTCATCGCAAATCTGTACCCCCAGCTCACATTTACCTTGGTTGGGATTATGGTCACGGCTGTAAGAAATCTGCCTTTGCCTTTATAGCTGCCGCCGTAGGTATAGATGGCTTTGTATTCCACATCTATCGTTTTTACGCCGTAAAGATTTTTCGCGGAAAACCCGTAAACATAACTTAAAGGCTTGGTCCACTTCTCCAACTGGGACGCTGAGGTTATACCCTGCGGGTAGGCAACGGCGTATTTTGTGTCAATATTTACCTGAGGGGCGTTGTCAACCACAATTTTCCAGACCTTTGAGGCGATATTGATGAGGCTGTCCAGGGTAACAAGCAGATCGTATTTTGGATCGGAGATCTCATTCATTTTAACGTAAGATCTATTCGGTTCTTCTCTCACTTCCAGTATGGTTGTTTTTATAGAAGCCGGATCTATGGTGAAGTAATCCGGATCCTCCATCGCATTGTTAAGCTCATTCCTTGTGAAAGACGGTTTTGTAAACTTCAGGTCGTCGAGGCTATCCTGGGCGGATAGGCAAGGAATAAAAGAAAGAGACAGACAAAGCGTTGCCGCCAGTCTTGCAAGTTTTATTTTCATCGTCTTTGTTTTCTCCTCACACATATCTTTTGCTTCTATTAAATTATAGTCGACCGCGTTTGAAAGCATATGCGGCGGAGGACCCATGGCGGGGAAATATTTAGGCCTATGCTTGTTTGGGCCTTTGGGCCCATAAGATAAGGTGACACACAACTTAATTCTCTATCAAATACGTCAAGATTCAAGCCCACACCGAATTAAGTTGTGTGTCACCTTATCCCACCTTATCAGAATAAAAAGAGGCGGGAGCGGTCAGCTCCCGCC
>DMES01000038.1:0-50620 GCA_003450815.1 Elusimicrobiota bacterium | reverse complement strand
AGGCGGGAGCGTTCAGCTCCCGCCTCTTTCATTCCTTTATAGTATATGCTTAGGCCGCTACTTTTTCCTCAACTTTGGGGGTTTCGCAGTGCATTTCGGCTATCTGCTTGTACACGCTAAGGCGCCACTTGTATTCCGCCTCCGCCAGCTTAAGCATGCGTTTGGCTGTTTCCGGATTGGACTTGTGCAGCGTCCGGAAGCGGTTTTCGCCCATCATGAAGTCCTCGACAGAAATGCTGGGCGCGGAACTGTCTATGATAAGCGGGTTCTTGCCCTGGGCTCTAAGCGCGGGGTTGAACCTGAAGAGGGGCCAGCGGCCTGAGGCCACGGCTTTCTTCTGTTCGTTCATGCCGGAGCGCATGTCTATGCCGTGGGCAATGCAGTGGCTGTAGGCTATTATGATGGAAGGACCGTCAAAGGCTTCGGCTTCCGCCATGGCTTTAACCGCCTGCAGGTAGTTCGCTCCCATGGCTATCTGGGCCACATATATGTTGCCGTAGGTCATTGATATCATGCCCAGATCTTTTTTCGGCAGCGGCTTGCCGCCGGCCGCGAAAAGAGCCACTGCGCCCAGCGGTGTGGACTTGGACATCTGTCCGCCGGTATTGGAATATACTTCTGTATCCAGCACCAGTGCGCGTACTTTGCGGCCGCTTGCCATTACATGGTCAAGGCCGCCGTAGCCGATGTCGTAAGCCCAGCCATCGCCACCAAGTATCCACACGGATTTCTTTATAAGATAATCAGCAAGCGTCAGCATACGGGTGGCCTGTTCTCCGCCGGCGGCAGCCAGGGCTTTTTTCAGATCGGCTATGCGGCCGCGCTGCTGCTCTATGGACGCCCAGTCATCCTGCGCGGCGTTAAGTATTTCATCGGCCAAGGATGCTTTTGCGCTCAGCGGACCGGTTTTAAGCAGGGTCAGCAGTTCATGGGCTTCTTCACCCAGTTTGTCATAGGCCAGGCGCATGCCCAGGCCGAACTCGGCGTTGTCTTCAAACAGCGAGTTCGACCACGCGGGGCCGCGACCGTCTTCGCGGGTGCAATAGGGCGTGGTGGGCAGATTCCCTCCATAGATGGAGGAACAGCCGGTGGCGTTGGCCACGGTGAGGTGGTCGCCGAACAGCTGGGTCATCAGTTTGACATAAGGCGTTTCGCCGCAACCTGCGCAGGCGCCCGAGAATTCGAATAGCGGGCGCACCAACTGGCTGCCTTGTACGCTGTAGCGGTTAACCTTGGCCGAGCCGGTGTCTTTGAGCGACATGAAAAACTTCAGGTTCTCGCGTTCCGGGTCCCTCAGCGGAAACTGGGGCTGGAGATTTATAGCTTTGCGCCCTGTCTCTTTCGCCTCTTTCTTTTCCTTGGCGGGGCAGCTGTATACGCAGGCGCCGCAGCCGGTACAGTCCTCAACGGCCACCTGGGCCGTGAACTTAAGGCCTTTAAGGGCGCCTTTACCGTCGGCGGACTTGAAAGACTTGGGAGCTTTTGAAAGTTCGGCCCCGTCGTAAGCCTTTATCCTTATTGAGGCATGCGGGCAGACCAGCGAACAGATGCCGCATTGTATGCAGAGGCTCTCCTCCCACACCGGACTTTCAAGGGCTATATTGCGTTTTTCGTACTGTGAAGTGGCAGTGGGGAAGGTCCCGTCCACCGGCATGGCTGATACCGGCAGGTTGTCTCCTTTAAAAGCCATCATTTCGCAAAGGGTATTGCGCACGAACGCCGGGAAGTCTGCCACCACGCAGGCACGCTTTATTTTTGAGGTGGCCTTGCCGGAATGTTTCACTTCCTCTATGGCGGCAAGCGTCCGGTCTACCGCGGCGAAGTTTTTATTCACCACTTCGTCGCCTTTGGAAGCATAGGTCTTTTTGATGGCTTTCTTAATGGCTTCCACGGCTTCGCTCTTGGGCAGGACGCCTGAAATGCCGAAGAAGGCGGTCTGCATTATCACATTTATGCGCGCGCCCATGCCGGTCTCATTTGCGATTTCGGAGGCGTTGATAACATAAACTTTCAGATGTTTCGCTATTACATTCTCCTGCACTTCAACGGGCATGTGATCCCATACTTCGGAGGCCTTGAAAGGGCTGTTTATAAGGAACACCGCCCCATCTTCCGCCTTGTCAAGCATTTCGTACTTTTCCAGGAAGCTGAACTGGTGGCAGCCAATAAAGCGGGCCTTGTAGACCAGATAGGGAGCGCGGATGTAGTTCTTGCCGAAACGCACATGCGACACGGTCATTGAGCCGGCCTTCTTGGAATCATACACGAAATAGCCCTGCGCGTATTGTCCGGTTTCTTCACTGATGATTTTTATGGTGTTCTTGTTGGCGCCTACTGTGCCGTCGGAACCCAAGCCGAAGAAGAGCGCGCGGAAGATGTCGGCGCTCTCTATCGCCCAGTTTTCGTCATAGGGCAGGCTGAGGTTTGTGACATCGTCGTTTATGCCCACGGTAAATCCGTTAAGCGGCTTTTTAGCGGACAGGTTCTCTATAACTGCTTTGGCCATGGCCGGAGTGAATTCCTTTGAGCCCAGGCCGTAGCGGCCGCCGACTATAAGAGGCAGTTCCTTAAGTGTTCCGGCTTTGAAAGCGTTGGCGCAGGCGGTTACAACATCCTGGTAAAGGGGCTCGCCTATGGAACCGGGCTCCTTGGTGCGGTCAAGCACCGCTATGGACTTCACGGTTTTGGGCAGGGCTTTTATGAAATCGGCTTCCGAGTACGGTCTGTAAAGACGCACTTTAAGCACGCCGACTTTTTCCTTTTTATCGGCGATCAGGTGATTTACGGTTTCCTCAACGGTGTCGGCGCCGGAGGCCATCACAATCACCAGCTTTTCCGCGTCGGGCGCGCCCACGTAGTCAAACAGGCCGTATTTGCGGCCAGTCAGTTTCGCGAACTGGTCCATGGTTTCTTTAACCACAGAGGGAATGGCCTGATAATATTTATTGCAGGCTTCGCGGGCCTGGAAGAACACATCCGGATTCTGGGCGGTTCCGCGCAGAACGGGATTTTCCGGATTAAGCCCGCGGGCCTTGTGTTCGGCAATAAGTTTTTCGCTCAGCATGCCGCGCATCATATCGAAAGAAAGCGGTTCCACCATGTTAAGTTCGTGTGAAGTGCGGAAACCGTCAAAGAAATGAAGAAATGGGATGCGGGTTTTTAGGGTGGCCGCCTGCGCTATAAGGGCGAAGTCCATGACTTCCTGCGGATTGGCGGAAGCAAGCAGCGCCCAGCCGGTCTGGCGGGCGGCTAGCACATCGGAGTGGTCTCCGAAAATGGAAAGCGCGTGGGAGGCAAGCGCCCTGGCTGACACATGGAACACTGTGGAGGTCAGCTCGCCGGCTATCTTATACATGTTCGGTATCATTAAAAGCAGCCCCTGAGAGGCGGTGAAGGTGGTGGTAAGCGCTCCGGCAGTTAGCGCGCCGTGCACGGCGCCAGACGCTCCGCCTTCGGACTGCATTTCAACAACCAGCGGCACCGTGCCCCAGATGTTCTTTTCGCCCCTGGCGGATTTCATGTCTGACAATTCTCCCATCACGGACGACGGTGTGATCGGATAAATAGCTATAACTTCGTTGGTCGCGTGCGCGACATAGCCCGCGGCCGTGTTTCCATCCATCGCTGTCATGTTCTTAGGCATGTTGTTACTGTTCTCCTTAAGGTTGGCATTAGGGTGTAGAAATCTGAAGAATACAGTTGTAAGTATAGCATTTTTGCCGCCTATACCGGTTATCAATCGCGGGAGAAGCCGGTAATTCCGCTGCAGTTCGTGAATTATCCCAAAGCCGGGCAGTAGTAGCGAAGGCTTAATTATTTGTGGTATTATATTGGTACAGGGAACGCCGGCGTGCCTCCTACGCACAGAAATAATTTGTGTACCGGTTTAGGTTTTTGCATGTAAGGAGCCTTATTATGACTAAAAGAACAATGCTGCGGATTCATCCGGGATTACAAAAACGGATGATTATATTCTGGATGTTACAGGCTTTTATGGCGACTTTTTTAACCTGCTTGATTACAATCGCCTGGACCTTTTTTTACATTAATCCGACACTGGCCGCCTATTCAAATTTGTTCGTGCGGCCTGCGCTTATAATTTCAGCTGTGGTGGGGTTTGTTATTTCCTGCCTTGCTGGCTTCTTTTACTCTCATCGTATAGCCGGGCCGGTCTATCGTCTTAAAAGCACGATTGATGAGGTGCTTGAAGGAAAATCGCCTGGGGTTATTGTCCTGCGCCGGTATGATGAGCTGAAAGATTTAGCGGCATCCCTGAGCAAACTTCTGCATCATTTCCAGCAGACTCACAAAACCAAGTCTTCTGAATAACGGGGCTTGCTTTCGCCGCTTTTGGGACCCTCACGCAGGCCGGATGGGAAGTATTACTGCGGCGCCCTGACAATCATAAGAGCACGCTGGTCTTCCTGATTAGCGCCAACCCCCCATTCCACTTTAATTTTACCTGATGGAACATGAAATTTTTGTTTTAAAAGGTGCGCCACTATTTTGGCGCGCATTTTGGAGAGATTAGCCGGATTCAACTCATTTGGGGAGGCCAGGCCGCGCACTATTATTTTACCCGGCCTGTTCCCCAAAAGTTTGGCGGCCTGTTCCAATGAGAATATCTGGGCTTTCCCTATCTCCACAGCATTTGTTCCGAAAAAGACTTCCCTTACCGGCTCTGTTGACGATTCCTGTTCCGGCGCAAGATCGTCCTCAATGATAAACACCGCGGTACTGGTATTTAATCTGGCCAACACCACTTTGGAGTGTTCCGCCTGGGACAATGAATCGGAAGCCACCGGCCGCGGATTTTTTTTGGATTTTTTGTCGGCAGATTTGCCCACCTTAAGATTCGGCGTCAGGTTCACTAATTGTAAAGTGACGCTGGATATATCCATCAGGCCGGCCTGCTTTGTCTTCTCCACCATTTTTTTCAGGGCTGAGGGCTTTTCCCTGATGTCGAAGCCGCCTATTTGAGGAGCGGCTCCGGGCTTACGGGTAACTTTTGCGCTATTCACTCGCACAGGAGGACTCGGGGTGAGATCTTCTATCTGGAATTTAACCGGTTTGCTTTTTCTTGACGCTTGACCGCGGATTGATTTTGTGTTTGAGTTCGCGCTGATATGCGCGCGCTTTCCCGCCTGAGCGGCAGTGTTCTGATTTTTTTTGCTTTTTTTAACGCTACGCGACTTCCTGCCGTGGTAAATAACAGCCGTCGGAACCGCTCCCCCCGTCTCTTCAACCACAGGTTCTGCTTTTCTTACATATTTAGAGGCGTCGGCAAGCGAGGGGATACGATCCGGCGGCGGGGTGTCAACCAATAACTCGAGAAAGTAGGAAGCTATACGTCTTTCCTCGGGGTCGCCGTCAACCATTACTTCCGAAAAACAATTCAAAGCCCGGTGGATGTTTCCTTTAACATTTTTACGGCAGCGCGCCAGTTTTCCCCTCATGACCCCGGCATTCGCCAGAGACATCAAAGACACAATAGCCGCGAAGCAAACAAGAAATGTGATGAAAAGTTTCACGGGACGGTATTCTTTCATAGTGAAACTTGCCGGGAAGTTTTTTATTGCGATGCCCTGACAATCATAAGAACACGCTGGTCTTCCTGATTAGCGCCAACCCCCCATTCAACCTGGATTTTAGCTGACGGAATATGAAATTTTTGTTTTAAGAGATGCGCGACAATTTTGGCGCGGATTTTGGAAAGATTGTCGGGGTTGCTTTCGCTGGGGGACGCCAGACCGCGCACGGTCATTATACCGGAATTGGTTTCCCAAAGTTTGGAGGCCTGCTCCATCGCGCTTATCTGGGCGTCAGCAATCTCTACCGCATCGGTTTCAAAAAAGACTTCCCTTACCGGCTCGGCTGACAATTCCTCTTCCTGAGCAAGATCGTCCTCAATGGTAAACCCCGCTGTGCTGGTATTCAATCTGGCTAACACCACTTTGGAGAGGTCTGACTGTTCCATCGAATCAGAAACCACCGGGGTGGAATTCTCCTTGGCGCCTAGCGTGGCGGATTGATTAATCTTTAGATTCGGCGTCAGGTTCAGTAATTGCAGAGTGACACTGGAAACATCCATCATGCCTGAAGGCGCCGGCCCGCCTTCCATCGGCTGCAGGATTGAGGTTTTTTCCCTGACATCATAACCGCCTACTTGATGAGCCTCATCCCTGGGCCTTCGCGAAACTTTCGCGCTGTTCACAGGCACGGGAAGATTTGGTGTAATATCTTCAATCTGGAATTTAACCGCCTTGCCTTTAACCACCCAGCTGCTGGGGGCTCTTGTGTTCGATCTGGTTCTGACATACCTTGCTCTTCGATACGGAGTGTTAAGCCTTCTACGGCCTTCTTGCAGGGGCTGCCCGCCGTGGTAAATGACAGCTGTCGGAACCGCTCCGCCCGTGTTATCAGCTGCTGCCGTAGCCCGCCTTCTTACTCGTTTTGCGGCTTCGGAGATAGAGGGAATATACCCTGGTGCGGTGTCAACCAGCATCTCGAGGAAATAGGAAGCTATATGTTTTTCTTCCTTGTTGCCTTCGATCATAACTTCTGAAAAACAATCCAAAGCCCGGTGGCTGTTTCCTTTGATATCCTTACGGCAGCGCTCCAGTTTCCCCATCATTATTCCGGCATTAGACCGGGACACAAAACATAGAACAGCCGCACAGCAAAAAAGAAATGTGATAAGGATTTTCGCTGGATGATATTTGTTCATGTGGTTTTATTTACCTTTATAGTCTGTCCAGCGGTGTCCCATAGACAACGCGTATTACCTGCGAAGGAGTGGTTTCTTTCTTCCCTTCCGCATTCGTTACTTCCATTGTATAAATATAGCTGCTGGCAGCCACCATCGAGCCGCCCTGTGTTGAGCCGTCCCAGGTCAGCTCTCCCGGAGGCGAGCCGTTGCCCCTAAATGAGCGCGCCACATTGCCGTCCTGATCCTTGATGTACAGCGTCCAGCTGTATATGCGGGTGGCCGGGTTTATCTTCACTGTGAAAGTGGTGGACTTTTTAAGGCCGACAGGCGAGAACACCTCCGGATTGGCGGTAATAGTAACGGGGAAACCGCCGAACTCGTAGGAGAAGCCCGCATTCTGCGTGGGCCCTTCGGCGGTCACATTGGCCGCGTAAGCCGCCTCGCTCCGTCCGAAGGTATAGCCGAAGCCGAATATGGATTCACGGTTGCTTAGGTCATAGCCTGCGCGTAATTTCAGGATCTTCCACAGCGTTCCTTCCGCGCCTATGTTGCATTTCAGCTTCTGGGTCACCCCCAGGGCCTGCCCCGCGTCCACCGCCGCTATAACCTGCCCCCCCCATAATGTCAGCGCGAGCCCCATTACCACGCTCCGGGGGAATTTATCGCTGGCGGTTTCATATTTAAGCGTGGGGGCTACCAGATTCTGGACCCGTATTCCAAGTGACAGGTTGTATTTAAGCTTCGCCAGGATCCCCGCGTCCAGCCCCCAGCCCCCGGCTTTGACATTGTAGAGGCTTTGGCGGGAATACTTTATGGTGCTTCCTATCGCCAGCCTGTGAAGCAGCTTCTTTGACGAGCGCTTGTTAATGATGGAAACACCGTAGCCCATTACGGCCGTCTCCTGCACATCGCTGTACCTGCCCATAGCGCGGTTCAAATCGTCGGTCATGATCAGCCTGCCAGAATCCTGCCTTATGTAACCCACGCCGAAAGCGCCTTTTTTAAACACCGGCTGCGCATAAAAGATACTGTCCAGGTTAAACTCTTCCATCGTACGCGTGTGAGTCATGCTGATGGTGTTGGGGCGCAGATAGCCCAGGCCGGCCGGATTCCAGCAGAGAGCGTCCGGACCGTCAGCCAGAGCGGTGTAGGCGCGTCCCATCCCAAGCGCCCGGTAGCCGGTGTAATTAAGATACTCGCCGGGCAAACCGGCGTCCTCAGCCGCGCGGACAGAACCCGCCGACAAAGCGAATTGCCATAAAATGACTCCCAAAAATATAGCCCGTGATCTCGTCATTTTATTATACCCAGGCGCGTTTTGATCTCGCTGGTGTGGCCTTTCGCGGTCACACGCAGATGAAGTCCGTAAACGCCGACCGCCACCTGATGCCCCGCTCCGTTGCGCCCGTTCCACTCCACCGTATTATACCCCGCAAGCCCGCCGGGTGAGCCCGCCGCGATCTCCTTCAGCCAGACCTTCTGGCCGAGCGGGGTGCAAATCAGAAGTTCCACATCGCTGTCATCATCCAGCTTGTATTCAATGGTGACCGGCCGCACGGTGATTTTTGTGGGATTGGGATACGCGGCCAGGTTCTTGTCGCCTAAAAGAGTGATGGAAATAGTCAGCTCCACCTCTGGAATACCGGGCACACCGGGAACCCACACGGTAACCTTATCGGTTTCGGAAATCTGATGGCTGATGAAAGGTATGGTGACTGCGCCGTTTGCGCCCGTCTGGACCGTCACATAGGAAGCCGGCACTCCTCCCACATTCAGGTCGCCTGTGCCCTGCCTGACCTGCGCCGCGATATCGGCATTCGGAATGCCGTTCCCGTAGCGGTCCATAAGTTTTGTGGTAATTATGGTGGAACTTAAAGGACCGATGGTGTTTGGAGAGGCGGAAGCGGTAAGTCTCTCAGGATCTCCGGGAAGGACCTGCATAGGGCCGCCGAGTGCCGTGGCATGATTCAACTCGTTCGGAGCTGTCGCCACCAGCTGCATCCAGACAACTTCGTTGTGAGTATAGGTCTGATTGTTAAGCGTGTAAACATAGTCGCCTACGTAACCATCCGGTATGCTGAACTCAAAAGCCGGCAGCCCGAACACCCCGCTGGCGTAAGTGAAGTGGGTCAAATCCAGAGGGACCAGCGGGATCAGGTTGCCGGCATATCTTACGCTTCCGGCGCCGGGCGTAATACTGACATTTTTTACGGTGATCGTAACGGCAAAAGGGTCACCCGCCTTCCCCAGGCCTGGAATGGCAACCTGGTAGAAACCAGCGCCTGGAGGCAGAGCGTCACACGCACCCATGGTAATTGTAATCTGCCCGTTGGCTATTGACGGCGTGGTAAGGTCCTGCACAGACAGTATAGGCAGCACGGCGCATGCGTCCACCGTCACGCTTGAAACAAGCAGCCCGTTGACCACAGCGCCCTCAAACGGAAAAAAGCCGGTTTGCGCGGAAAGTGATGAAGTGAAACGAAGCGTGTCCGTGTTGCTGTAAGTATTGTTAAAGAAAGCATCCACGAGGTAGGCCTGCACAAAGAAAGGCGTTCCCTGCATTTGCACTGCTGTTGCCCCCGTCACGCCTGTCGGTGTGGCCGGCGCAAGCGTCTGGTAGGGCGAAAGCAGGGAGATGCTTCTGGCATAACCGGGCCAGCCGACATAATCAGCTGAGATGCCGCTGAGGGTGGGCGATGAGATCTGCGTCACTTTCAGACGAAAGTCGCCGGCTCCCGCCGAGGGGTATGTACCGGGCGCCCGTGAGGCTCTATAGAAGCATATTTTTTCATTGGGATCCGTTTCTGAGCCCAGGTAAGCATACCCGCTTTTCATTGCTACAACAAGGGTGGAAACTCCCAATTCATAAAGGCTGTTTAAAGCGATACCCGGAATCAGGGAAACCTCCGCTCCGGAATCATCCAGGCTGTATTGAACTATCTGCAGCACGGCGTCCAGAGGATAGTGGGTATTATCGGTATTTATCGCTTCAATGGTAAGGCCGTAACAATTGCCAGCCGTCAAAGCGTAAGGATTGTTGCCTGATTTGGCGCCCGGTCCGGGCAGGCGCGCGGTGCCGAAGCTGAGTTGCAGATGGTCCAGTTCCCCTTGTATGGGATATGCGTTGGTAATAAACAGATTGTCGCCGTATACCGTTATATTCAGATCCGCATCTTTAGACCTAAGAGTGGAGTGATATTCGTTGCCGGGATACAAGCCGGTAAGCAGCACGCTATGGTTTGTACCCATAACGTCGTTGTAATACAGAGAGCCGTAAGCCGTGGTGGTTCCATAATTTATCTGGGTATCGGCCGGCTCGTCGGTCTGCCACGTTATAGCGGCGGAGGTATACCAGATCGTCCAGTTTACGCCGCTGATCACCGGCGGGGTGCGGTCGTTGCTTACCGTTACTGACACGGGCAAGGAGATATTGGTGTTGCCTTCAGTATCCCGAATCGCGGCCGTTACCGTATGGCCGCCGTTAGCCACATCATTGGAATTCCAGATGTAATTAAACGGCGCGGTCACAGGAGCGCCCCTGTTATTACCGTCCACTTTGAACTGTACCGAAACCCACGCTGAATTAGCTCCGATAGACAACAGAACATTGCCCAAAACCACAGTATCCGCCAGAGGGGCGGTTAAAGGAATGCCGCGCGTAGTAAATACATAGTCGCTCTGCGTGGTAAGATTTGCGGACGCGTCCTTTGACTTCACCTTTGAGTGGTAGGTAGTCTCGGTGGGCAAGCCTCTTACAGACTGTGTATGGGTGGTAACCAGGGCGGCATTAAGCGTGGTCTGCGCGCCATAAGCCGTGGTGGTGCCATACTCCACCTGGGTATCTGCCGGTTCACTGGTCTGCCAGATAGCGGTGGCGGAGGTATACCATACCGTCCAGTCGACGCCGGTGATTACCGGAGGAGTTATGTCGTTGTTTACAGTCACAGAAATGGGCAAAGAGGTGTTGGTGTTGCCGTCCTTATCCAGTACCGCGGCCGTTATGATATGCGCGCCGTTAGAAACATCGGTGCAATTCCAGGTGTAATTAAACGGAGGAGCGGCCACGGGAGAGCCTTTGTTGACGCCGTCCACCTTAAACTGCACCGACGCCCACTCCGAATTGGAGCCGACAGACAAAACCACATTGCCCGAAACCGTGGCATTGGACAGCGGGGCGGTTAAAGGAATGCCGCGGGTAGTGAATACATAATCGCTCTGCGTGGTAAGATTTGTCGACGCATCCCGTGACTTTACCTTGGAATGGTACATCGTTTCAGTGGGCAAGCCTCTTACAGACTGTGTGTGGGTGGCAACCAGGGCGGCGTCAAGAGTGGTCTGCGCGCCGTAAGCCGTGGTCAGTCCATACTCTACCTGGGTATCGGCCGGTTCATTGGTCTGCCAGGTTACGGAGGCGGAGGTATACCATACCGTCCAGCCGACGCCGGTGATTACCGGAGGAGTTATGTCGTTGTTGACCGTTACTGGCACGGGTAACGAGATGTTAGTGTTGCCGTCCGTATCCAGTATCGCGGCTGTTATTGTGTACCCTCCGTTAGGCACAGCATTGGAATTCCAGGTGTAGTTAAATGGCGCGGTCACTGGAGAGCCCTGGTTGACGCCGTCAACCTTAAACTGCACCGATGCCCACTCCGAATTGGCGCCGACAGACAATACCACATTACCTGAAACAGTGGCGTTAGCCGTAGGGGAACTCAATGGAATGCGATTCGTGGTAAATAGATAGTCGCTTTGCGTGGTAAAATTACCAACAGGATCCCGCGACTTTACTTTGGAATGATACATCGTCCCGGTGGGCAAGCCTCTTACGGATTGCGTATGTGTGGTAACCATGGCGGCGTTAAGCGTTGTCTGCGCGCCGTAAGCCGTGGTTAGTCCATACTCCACCTGGGTATCGGCCTGCTCATTGGTCTGCCATGTTACCGCAGCGGAGGTATACCACACCGTCCAGGCTACCCCGGTGATCACCGGCGGGGTCCAGTCGTTGTTTACGGTCACGGACACAGGTAAAGAGATGTTGGTGTTGCCGTCAGTATCCAGCACCGCGGCCGTTATAGTATACCCCCCGTTAGCCGCCTCAGTGGAGCGCCATATGTAATTAAACGGCGCGGTCACCGGGGCGCCTTTATTGACTCCGTCTATTTTAAACTGCACCGATACCCATTCCGAATTGGTTCCGACAGATAATGTGACATTGCCCGAAACAGTGGCGTTTGCCGCAGGGGAAGTCAGTGGAATGCGATTCGTGGTAAATAAATAGTCGCCCTGTTCGGCAAGAATTCCCACCCCGTTCCTTGACTTCACCTTGGAATGATAGAGCGTGCCGGTGGGCAAGCCTCTTACAGACTGTGTGTGGGTGGCAACCATAGCGGTAGCAAGGGTTGTCTGCATACCGTAAGCTGTGGTTAGCCCATACTCCACCTGCGTATCAGCCGGCATGTCTGTCTGCCATGTTACCGAGGCTGAGGTATACCAAACCGTCCAGGCCACCCCGGTGATACCGGATGGATTATTGCCTACGGTTATGGAAACGGGCAAAGAGTTGTTAGTGTGGCCGTCGGTATCCAGCACCAAGGCCGTTATCGTATGCCCGCCGTTTGTTACGCTGTTGGAATCCCAGGTATAATTGAAAGGCGCTGTTATGGCGGAGCTCACGGTACTGCCGTCCACCTTGAACTGCACCGACACCCACTCAGAATTGGCTCCGACAGACAAGGTGACATTGCCTACAACAGTGGCGTTCGCGGCCGGGGCGGTTAAGGGAATGCCATTCGTGGTGAATACATAATCGCTCTGCGCGGCTAGACTTCCCAGCGCGTCACGCGACTTCACCTTGGAATGATAGAGCGTGCCGGTGGGCAAGCCTCTTACAGACTGTGTATGGGTGGTAACCAGGGCGGCATTAAGCGTGGTCTGCGCGCCGTAAGCCGTGGTGGTCCCATATTCTACCTGGGTATCGGATTGCTCATCGGTCTGCCAGGTTACAGCGGCGGAGGTATACCACACCGTCCAGCCTACTCCGGTGATTACCGGGGGAGTCTGGTCGTTGCCTACAGTGACGGATACAGGTAGTGAGATATTAGTGTTGCCATCCTTATCCAACACTGCGGCGGTTATAGTATGCGCTCCGTTTACCACATCGGTGGAATTCCAGATGTAATTAAACGGAGGGGAGCTCACAGGAGCCCCTTTGTTCGTGCCGTCCACCTTAAACTGCACCGATGCCCACTCCGAATTGGCGCCGACAGACAAGGTGACAGTGCCCGAAACAACGGCGTTAGCCGCCGGCGCCGTTAAAGGAATGCCGTTCGTGGCAAATACATAGTCGCTCTGCGTGGTAAGATTGCCCGAAGAGTCGCGTGAATCTACTTTTGAATGATATGTAGTCACGGTGGGCAAGCCTCTCACAGCCTGAGTATGGGTGGTAACCATGGAGGTGTTAAGAGTGGTCTGCGCGCCGTAAGCAGTGGTTAGTCCATACTCCACCTGGGTATCTGCCGGTTCGTCGGTCTGCCAGGTTACGGCGGCAGAGGTATACCACACCGTCCAGCCTACTCCGGTTATCACCGGGGGAGTCGCGTCGTTGTTTACGGTTATGGACACTGGGAAAGTAATGTTGGTTCTGCCGTCATTGTCCAGCACCGCAGCTGTTACCGTATGTCCGCCGTTAGCCACGTCCGTGGAATTCCAGATATAAGTGAAAGGTGTGGTTACGGGAGAGCCTTTGTTGACGCCGTCTACCTTGAACTGCACCGATGCCCACTCCGAATTGGCGCCTACAGATAATGTGACATTGCCCACAACAGTGTCGTTCGCCTCCGGGGCGGTTAAGGGAATGCCGTTCGTGGTGAAGACATAGTCGCTTTGGGCGGCAAGATTTCCCGCCGCATCACGTGATTTCACTTTGGAATGATATGTCGTCTCGGTGGGTAATCCCCTTACAGACTGAGTATGGGTGGTAACCGCGCTGGTGTTAAGAGTTGTAAGCGTGCCGTAAGCGGTGGTGGTCCCATACTCCACCTGGGTATCGCCCAACTCGTCGGTTTGCCAGGTTACAGCGGCGGAGGTATACCACACAGTCCAGCCGACACCGGTAATAGCCGGCGGAGTCTGGTCGTTGTTTACGGTCACGGATACAGGCAAAGAGATATTGACATGGCCGTCCTTATCCAGCACCGCGGCCGTTATCGTATGCCCGCCGCTGGCCACATCCGTGGAATTCCAGACATAGCTAAACGGTGGAGAGGTAACGGCAGAGCCTTTGTTGACGCTGTCCACCTTAAACTGCACCGAAGCCCACTCCGAATTGGCGCCGACAGACAAGGTGACATTGCCGGAAACCGCAGCATTCGGCAGCGGGGCTGTTAACGGAATCCCGTTCGTGGTGAAGACATAGTCGCCTTGCGAGGCAAGATTTCCGGCCGCGTCTCTTGACTTCATCTTGGAGTGATATGTGGTCAAAGTGGGCAATCCCCTTACAGATTGTGTGTGGGTGGTAACCATGACGGTGTTCAGAGTTGTCTGGCTGCCGTAAGCCGTGGTGGTTCCATATTCCACCTGGGTATCACCCGATTCGTCGGTTTGCCACGTTACCGCGGCGGAAGTATACCATACCGTCCAGCCGACTCCGCTGACCGCCGGCGGAGTCTGGTCGTTGTTCGTTGTTACCGATAAGGGTATAGACACATTGGTGCGGCCGTCTTTGTCCAGCACCGCGGCTGTTATTATATGCGATCCGTTAGCTACCTCGGTAGATCGCCAGATGTAGTTAAACGGCGCGGCTGTTATGGGAGCGCCTTTATTCACTCCGTCAACTTTAAACTGCACCGACGCCCACTCCGAATTGGCGCCGACAGACAAGGTGACATTGCCTAAAACAGTGGCGTTCGGCGCCGGGGCCGTTATAGGAATGCCGTTAGTGGTGAACGAATAGTCGCCTTGCGCGGCAAGATTTCCCAGCGCGTCTTTTGACTTCACCTTGGAATGATAAATTGTCCCGGCGGCCAAGCCTCTGATTGACTGTGAGTGGGTGGTAACCAGGGCGGCGTTAAGCGTTGTTTGCGCGCCGTATGCTGTGGTGGTCCCATACTCCACCTGGGTATCGCCCGCCTCGGCGGTCTGCCATGTTACCGTGGCGGAGGTATACCAGGTAGTCCATAGCACATTGCTGATCGCGGGCGGGGTCTGGTCGTTGTTTGTGGTTATCGGAGTGGGAAAAGAGATATTGGTGTTGCCATAACCATCAATCATAATGGCCGTTATCGTATGCGTTCCGTTCAGCACGCTGTTGGAATTCCAGTTGTAAGTGAACGGCGGCGCGGTTATGACAGAGCCTACGGTGCTGCCGTCCACCTGGAACTGCACGGATGTCACGCATGCCGAATTGCCGACAGCGGCGGATAATACTGTATTGCTGGATACCATGGAATTCGCCAAAGGGGCTGTTACCGCTATACCGGGAGGGATCAGAAAAAACGCCTGCGCAAGCTGGGCCGGGTCGTTGGCGGAAAGATAAACGCCTCCGCCTGAATATGCCGCTGCGGTAAGTGAACTTATCGCGGGCGCGTCAGTAGCCGGGTTCAGGTAGAAACTTACAGCGTTTACGCTAAGGTTCTGCGTACCGGTAAAGGATGTTGAATGGTCTCTGGTGTACTCGCTTGCCGCCTGCGTAACTACCCATGGGGAGGCGGTTTCACCTCCGTCTGATATTATAAACACCGAATTTTGCTGGCATTGATCCTGAATAGGGGTTGTGTAACCGAATGATCCGTCGAAATAGTATCCGGCATCGCGAAGCTGCGGTCCAAGGGGAGTGCTTCCTGCCGCGCTAATTGCGTTAACGGCTGTCGCAATGGCTGCGCTCGAGGTCCCGATCTGTGCGATCACTTCCCCTCCGGTGCTTCCCGAATTGAATTTCATAACGCCGAAGCGTTTTCCCTTAATGGCGCCGACAGCTGTATTGATAACACTTTTCGCTATTGACAGCTTGGTACGGCTGGTCAGGGTGGGACAGAACTCATAATTCAGGTAGTTGCCATGAAACAGTTTTAATGAGGAAGCCCCCAGAATACCAAACCAGAAACCGCGCTCTGTAAGGGCATCCTGGACAGAAGGCGAAAGAACATCCACAATAGCCGCGGCATACTCAATGTAACTTCCGGTGTCGTATCTATATACTTTCGCCGTGGCATAATTGCCGGTGTCGCAGGTGCCGTAAGTGGTTGCGTGCGCGTAATCAGCTATAGACTGGACAGAGTCGCCCATTTTTCCCGAAGAGTCGAGCAGGATCATCACATTGGGTGGAAGCAGCGTGGCTACCGTAATCCGAACTCCGGAAGAGCATTGATTAGTGGTGTACTCCTCGCCGCTGATGGCATCCACACAGGCTCCGACCCAATAGGTCCCGGTAGCGCTCGGAGCTGTTGCGGAAAGATTTTGAGAAGAAGACTGTCCTGAAGACAACACCGGTATCGGATCTGTTCCCAACAATGTATCCGCGGTAGTGATGTTTGAATCAGCCGAGCGGTAGTAACGCAAAGTGGTGCTGTACGACGCATTAGCACTGCCCTGGTTATATGCAGTCGCATAAATAGTAAACGACTGATCCGGTGCCAGTGTGTTGTCACTGACGCTCGCACCGTAGACCCTCAGGTCCGGTTTAGGTGTGGCTACCACAATCTGATATCCTGTAGAACACTGATTAGAGATGTTAGTTTCTCCGGCGACGGCATCCACGCAGGCTCCGATATAGTAGTATCCGACAGAGCCAGGAGACGTGGCGGATATGTTTTGTTGTGAGGCTGCGCCCGGTGACAATGCTTCCACCGGGTCTGTTCCAAGTTGTGTGTCACCGGTAGTAATGGTTGCATCAGTCGAGCGGTAGTAATGCACAGTGGTGCTGTTCGACGCAAGAGTGCCTTGGTTATAGACCGTCGCGTAGATAGTAAATAATTGGTTAGGCACCAGACTACTTGGGCTGGGGTATATTCCGGAGATCACCATATCTGGTTTGGGCGTGAACACCGTAATCTGCACCGCGGCAGAACACTGGTTGGTGATGTTCGACTCGCCGGTGACGGCATCTACACAGGCCCCTACCCAGTAGGTCGCTTCAGTGGCTGGGGCAGTGGTCGGAAGATTTTGAGGCGAGGTCCAGCCTGGCGACAAAGCCACTATCGAATCATCCCCCCCCAGGCCTGTGTCACCGGTAGTAATAGTCGCGTCAGTCGAGCGGTAGTAATGCAGGGTGGAGCTGACCGACGCGGCATCGCCCTGGTTCTTCGCCGTCGCATTAATCGTAAACGCTTGTCCCGGAGTCAGAGCGGCGGCGCTGACGCTAGCTTCGATGACCACCAGGTCCGGTCTGGACGCGTATACAGTAATCTGCACCCCGATAGAACACTGATTGTTGGTGTTCGACTCGTTAGCGACGACATCTACACAGGCTCCCACCCAATAGGTTGCGTCAGTGTCAGGGTCCGTGGTTGCAAGACTCTGAGGCGAGGTCCCGTTTGGCGCCAACGCGGGAATCGGATCTGTCCCAGGTAGTACTGTGTCAGCGGTAGTAATGGTTGCATCAGTTGAGCGGTAATAACGCAGGGTGGAGGTGTCGGCTGAAGCGGTACCCACGTTCTTTGCCGTCGCATTAATCGTAAACGCTTGTCCCGGAGTCAGAGTGGCATCGCTGACACTCGGAGTAACGACCGTCAGGTCTGGTCTGGGAGTGGATACCGTAATCTGCACTCCTGCAGAACATTGATTATTTGTCGGAGACTCGCCGGCGACGGCATCCACACAGGCCCCGACCCAGTAGTATCCTTCAGAGCCTGGATCCGTGGTTGAAAGATTTTGATTCGAACTTCCTCCCGCAGACAATGCCGCCACTGAACCTGTACCCAGCGGCGTGTCGGCGGTATTAATGGTTGAATTAGTAGAGCGGTAGTAACGCAGGGTGGTGCTGCCCGAAGAAGCGGTGCCCTGGTTCTTCACTGTCGCATAAATCGTAAACGACTGTCCCGGAGTCAGAGCGGCGGCGCTGACACTCAGACCGTTGACCACCAGATCCGGTCTGGGACTGTATACCGTAATCTGCACTGCGCCGGAACACTGGTTGGTGGTCGGTGATTCGTCGGCAACGGGATCCACACACGCTCCGACCCAGAAGGTGCCGTCAGAGCTGGCAGTGGCTGTAAGATTTTGAGAAGAGGACCCGTTCATCGCCAATGCCGGTATTGAATCCGACCCCAACTGTGAGTCGCCGGTGGTAATGGTCGCATCAACAGACTGATAGTAACGCACGGTGGTGGCGGCTGAAGCATTAGCGCCCAGGTTCTGCACTGTTGCAGAAATCGTATACGACTGTCCCGGAGTCAAGGAGGTGGGACTGGCGCCTGCGCTGGTTACCAGATCAGGGGACTCCGCCGCCTGCGCCAAAGCAGGAGCGAATAAGACAAGGGATAACAATAGCTTTGTCACTGTGCGTTTCATAACTCTCCAAATCAGAATCCACACACTATTTGCTGGCAAGAAACTTTCTATCGCGTACGACATAATACACTCAAAATTCTTTACAGTCTGTCCAGCGGTGTTCCGTAAACAACGCGTATTACCTGCGAAGGAGTGGTTTCTTTCTTCCCTTCAGCATTCGTTACTTCCATGGTATAAATATAGCTGCTCGCAGCCACCATCGAGCCGCCCTGTGTTGAGCCGTCCCAGGTCAGCTCTCCCGGAGGCGAGCCGTTGCCCCTAAATGAGCGCGCCACATTGCCGTCCTGATCCTTGATGTACAGCGTCCAGCTGTATATGCGGGTGGCCGGGTTTATCTTCACTGTGAAAGTGGTGGACTTTTTAAGGCCGACAGGCGAGAACACCTCCGGATTGGCGGTGATAGTAACAGGGAAACCGCCGAACTCGTAGGAGAAGCCCGCGTTCTGCGTGGGCCCCTCGGCGGTCACATTGGCCGCGTACGCCGCCTCGCTCCGTCCGAAGGTATAGCCGAAGCCGAATATGGATTCACGGTTGCTTATGTCATAGCCTGCGCGTAATTTCAGGGTCTTCCACAGCGTCCCTTCCGCGCCTATGTTGCATTTCAGCTTCTGGGTCACCCCCAAGGCCTGCCCCGCGTCCACCGCCGCTACAACCTGCCCCCCCCATAATGTCAGCGCGAGCCCCATTACCACGCTCCGGGGGAATTTATCGCTGGCGGTTTCATATTTAAGCGTGGGCGCTACAAGATTCTGTACCCGTATTCCAAGTGACAGGTTGTATTTAAGCTTCGCCAGGATCCCCGCGTCCAGCCCCCAGCCCCCTGCTTTGACATTGTAGAGGCTTTGCCGGGAATATTTTATGGTGCTTCCTATCGCCAGCCTGTGCAGCAGCTTCTTTGACGAACGTTTGTTGATGATGGAAACACCATAGCCCATTACGGCCGTCTCCTGCACATCGCTGTACCTGCCCATAGTGCGGTTCAAATCGTCGGTCATGATCAGCCTGCCCGAATCCTGCCTTATATAGCCCACTCCGAAGGCGCCCTTTTTAAACACCGGCTGCGCATAAAAGATACTGTCCAGGTTAAATTCTTCCATCGTACGCGTATGAGTCATGCTGATAGTGTTGGGGCGCAGATAGCCCAGGCCGGCCGGATTCCAGCAGAGAGCGTCCGGACCGTCAGCCAGAGCTGTGTAAGCGCGTCCCATCCCAAGCGCCCTGTAGCCGGTATAATTCAGATACTCACCTGGCAAACCGGCGTCCTCAGCTGCGCGGACAGAACCCGCCGACAAAGCGAATTGCGATAAAATGACCCCAAGAAATATAGCCCGTGATCTCGTCATTTTATTATACCCAGGCGCGTTTTTGTCTCTTTCGTGTGGCCTTTCGAGGTCACACGCAGATGAAGCCCGTAAACGCCGACAGCTACCTGATGCCCCGCTCCGTTGCGCCCGTTCCACTCCACCGTATTATACCCCGCAAGCCCGCCGGGAGAGCCCGCCGCGATCTCCTTCAGCCAGACCTTCTGGCCGAGCGGGGTGCAAATCAGAAGTTCCACATCGCTGTCATCATCCAGCTTGTATTCAATGGTGACCGGCCGCACGGTTATTTTTGTGGGATTGGGATACGCGGCCACATTCTTGTCGCCTAACAGAGTGATAAAGATAGTCAGCTCTACCTCGGGAATACCGGGCACGCCGGGAACCCACACGGTAACCTTATCGGTTTCGGAAATCTGATGGCTGATGAAAGGTATGGTGACTTCTCCGTCCGCGCCCGTCTGGACCGTCACATACGAGGCGGGCACTCCCCCCACATTAAGGTCGCCTGTGCCCTGCCTGACCTGCGCCGCGACATCGGAATTAGGAACACCGTTCCCGTAGCGGTCGATAAGTTTTGCCGTAATCACTGCGGAACTTAAAGGGCCAAGGGTGTTTGGTGAAACGGAAGCGGTAAGTCTCTCGGGATTGCCGGGAAGGACCTGCATAGGGCCGCCGAGTGCCGTGGCATGATTCAACTCGTTCGGAGCTGTAGCCACCAACTGCATCCAGATAACATCATTGCGGCTATAGGTCTGATTATTGAGCGTGTAAACATAGTCGCCTATATAACCATCCGGGATGCTGAACTCAAAAGCCGGCAGCCCGAACACCCCGCCAGCATAAGTGAAATGGGTCAAATCCAGAGGGACCAGCGGGATCAGGTTGCCGGCATATCTTACGCTTCCGGCGCCTGGCGTAATGCTGACATTTTTAACGGTGATCGTAACTGCAAAAGGGTCACCCGCCTTCCCCAGACCAGGAATAGCAACCTGGTAGAAACCCGGGCCAGGAGGTACAGCGCCGCAGGCGCCCATGGTAATTGTAATCTGCCCGTTGGCTATTGACGGTGTGGTAAGGTCCTGCACCGACAATACAGGCGACTCTGCGCATGCGTCCACCGTCACGCTTGAAATAAGCAGCCCGTTAGCCACACGACCTTCAAACGGAAAAAAGCCGGTTTGCGCTGACAGGGAGGAAGTGAAACGAAGCGTGTCCGTGTTGTTGTAAGTGTTGTTAAAGAAAGCGTCCACTATGTAGGCCTGCACCAGGAAAGGCGTCCCCTGCATTTGGACAGCTGTTGCCCCAGTCACGCCTGTCGGTGTGGCCGGGGCGAACGTCTGGTAGGGCTGAAGCAGGGAGATGCTTCTGGCATAACCGGGCCAGCCTACATAACCAGCGGATACACCGCTGAGAGTGGGCGAGGAAATTTGTGTAACTTTCAGGTGAAAGTCGCCGATGCCCGCCCCCACCGATGGGTATGTACCGGGCGCCCGCGAGGCTCTATAGAAGCATATTTTTTCGTCGGGATCCGTCTCAGAGCCCAGATAAGCATACCCGCTTTTCATTGTGACAACAAGGGTGGAAATCCCTAATTGATATGAACTGTTCAAAGCGATACCGGAAACCAGCGAGACATCCGCACCTGAATTATCCAGGCTGTATTGTCCTATCTGCAGCACGGCGTCCAGAGGATAGTGGGTATTATCTGTATTTATCGCTTCAATGGTAAGGCCGTAACAATTGCCAGCCGTCAAAGCGTAAGGATTATTGCCGAATTTTGTGCCCGGTCCGGGCAGGCGCGCGGTGCCGAAGCTGAGTTTCAGACGATCCAGTTCCCCCAGTATGGGATAGGCGATGGTAATAAATAAGTTATCGCCGTATACAGTGGCATTCAGCGCCGCGTCTTTGGACCTTAGCGTGGAGTGATATTCACTGCCGGGATACAAGCCGGTAAGCAGCACGCTATGGTTTGTACCCATAACATCGCTGTAATACAGGGAGCCGTAAGCCGTGGTGGTTCCATAATTTATCTGGGTATCGGCCGGCTCGTCGGTCTGCCACGTTATAGCTGCGGAGGTATACCAGATCGTCCAGGTTACGCTGCTGATCACCGGCGGTGTGCGGTCGTTGCCTACCGTTACTGACACGGGCAAGGAGATATTGGTATTGCCGTCAATATCCCGGATCGCGGCCGTTATTGTATGGCCGCCGTTAGCCACATCATTTGAATTCCAGACATAATTAAACGGCGCGGTCACCGGAGCGCCCTTGTTATTGCCGTCCACCTTGAACTGTACCGAGACCCACTCTGAATTGGCGTCTACGGATAACAGGACATTACCCAACACCGCGGCATTTGCCAGCGGGGCGGTTAAGGGAATACCCTGAGTAGTGAAGATATAGTCGCTCTGCGCGGTAAGATTTGCGGACACGTCCCGTGACTTAATCTTGGAATGATACAGTATTCCCGCTGTCAATCCCCTTGCGGGCTGTGTGTGGGTGGTAACCAGGGCGGCGTTAAGCGTGGTCTGGGCGCCGTAAGCCGTGGTGGTCCCATACTCCACCTGGGTATCTGCCGGTTCGTTGGTCTGCCACGCCGCGGCGGCGGAAGTATACCACACAGTCCAGCCGACGCCGGTGATCACCGGCGGAGTCAGGTCGTTGTTTACGGTCACGGAAATGGGTAAAGAGGTGTTGGTGTTGCCGTCATGATCCTGCACCGCGGCCGTTATTATATGCGCGCCGTTAGAAACATCGGTGCAATCCCAGGTGTAATTGAACGGAGGCGCGCCCACAGGAGAGCCCTTGTTAACGCCGTCAACCATAAACTGCACCAATGCCCATTCCGAATTGTTCCCGACAGACAACACGACATTGCCCAAAACCATAGTATTGGCAGGCGGGGAGGTTAACGGAATGCCATTAGTGGTAAATATATAGTCGCTCTGCGCGGTAAGGTTGCCCGACGAGTCACTTGACTTAACCTTGGAATGATATGTGGTTACGGCGGGGAGTCCTCTTACAGACTGCGTGTGTGTGGCAACCAGGGCGGCGTCAAGAGCGGTCTGCGCGCCGTAAGCCGTGGTAGTCCCATACTCTACCTGGGTATCGGACAGCTCGCTGGTCTGCCAGGTTACCGCGGCGGAGGTATACCACACCGTCCAGGCGACGCCTGTAATTACCGGCGGAGCCACATCGTTGTTAACGGTCACGGATACGGGCAAAGAGAGGTTGGTGTTGCCGTCCATATCCTGCACCGCGGCCGTTATCGTATGTCCTCCGTTCGTCGCTTCGGTGGAATCCCAGGTGTAATTGAACGGAGCGTTTACCGCAGAGCCTTGGTTGACCCCATCCACTTTAAACTGCACCGACACCCACTCCGGATTGGCTCCGACTGACAAGACTACATTGCCTGAGACAGTGGCATTAGCCGAAGGGGCCGTTAGTGGAATGCCGTTAGTAGTAAGCAAGTAGTCGCTTTGTGTTGTAAGATTTCCGGCCGCATCCCGCGACTTCACTTTGGAATGATATGTAGTACCGGTGGGCAAGCCTCTTACAGACTGCGTATGCGAGGTAACCATGGAGGCGTTAAGAGTGGTCTGCGCGCCGTAAGCCGTGGTCAGTCCATACTCCACCTGGGTATCGGATTGCTCGCCGGTCTGCCAGGTTACAGCGGCGGAGGTATACCACACCGTCCAGGCCACACCGGTGATCACCGGCGGAGTCCAGTCGTTATTTACGGTCACGGACACGGGTAAAGAGATGTTGGTGTTTCCGTCAATATCCAGCACCGCGGCCGTTATCGTACGCCCTCCGTTAGCCGCCTCGGTGGAGTGCCATAGGTAACTAAACGGAGCGGTCACAGGAGAGCCTTGGTTGACTCCATCCACTTTATACTGCACTGACACCCACTCCGAATTGGCTCCTACAGATAGTGTGACATTGCCGGAAACAGTAGCGTTAGCCGCAGGGGCTGTTAAGGGAACGCGATTTGTGGTAAATAAATAGTCGCCCTGCTCGGCAAGGACCAGTGCCACATTCCTTGACTTCACCTTGGAATGATAGAGTGTGCCGGTGGGCAAGCCTCTTACAGCCTGTGTGTGGGTGGTAACCATAGCGGCGTTCAGAGTTGTTTGCGAGCCGTAAACCGGGGTTAGCCCATACTCCACCTGCGTATCAGCCGGGGCGTCTGTCTGCCACGTTACCGAGGCTGAGGTATACCAAACCGTCCAGGCCACCCCGGTGATACCGGATGGATTGTTGCCTACGGTTACGGACACGGGCAAAGAGGTGTTGGTGTGGCCGTCCTTATCCAGCACCACAGCTGTTATCGTATGTCCTCCGTTCGTCACGCTGCTGGAATCCCAGCTATAATTGAAAGGCGATGTTATGGCAGAGCTCACGGTACTGCCGTCCACCTTGAATTGTACCGATGCCCACTCCGAATTGGCGCCCACAGACAAGGTGACATTACCCACAACAGTGGCGTTCGCCGCAGGGGCTGTCAAGGGAATGCCATTCGTCGTGAATACATAGTCGCTCTGCGCGGCGATATTTCCCAATGCGTCGCGCGACTTCACTTTTGAATGATAGGTGGTTCCGGTGGGCAAGCCTCTTACGGCCTGAGTATGGGTTGTAACCATTGAGGCGTTAAGAGTAGTTTGCGCGCCGTAAGCCGTGGTGGTCCCATACTCCACCTGGGTATCGGCAGGTTCGTCGGTCTGCCAGGTTACAGCGGCGGAGGTATACCACACCGTCCAGCCTACGCCGGTGAATACAGGGGGAATCTGGTCGTTGCCTACAGTGACGGACACAGGCAGGGAGATATTAGTGTTGCCGTCCTTATCCAGCACCGCGGCGGTTATAGTATGCGCTCCGTTTACCGCGTCGGTGGAATTCCAGATGTAATTGAACGGAGGGGAGCTCACGGGAGACCCTTTGTTCGCTCCGTCCACCTTAAACTGCACCGATGCCCACTCCGAATTGGCTCCGACAGACAAGGTGACAGTGCCTGAAACAACTGCATTAGCCGCCGGCGCGGTTAAAGGAATGCCGTTCGTGGCAAATACATAATCGCTCTGCGTGGTAAGGTTGCCCGAAGAGTCCCGCGAAGCCACTTTTGAATGATACGTGGTCACGGTGGGCAAGCCTCTTACGAACTGCGTATGGGCGGTAACCATGGAGGTGTTAAGTGTGGTCTGCGCGCCGTAATCAGTGGTTAGTCCATATTCCACCTGGGTATCGGCCGGTTCGTCGGTCTGCCAGGTTACCGCGGCTGAGGTATACCACACTGTCCAGCCTACGCCTGTGATTACCGGGGGAGTAATGTCGTTGTTTACGGTTACAGGTACAGGCAAAGAGAGGTTGGTGTTGCCGTCCTTATCCAGCACCGCTGCCGTTACGGTATGTCCGCCGTTAGCCACATCTGTGGAATTCCAGATATAGTTAAACGGAGGAGCGGCCACGGGAGAGCCCTGGTTGACGCCGTCCACCTTGAACTGTACCGAAGCCCACTCCGAATTGGCCCTGAGAGACAACGTTACATTTCCAGCGACTATGGAATCCGCGAGCGGGGCCGTTAAAGGAATGCCGTTCGTGGCAAATACATAGTCGCTTTGCGCGGTAAGATTTCCCGCCGCATCCCGTGATTTCACCTTGGAATGGTATGTAGTCTCGGTGGGCAAGCCTCTTACAGACTGTGTGTGAATGGTGACCGTGCTGGTATTAAGAGTTGTCTGCGTGCCGTAAGCCGTGGTGGTCCCATACTCCACCTGGGTATCGCCCGGTTCGCTGGTCAGCCAGGTTACAGCGGCGGAGGTATACCACACCGTCCAGCCGACGCCGCTTATTATCGGTGGAGTCTTGTCGTTGTTTGCGGTCACGGATACAGGTAAAGATATGTTGGTATTGCCGTCAGTATCCAGCACCGCGGCCGTTATCGTATGCCCACCATTAGCCGCTTCGGTGGAATACCAGATATAATTAAACGGCGCGGTCACTGGAGAGCCTTTATTGATGCCGTCAACCATAAACTGCACCGATGCCCACTCCGAATTGGCGCCGACAGACAAGGTGATATTACCTGAAACTGTGGCATTCTGCTGCGGGGCTGTTAACGGAATACCATTTGTGGTGAACACATAGTCGCTCTGTGTGGCAAGATTTCCCAGCGCGTCACTGGACTTCACCTTGGAATGATATGTGGTAACGGTGGGCAGGCTCCTCACAGACTGTGTGTGGGTGGTAACCATGACGGTGTTTAAAGCGGTCTGGGCGCCGTAAGTCGTTGCGGTTCCATATTCCACCTGGGTATCGCTCTGTTCGTTGGTATGCCATGTTACAGAGGCGGAGGTATACCACACCGTCCAACCTACGCCGCTGATAGCCGGCGGAGTCTGGTCGTTGTTCGTTGTTACCGATAAGGGTAAAGAGAGGTTGGTATTGCCGTCCGTATCCAGCACCGCGGCCGTTATTATATGCGAGCCGTTGGGAACATCGGTGGAATACCAGACGTAATTAAAGGGAACTGTTATGGGAGCTCCCCTGTTAACACCGTCCACCTTGAACTGCACCGACGCCCACTCAGTATTAGCGCCGACAGACAAGGTGACATTGCCGGAAACAGTGGCGTTCGCCGCCGGGGCCGTTATGGGAATGCCGTTAGTGATAAATGAATAGTCGCCCTGCGAGGCAAGATTTCCCAGCGCATCGCTTGACTTCACCTTGGAATGATACATTGTCCCGGCGGCCAAGCCTCTGATTGACTGTGTGTGGGTGGTAACCAGGGCGGCGTTAAGCGTGGTCTGCGTGCCGTAAGCCGTAGTGGTCCCGTACTCCACCTGAGTATTGCCAGCCTCAGTGGTCTGCCAGGTTACCGTAGCTGAGGTATACCAGGTAGTCCACAGCACATTGCTTATAGTGGGCGGAGTCTGGTCGTTGTTTGTGGTTATCAGCGCGGGAAAAGAGATGTTGGTATTGCCGTACCCATCCAGCATAATGGCCGTTACCGTATGCGTTCCGTTCAGCACGCTGTTGGAATTCCAGGTGTAAGTGAACGGCGCGGCTGTTATGGGAGAGCCCACGGTACTGCCGTCCACCTGAAACTGCAGCGATGTTATGCATGCCGAATTACCGACCGCGGCGGATAACATTATATTGCCCGAAACTATGGAATTCGGCAGAGGGGCTGTCAGCGTTATACCCGGAGGGATCAAAAAAAACGCCTGCGCAAGTTGGGCCGGGTCATTGGCTGGAAGATAAGTCCCTCCACCGAAATAAGCCGCTGCGGTAAGAGAACTGATAGCGGGTGCGTCCGTAAGGTAAAAGCTGACAGTGTTTACAATCAGGCTCTGTGTGCCTGCAAAAACTGTTGAATGGTCTCTGTTGTACTCTATCCCCGCCTGAGGAACTATCTCTGTGTGAGGATCCCCCCATCTATTTTCTTCTCCGTCGGTTATAATAAAAACCGAATTTTGCTGGCATGCATCCTGAATGGGGCTTGCGTAACTGCCGAATGAACCGTCAAAATAGCGTCCCGCATCGCGGAGTTGCGGCCCTAAAGGAGTAAACCCGCTTGTGCTGATTCCATCTACAGCCGCAGCAATGGATGTGGTTGAGGTCCCTATTTCAGCGACCATTTCCCCTCCATCGTCCGTTAAATTAAACTTCATGACACCGAAGTTCTTTCCCGGGATGGCGTCTATAATGGTTTTGATAACACTCTTCGCTATTGACAGCTTGGTACGGTTGACCTTGCTGGAACAGAACTCATAATTCAGGTAGTTGCCGTGAAACAGTTTCAATGATGAAGTACCTATAGTGCCGAACCAGAAACCGCGCGCGGTAAGGGCGGCCCGGGCAGGAGCCGAAGAAACAGCCGGAATATTTGCGGCATATTGCGAGTAGATCCCGCTGTCGTAACTATATACAGCTGCCGTGGTATAAAATTTGGGGGAGCAATTGGAGTATGTTGTCGAGCGCACATAATCAGGCAAAGCCAAAACAATGCCACCAGCGTTCGCCACATCCATACTTGGAGACGAATCAAGCAGGATCATCACATTGGGGTTGGGTACGGGATATGCGGAGCCCTGGAAGAAAATAAGCCCTAAAGCGGCAATAAGCGGACGCCAAAAAGCCGCTTTTTTCCGAAAATAGCCCCTTGCAGAGACATTTTTTAGCATACAAGGTTTTTCCGCCCCTATTATTGCCGATTTTCCTTGATACAACTGTACAATACAGCCACGCAATAGGTTAGCAGACAACAGTAGGCTTGTCAATACTCTACAAATGTACTTAATATTACATTAATAAGGTAGGCCCCCCTAGTAAAAAGGCCCACCCATATACGTTTACATCGGCTTTGTCAATAATAAGCCTGCAACCTGTCCAGCGGTGTTCCATAAACATCCACAACGGCAACTTGGCGCGCCCTGATGCATGTCGCGTCCCTCTAATGGTATAGTAGGTTTTCCCGCGTTTGTCCACTCAAGATATTTACAAGATTTTCTGCCCTTTGTGCCCAATGAGAAACGGATCCAAAGGCCCACTTTTATGAAATCTTGACTTTTTCTTGTAAATATAAAATGTTGAGGAACAACATTTTATCCTAAATCCGGCACAAGGTTTATCTATGGACGCGCAGTTGCAAGAGCAATGCTCATCAGAACGGCTTAAAGACGGGGCATGGCAAAAATCTTTATTAAGATTTATCGGCTGTTATCTCAGTTCTCTGGTAATTACTCTTGCCGGCCGGCTGGCCCTTGGCGGCTATCGTGCCTTTGTTAAGGTGAAGACTGTCCTCAAGGAAATCCTTTATAATGTCGGCCTCTCTCTGAGCCAGGTCGGCGTCATTGCCATAAACCCGGATGGTAATATCCCGATCTAAAAATTTCCGCAGTCTGTCCTGGGTTTCCCGCGCGTAGACATATCCATTAGTGGAGAACTTCAACCCTTTTTCGAATAATGCGGCGGTATCAATAATGATATTAAGCCGTCCGGAGTTTTTAAGCACAAGACCTCTGACTGTAACGCTCTTGCCGAAGAGATAGGTGGGAACGTCAAATTTATCCAGAACCGCCAGCGAATATGCGTAAGGATGTCCGACCAACAGCGGTTCGCCGGAATCATCCATCCCGTCCCAGACAATATTTGCAGGCGGATTGCCCTTTCCTTTCATTATGCGAAACACTTTTCCCTGGTCGTTCGCGATAACAAGGCGCCAGTTCGCGACATTTACTCCGGGAGGGGTTTTAACCAGGAGCGATAAAACCGGCGGTTCGATCAACCGGCCCCTCCAGGGGGACAAAACCGCATCAGACGTCAGCTGCGACGGCAGATACAGAGAATAAGAAACGGACAACTTCTCGGCGGGGTTGTTTTCACGCACATAGGAAACGATAAATTTATCCACATATTCTTTGGGATCGAGTTCCGACGCTTCCGCGGGCTTATCGCCTTTCACCTGAATCCGGGTTTCCCCTTCTATGACCATATTGTTCAACTGTCCCGACTGCTCAGGACGGCGCGCGGCCTGGGCAAAGCACGGAACAGCCGTTAAAAAAATACAGGCCGTCGCCGATATGACCATAAGCCCGGTTTTGAGTCCGTCAGTTATGTAAGTTTTTCCGTAGATATCGCTCATAATCAGTTGGGCGCTCCTTTTTTCAGCTTGAAATTGAAAGCCGCGATCCCCCACTGATCAGAATTACCGCTTTCAAAAGGAAGAGGCGCGTAAATCATTTTCCGGACGGCATCCAGGACCAGATCGTCAAATTCAGGGAACCCTGAAGTTTGCTCAATAAGAATGTCGGGTTTAACCCTGCCGCGCGCCGTGACGGTTATGCGCAGCGCTATACGGGCTTCCAGCCCCTGCTCTTCCGCCCAGCGGGGATATCTCGGCATTTTCATCTTCAGTATTTTTCTTCCCTTCAAGGGCCCGCTGATGGAGAAAAAATCGTCGGAGGGCGCGTCCAGTTTGATCGCGGTCTTCCGTGACCGGAGGATGGGGTCATCGCTCATCTCAAAAGAATTATCAATTACAGATTTGCCCCGTTTTGAAAGAAAAGCAGCTCCGTCCGCAGAACCTTCCCCGTATTGCAAAAACTTTGATGTGCCGCTTGGAGCGCCGCTGGCTCCCCTTTTCGCGTTCAAATCTATCGCAGCGCCGGTGACTCCGACCAGACCGCCCCCTTTCCCCCCTTTTTCGCTGCTGAGGTCTACCTGGCGGGGCTTTATAATGGAGGCGGAGACATATATTTTCTCGCGTCCCGCGCCTGCCCCAAGGTAGCTTCTTGCCGACTTGAACAGCGGCCCTTTAGCTGTAAGCACCGGTATCTTTGCCGCAGTTGTCTGTTCCGATTGGGCGATACTGCGCGAAATTCTATTAACATTGCCTTGCGTAGCTTTCAGCATGTCCCTGGCCTGCTGAGCCAGGAGCATTTTATCGCGCGCCGCCCCGGCGGAGTAGTCATTGGAGCGTCCTCTTAGGGCAACATCTTCCGGCCCCATCACATTTATTTCCAGCACTTTTATAGGGGGGGCCACCGGCTTAAGCGCCAGCTGCTGGGCCAGGGTAGCCAGCAGCAATAAAAGCAAAGCGTGCACAGAGGTGGAAATAAAAATAGGCCCGCCAATGCGCAGATTTTGGCGCGAAACAGGCGTTATGTAAATTTCCAGGGTGGTATCCACTATTTTGCTCCGGCTTCCACCGGTCTTGTGGCGAAAGCGACACGCTCAATACCCGCTTTTTTAATCAGTTGAAGGATAACCGTAACTTTCTCATAAGGGATTTCAGTATCCGCCCTGACAAGCGCCCACGGCGATTTTCCCTTGGTGATTTCCTTTAAAATCCGCTCGCCCAGCGCAGATTCGTCTACAACATCAGTGTTAACAGCCAGCGTTCCGTCCTTGAATATGGAAATTTTAACCGTATTCTGGTCGTTTAGCGAGGCTTGTTTGGAAGGGGGCAACTGCATGGGCTTGAGCAGGCGTGTTAGAAACGGCGCGATAAGCATGAAAATAATGACCAGCACCAGTGAAACATCCACCAGCGGAGTCATATTGATCTCAGAAATAATACTTTCATCAGGAAGATCATTTACCGGCATTTCCAGTCTCTCCCGGCCCGATCAGATTTAAGTCCTGGGCTCCGGACGTTATTACGCTGTCAAGAACCGCGATAATATCGCCGTGAAGCGTCTTAGGACTTGGGGCGACCGACACAGAATAGACATTCCTGTCATCCATGGTTTTTTTTAGTATTCCCGCCAGAGCTTCAGGGGCGATTTCTTTGCCTTCCAGCGTTATGACTTTATTTGAGATCTCAACCAATATGGCCTCGTCCACTGAACTTGCCTGGACTATTTTCTGCTCGGATGACTTTATTTTCATGCCTTTTTCAACCAGAAAAGGCATGGTAATCATGAAAACTATAACCAGCACCAGCGACACATCCACAAGGGGCGTGACGTTGATTGCGGTTATAGGATCTTCAGCCTGCGAACCTGCCTGCATTAAATCACCTTTCTAAGCGACAGAAGAACGAGCATATCCGTGGCAACAGCTTCCATTTCCATCCCCAGGTATTTCGCTTTTTTAAGATAATAGTTATAGGCAACGACGGCCGGAATAGCGACAAAAAGTCCGGCGGCCGTGGCTATCAGGGCCTCAGCGATGCCGGTGGCTACGACAGTCGCGCCGTTTGCCTGGGCTTGCGGCCCCGCAAGGTCGCGGAAAGCCTGTATGATACCCATTACCGTGCCCAGAAGTCCTATAAAGGGAGCGGTATTGCCGAGCGTGCCCAGTACGCCAAGCGATCTTTCAAACAGCATTCTTTGGCGCAGCTGAAAAGCGCGTAATATTTCCGATAAGTGCTCTTTAGGAAGATGGGAATTTTTTATCGCCACATACATAAGCGAAAGGATCGGATTCCCTTCCGTTTCCCCAAGCATGGTTAACGCGTCGTCCAGTTTACCAGACAGGATGTTGCCGCGTATTTTAGCAAGAGCTTTCTCCGGATTGATTGAGATCCTTCTGAAATACAACCACCTCTCCACAATAAGCGTCAGACAGATCAAAGAACAAAGCAGCAATACTCCCAGGATAAAAACCGAATGCAGATTGCCGAATGCCGAAGCGCTAAATCCTATTTCCATGACGCTGTCTCCTTATTCTTAATGTTTTAAGCTGGTTGTTTCACTTTTGCCGCGTGAGCCGGACTGTTTATTCCTTTTTCGTCTCCGATGAGACGGACGCCTGCTCCGGCTCTGGTTCCGGCTGCTGAATATCCGCTTTTTGGACGGGGGCGGCGACGGGAGCCACGCTCTTTGCCTTTAGATACTCTTTTATTTCCTTGGAACGGTCTACCGCTGTTTTTACCCAGTCAGCGCGTCCGCCGCTGGAGGCGATCTGTTTATAGACGGTCTGGGCGTTTCCCCAGTCCTCATTCGCCTCGTATAGCGCGGCCAGTTGCGCCAGGCCAAGCAGCCGGGATTCGTTATTGTATGGTTTCATGGGTATCAGCTGGCTGTATGCCACGATAGCCTTCTTCTGGTCATTGGCCGTTTTAAGATAAATCTCGCCTATCTGAGTGTATAGCTGCATGCGCAAGACGGGAGTTGATTTGGGATTTTTGCTTTCCAAGATCCGCTGATACGTATCCAGCGTCCTCTGATAGTCGTCGTTATTCTTGTTTATATTGGCGATTTCAAGCAACGCGTCAATCTGGCGCGGATCGTCCTCATAATTATCCGCAAAAGATTCATATGCCCGCAGCGCGTTGCCAAAGTCCCGTTCCCGGCTATAAGACACGGCCATGTTGTAAACGGCGTCCATCTTCACCTGGCCCTCCGGTGAATGGCTCGCAAGAAAAGTGAATTTCTCTGCCGCTTCACCGAATCTCCCCCCGGTGAAATAAATAGCTCCCAGGCGCATAGCCGCGTCCTGCGCATAAGTGGTTGTCGGGAACATAGTCAGCACGCTTTCATACTCTACTATCGCATCCGGGATATTATTTAAATGTTCCTGGGCGCGAGCCACCGCCAGCAAAGCCATAGAAGCCTGCGGAGCTCCCGGGTAATTAAGAAGCATCCGGCGCATTTCCGTTACGGCAACAGCCCATTTCTGCGCGGTGTAGGCGATAAACCCTATCATATACTGCGCTTCCGAGGCCAAAGTGGATTCCGGATATGTATGTACGAAGTGGGCAAGGAACCTCGGGTCCTTTGTGCTGATCGCCCTGTTGTAATAAGCCAGCATCAGCTGCGCCTTGCAGGCTTCCACCCTGGAATCTTTCGGGTGCTCATTCAGGAATGCCTCATATACGGGTATGGACTCGGCATATTTTTTTGAATTGTAATAAGACTGCGCCATCATCCACTGCGCCTCCGCCGCAAAAGACGTTCTGGGCCATTTTTTAAGTAAAATGCCAAACGCCTGTACGGCGCTATCGTATTGGCGGCCCTGGAAATAAAGCCGGCCGATATTGATCTGCGCCTCCTGGCTTGAAGGATCTTCCGGGTACAACTTAACCAGCTGTTCCCAAACGCGCAAAGCATCCTTGAAATAAAGGGCCAGCCTGCAGGCTATGCCTTCCTGAAGATAGCTTTCAGGAACATGGCTGTCCTGGGGGAAGCGCGTGCGGAAACTGCGGAAAGCGCCGATGGCTGAATCGTATTGTTTCTGGTTAAAAAAACACGCGGCTGATAAAAAACCGGCGCTTGCCCGCCCCATGGGCGTATTTTCCGAGGAAGCGACCACCTGCTTAGCCAAACTGGAAGCTTCGGAATATTTACCTTCATGATAAAGCGCCCAGGCCAGATAAAGCTTTGACAGCGGCGCCCAGGCGGGATGCCGTCCCGCTTTCTGGTAATATTCAGAAGCCTTGGAGTACTGTTCGATCTTGTAGTAAGCCTCAGCAAGCAGAAAATACGAGTAGCTCCGCCACAGGTCGTTCTTGGCGGTGAACTCCGAAATGACCACTTTCATTACGCGATTAGCGTTGGTTACAAGCTCCGAATATTTGCCGGCCGTATAGTAGGTGCGCAGCAACATTGCCATAGCGACATCGGAAAGTTCCGTGTATTTGTATTTTAACAGGGCGGCTTCATAGGAGGTGATAGCCGAATTCCAGTTTTTATCCATGTAAGCCGCGTTGCCCATAATCATGCAGGCCACCATTCCAAGAGGATGGTACGGCATTTCCTGAACCAGCTCCTTCATAGCCAGCGCGGCGTTGGCGGAATCACCCTGCTTCAACAGGTAATAGCCTTTGTCCACAAAAATGCTGCCGAACAATTCAGGGTAATCGTCTTTGCGTATCAGTTTAAGGGCTGAGTCTATAATACTTATCGCGCGGCGATAATCGCCGGTTTTGCCGTATGTCGCGGCCTGTAAATACATGGCATAAGCGGTAACATTTTTTGAAACCCCGGGGGTTTCCATGGCTATTTTCAGGACCTCCAGGGCTTTGTCATACCGCTTTGAATTCATTAGTGTTCTGGAAAGCTGCACAAATGCATAGGGCCTCAGCTGGCTGTCACGATAGGCGTTCACAAATTCGCCGTAAGTATGAGCGGCCAGATTGTTGTTTCCGCCCAAGCGAAAGCTTTCAGCCTTTAAATACGCGCCCATCTCGGCATAGCCGCTCTTGGAATCCGAGGCGAGCTTTTTAAAGCACTCAGCCGCTTCCAGATATTGCTTAAGCTGGAAATAGCACAAACCGCGGTAAAACTCCGCCGCCGGGGTTGTGATGTCCTCCAACGCTTCCAGCGCCTTGTTGAAATTTTTTTCCTGAAAGCGTATTATGCCGGTCAATTCGCGGACTTTTGGAAGGTCCTTATAGGTGGGATATCGCTGGAACAGGAGGTCCAGGTTGTTACTTGCGCTCATGTAGTCTTTTTCGCGCAAATCGCATAAGATCAGATAGTATTGCGCTTCAGCCGCCAGGATACTCCCCCCCCAGCTTTTGCCGGCTATTTTCTCCCAGTATTCTCTGGCGGTGTTAATGTGTCCCGTGTTATATTGAATCTCGCCCAACCGCAGCGAAATATCGTCGCTGTAAATATTGTCCTTCTGGCCCATCAGGATCTTATACTGCGGCCAGGCCTCCTTATACTTGCTTTCTCTAAAATATATTTCCGCGATGGCAAAGCGCGCGTCGGATATGTATTCGCTTTGAGGAAAAGCGCGGATAAAATCCTGCAACATCCTGATATTGTCTTCGCTGTAGGCGTTGATCTGGACGCGCGACTGCATCGCTTTCCAGGCTTTGGTGGCGCGCAAAGTATCTTCCGCCCCCCCGCTCGCACACCAGGATTTTCCAACCAGCAACAGCGCCGATATGAAGATCGCCGAGAAACAACGTTTCATTATATCCCACCCTTTTAGCGCCATAATATCCATGAAGATCATTTTTCCGCTTAAATATTGGTTTTCTGAGTCTGCTGAAAATGCTGTAGAAGTTTATTGAGGGATGCGGCCAAATCTTTCAGCTCATCATGCCGCCGCAGGACAATAATTCCCGGCGATTTCCCCTCAAGCACATCATCAATCGTATTTTTCATGTGATAGACGGGGCCGGCTATCCTGTGCGAGTAAATTAATCCAGCTATACAGGAAATAATAAATCCCAGTACGGCTGAAATTAAAAGTGCGGGCCGCACAAAAACATTTATGTAACCCGCCAGGGTCGGATTGGTTCGGAAAACGGTCCAGCCGATGGTAATAAAATAAGTAAGAGAAGTTACAATCACTGCCTGCAACATCCAGAATAAAATCATCCGTTTTTGAAAGCCCGGCTGAATCCACAGTACAGTTCTCTTAATCATAATTACTCCTTCTCCAAGTGAAAGTTTTACCTCTAACTCCGTGAACAGATTTTCCTGTTCGCTATCTTATACCGCTGGCCCCGATTGTAACTATAACATATAAATAATACCCATAAAATCGCGCTATGTCAATACCAGAAGCGACTTTAGTTTCCTGCACGGCATCTACACCGCTAACCTGAAAAATTCAGTTGAATTTTTCCCTTCGCGGAGCTCAGGTGCGCTTCGCGCGGCATACGCCCTCGCAAATTCTGCGCGCAATGCGCTTGATTTGCGACCCGCAAAGCGGGGAATCCCGCATGTTTTTGTTCCTTATATTTTCAAATGAGAATAACCTTGAACTGCAGGATTCGGGCTAAAGCGAGGCTCATCAGCTGAATTTCACGGCTGGCGCAAAGGCGCGCTTATTCGGACACGCTCTTAGTTCAGATAATTGTCCAGCACCCAGCGAGTAAAGGGAAAACTGCTGGTAAAAGCCGGACTGACGGCGTTGAGGATGTGCACACTGCGCCTGTCACCCTCCACTACGAAGTCCTGCAGAAGTTCAAGGGTTTTGGTGTTTAAAAGCTGCGCCCTTATTCCGGGCTTGCTCCAATGCCTGAATCCGGCGGGGTTAAGTTCGCGCACCAGTCTTTTTCCCAGCCCGATAAAATAGGGCTTGTAATATTTGCGCATTTCCTCAAAGGCCAGGTTCCTGAATCCAAAGGAGTTGGCTATAAAAAGTTTGGTTTCATAATACATCACCGACAGCGCTTCTCCAGGACGGAAATTTTCAAGCCCTTTGTAATTCTCACGCCAGAAAGCCGGTATAGCCGTGGGCCCTATTTTCACTACCCCTTCAACGGTCACGGTAAAATGCACGCCCAGGAACGGGTTCCTGAGATCAGGGACAGGGTAGATGTTAGTGCGCGCCGGTTTTGCGCCGCCTTCATGTTTGAGATATATCCCTTTGAAAGGGATTATCACATAGTCCTTTGAATAACCAAAGTCCCTGGCTATTCTGTCGGCATAGAGCCCCGCGGCGTTTATTATTTTACCGGCTTCAATACGCGCTCCGGTTGAAGTCCTGACTATGTTTTCTCCGGACCTTGTCTTGTAACCTTCGGAAAAGCGTATAATAACGCCTGAATTTAAAAGAGATTTTTTTATATGCTCGTTTACTTCCACCGGATCAACGGTGGCGGTAGCAGGCGAATAAAGGGCGTGTTTAAAAGTCTTAGCATTCGGCTCTATCTCCGCAAGCTCTTTTTCGTCTATAAGCCGCACATCCACGCCGTTGGCTTTCCCACGCTTCTGTAATTCGTAAAGCCCTTTCAATTCACCCTCGTCAGAGGCGACCACCACTTTGCCGCACTCGTTCAAGGCCAGGCCGTTGGCTTTGCAGTACTCCTTCATAAAACGGTTGCCGTCCCGCGTGAACCGCGCCTTAAGCGAGTCCGCCGTATAATAAAAGCCCGAGTGCAATACTCCGCTGTTCCTGCCGCTGCTATGGCAGGCGACATCCGGTTCCTTCTCAAGCATGATTATTTTTTTACCTGAGAAACGCTCTTTGATCTGCTTGGCGAGCGTCAGCCCGATAATCCCCGCCCCAATTATAAGGTAATCTGTTTTTTCAGTTTGCATAACCGGCTTGCGCCCATTTTAGGTTTTTTTTGTTTCATTTATATTACATAAAGATACGCTTTCAAAAATAGAAGCCGTCATAGCGCGCGCGGAGACGCTGGACAATAAATACAAATCCGAACTGGTGGTCCTGCTTAATAAATTGAAGGCTGAAGTTGAAGTCCTTCCGGCTTCACGCCTGGAGGAGGCCAACAGCCTGGCCAATTTCGCTCAGGCGGCCGCCCATGAAGCCTCGCGCGGAAACAGCAACGACCGCCTTAAGACCCTTTCCAGAGAGGGGCTAGCCCATTCTGTGAAAAGTTTCGAGGTTTCCCATCCGGTGCTGGTTGATACCGTTAATGAGATTTGCCTTATACTTGCCAGAATAGGAATATAAAGATTCTCAAAACACAGCTTTCTTATTCAGCCCACTTCCGGACAAGATTTATCATTACTTCGGCGGATTTATTCATCCCTTCCAGCGATACCCATTCGTAGCGGCCATGGTAGTTGTAGCCGCCCGTAAACACATTCGGCGTGGGCAGCCCCATGAACGACAGCCTCGCCCCGTCAGTTCCCCCCCGCACCGGCTTAATATGCGGCGTAAGTCCCGTCTCTTTTACCGCCGTTATCAGATTTTCCATCACTCTCGGATACTTTCTGATTACAGGACCCATGTTGCGGTACTGCTCACGGAATTCCAGCATTATTTCAGCCAGCGGGTACTTGATTCTTTTCGCCGCCACGATCGCCTCAAGATGCTTTTCAAGCGCCTTAAGTTTTGCTAAATCGTGTTCACACGCTATGCCGGAAATCTCAGCGGCCTCAATTTCGCCCTTGATACCCGTAAACATTAAAAAGCCATCCCGGCCGGAGGTGGTTTCGGGCAGGCGGTTCTCCGGCCAGGTTGAAACGATATCCGCCGCTATGCGGGCGGCGTTCGCCAGGGCGTCTTTTGCCGTGCCCGGGTGAACGCTCTTTCCTTTTATTAAAATCTTCAGGCCGTCGGCGTTAAAAGTTTCTTCTTCTATCGCTCCCGCCACATCGCCGTCAAAAGTGTATGCGTAATCCGCGCCGAAAGCCTTAACATTGAAATGCTTTACGCCCTGCCCGACTTCTTCATCCGGCGTGAAACCGAGCTTAAGTCTGCCATGCGGTATTTCCGGATGTTTAAGCAGGTGCTCGCCCACCGTCATTAATATGGCGAGCCCCGCTTTATTGTCGGCGCCCAGCAAAGTGTCGCCCGAGGCCGTAACTATATCCTCACCCTTACAGGCGGCCAGTTCAGGACAGTTTTTTGTGTTGAGTATAATACCGCGCTTTTTGCTTATTATTATGTCGCCGCCGCGCCAGTTGCGGTGTACCCGGGGTTTGACGCCCTTGCCGCCGGCGGCAGGAGAGGTGTCCATATGCGCCAAAAAACCTATAACCGGCGCTTTCTTTTTTACCGTCGCAGGGATTTCTGCTGTCACATAGCCGTACTTGTCCATCTTAACGCTTCTTGCGCCTATGGCAGCAAGTTCGGCTTTTAATAGTTTCCCCAAAACCAGCTGGCCTTTTGAGGACGGAAAGGTTTTTGAGGCTTCGTCGGATTTTGTGTCTATTGCGACATATTTTTCCAGTCGCTTGTAAAGCTGATCTTTAAAGTTCATTTTTCCTCCAACCCGGTTATTGGATACTGAGCAATTTAGCAAATTAGAGGCATAGCCGTTTAGAGGCTGGAACTCTTTAAATTTAATCTTCCTCCCTGTATTATACGCCTCTACACATCCTTGCATCTACAGCCTCTACCGCTATTTTGCTGTACATCTCCAAAAAGGATATAATTAAACTATTCCATTATTCAAGGAGTTCATAAATGGCTATAAACTTTTTACCCAAGGAACTTAAATTTTTCGACTTCTTAAGCCTTCAGGCGGACAATATAATAAAAGCCGCCGAATGCTTCAAATACTCCGTTAAAAAAGGAGTGTTTGACGAAGAAACTGTAAAAAAAATTAAAGATTATGAGCATGAAGGCGATACACTTGCCCACGAAATAGTGGATATGCTCAACCGCACTTTCATAACCCCTATTGACCGCGAAGACATTTACTCTCTGGCAAACACCCTGGACGACATACTTGACATGATAAACTCCATGTCCAACCGCATAAAACTTTACAAACTTAATGCCGATGAGGAGTATATGGTGCAGTTTGCCGATACCATAGAACAGTCAACGCGGGCACTGACCAACGCCGTAAAGCATATGCATGATACCAAGCGCGCCCGCCGCGTGCTGGACCACTGCATAGAAGTGAACCGCCTGGAAAACCTGGGCGACCAAATACGCGAAAAAGCCATCAGCCATCTTTTTGAAACCGAAAAAGACCCGATCATGGTCATTAAATGGAAGGAAATTTACGAAGTGGCCGAAGGCACCCTTGATACCTGCGAGCATGTGGCCAAGGTGATAGAGGCCATACTGGTGAAAAATGGATAGCACACTGCTTGCAGTTATCGGGCTTGTAACACTCGCCCTGGCTTTTGACTTTCTAAACGGCTTTCATGACGCCGCCAACTCCATAGCCACTATAGTTTCAACGCGGGTTCTTTCCCCCCGCCAGGCGGTTATCTGGGCGGCCTTCTTTAATGTGCTGGCCTTCTTTCTTTTCAGCCACGCGGTAGCAGCCACCGTGGGCAAGGGGATAGTTGATATAAATGTAATAGATACGCACATCATCTTCGGCGCTTTGATGGGCGCCTGCGCATGGAATATTCTTACCTGGTATTTCGGTCTGCCTTCAAGCTCTTCCCACGCTCTTATGGGCGGGCTTGCGGGAGCGGCGGTTGTAAAAGCTGGTACGGGCGTGCTTGTAATGAGCGGCATACTAAAGGTTTTGCTCTTTATCGTAATTTCGCCTGTTCTGGGACTGGTACTGGGGTTGCTTTTCGGCACTGTGGTTTACCGGCTGTTCAGAAAAGCCATACCGAGTAAAGTGGACCACTTATTCCGAAAAGGCCAGTTGCTTTCCGCCGCCGCCTACAGCCTGGGGCACGGTGGAAATGACGCGCAGAAGACCATGGGTATAATTGCCGGACTGTTATTCAGCGCGGGTTATATGGGAGACAAGTTCGCGGTGCCTGGCTGGGTGGCGTTGGCCTGTTATACTGCTATGGGCCTTGGCACAATGTCGGGCGGCTGGCGCATAGTAAAAACCATGGGCCACAAGATCTCTAAATTAAAGCCGGTGGATGGTTTTTGCGCGGAATCCGGCGCCGCAGTCACTCTTTTCCTGGCGTCTTCAATGGGTGTGCCAGTCAGCACTACACATACAATCACCGGCTCAATAATGGGTGTGGGCACCATGAAACGGTTCAGCGCCGTGAAATGGGGTGTGGCCGGCCAGATCGTCTGGGCCTGGGTGCTGACGATCCCCTGTTCCGCATTGATTTCAGCTGTAGTATATTGGTTGTCGGTGCATCTGTTCAGATAGCAGGGGCTAGCGTATAGGGACTAGCGAATAGGGATGGAGTTCCTTAAGTTTTTATCCTGTTTTCACCCTCACCCCTATCCACTATACGCTATTCCCTCTCCCGGCATCCCTGCCGGCCAGTATACCTGAGGTCCAGGCTAGGTGAAGGTTGTAGCCGCCGGAATCCCCGTCAATATCCAGAAGTTCACCCGTAACATAAAGGCCTTTGACCTTTTTTGAAGCGAAAGTGGAAGGGTCTATCCCGGTCAGGGCACAGCCGCCAACCGTAACCATGGCGTCTTCAAAACCTGTCGCGCCGGTAATTTCAAGCCGGAAACATTTAAGTCTCTCCCCGAACTTGCTGATTTTATCTACGCCCGGCAGCGTTCCCTGCCAGGCGATGCCGGCCAGTTCCGCAGCCGCCCTCAGAATTTTCTCGTTCAACAAGCCGCAGGCAAAATGCGAAAAAGGCCGGCCGGAAAAAGATTTGACGCGCTCAAACAACAGAGCTTCAAACTTTTGCGCCGGGAAATCCATAAAGAAGTCCGCCTCCGCAAAAACCGGCCCTTCGGCCAGTGCCTCCACCGCGCTGCGGCTGAGGTCAAGCGCGGCCGGGCCTGAAATGCCATAGCCGGTAAAAAGCAGTTCACCTGTTGTCTCAGCTAGTTTATCCTTCCCATCCGTCAGCCTTACGAGCGCCTCAAGCCTGACGCCGTCAAGCTCTCTGACTATTTTTTCTTTTGTTTTCAACGGCGCTATGGCCGGACGCGGAGCGGTGACGCTGTGACCAAAGCTTTCTAACAGGTCGTACCCTTTAAGTGAGCCGCCTATCTGCGGATAGGTCGCCCCGCCGGCGGCAAGTATAACCCGCCCGGCCCTATAAATATTTTTACCGCCGGCGGGCGCTTTCTTTTCCCACTTGGGCGCAACCTTGACCGTCTCCACCAAAAAGCTGTTGCTTTCTTTTTTTATGGTTAAGACTTCCGTCAGTGTCAACAGAGTCGCGCCAAGGGCGCCAAGCCGGTTTACCAGCACATTTACCACATCCTGGGCTTTCATTGAACGCGGGAAAAGACGGCCATGCTCGCCTCGCGTATAAAGCAGGCCAAGATTGCTGAAAAAAGCCGCTATTTCAGCGGGAGGCAGAGCTTTGAAGGTCTGATTGAGGAAGGCGGGATTTTGAGGATGATAATGCTCAGGCGAAACCTGGAAGTTGCTGAAGTTGCATTTCCCCGCGCCGGTAGAGAGTATTTTGCGGCCCGGCACATGGTTCTTTTCAATAATCAGAACATCGGCTCCGGTTTCAGCGGCCGCACAGCCGGCGGCAAGACCGGAGGCCCCCCCGCCAATTATTATGATGTCGTAAGTCACAGTGAATTACAGGTTATAGGGTGCAGAAACAAGAAACTCCTTACCCTAAACCCTGAACCCTATACCCTACACCCTTTTTTACACTCTTCCCGCCGAGCCCAGCACATCCTTATTCTTATCCATATACATCTTTATAAGTTCTTCGCGGGCGGGACCGAGATATTTCCTCGGGTCGAATTCTCCGGGCTTTTCAAAAAAAACTTTTCTTATCATTGCCGTCATCACCAGGCGGCCGTCAGAGTCGATGTTTATTTTGCAGACGGCGGACTTAGCCGCGCGGCGCAGCTGCTCCGCCGGCACACCAACGGCGTTTTCCATCTTGCCGCCGTATTTATTGATCATTTCAATGTAGGCCGGCATCACGGAAGACGAGCCGTGCAGGACAATAGGAAATCCAGGTATGCGCTTTTCAACCTCTTCCAGTATGTCAAAGCGGAGAGGCGGCACGGACTCGCCCGGTTTCAGTTTAAATTTATAGGCTCCGTGGCTGGTGCCTATTGAGATGGCGAGAGAATCCACTCCTGTCTTCCTGACAAAATCCTCAACCTGCGCGGGATCTGTATAATGGGATTTTTCGGAGGAGACCTCGTCCTCTATGCCGGCAAGCACTCCCAGTTCACCCTCCACGGTAACATCAAATTTATGGGCGTAGTCCACCACCTGGCGGGTTATACGCGCGTTTTCCTCGTAGGGCAGGCTTGACCCGTCATACATTACCGAGGAAAAGCCGCTGTCTATGCAAGATTTGCAAAGCTCAAAACTGTCACCGTGGTCCAGATGCAGGGCCGCAGGCACCGGCGTGCCCAGTTCCCTCATCATTTCCATGGCGCCCCGGCCCATCCAGCGCAGCAGCGTGGCGTTGGCGTAGTCTCTGGCGCCTTTTGATACCTGCAGAATAACCGGGCTCCGGCTTTTCATGCAGGCGGTTATTATGGCCTGTATCTGCTCCATATTATTGAAATTGTAAGCCGGCACGGCATAGCCGCCCTTCATCGCGGCCTTGAACATCTCCCGGGTATTTGAAAATCCCAGCTCTTTATATGAAACCGGCTTTGTTTCTGTCGTTTGCATTTTATCCTCCTGATTCCCTGCACTTAAAATTATATTACTTTCCCGAGTATATTTCCAGCCTCTCTAATTTGGTAAAATGTAACCATGGAAACACAGCAGCTTTTCACCAATGTAAAGCCCTCAAAGTTTTCCATCGCGCCCAGACGCGCCGGCTATTACGATGTTTCCGATATTATCATGTCTTCACAATTTAAAGTCGAGGACGACGATGTGAAGGCCTTGGAAGACATTGACCTTATTTACAGGGCGCTCTGCTCCGTGCTTTATAATTTCGCTCCCGTCTCAGGCCACCCGGGAGGGAGCGTTTCCTCCGGCAGAATAGCCCAATCTCTTCTGTTCGCCGGCATGGACTACGATTTTTTCTCCCCGCAGCGCGCGGACAGCGACCTTATCTCCTACGCAGCCGGACATAAGGCTCTGGGACTTTACGCCCTTTGGGCGCTTAGAAATGAATTGATGCGCGTTGCAGACTCCCGGCGTCTGCCGGAAGAAAAATCGCAGCTGCGTCTGGAGGATTTATTGGGTTTCAGACGCAACCCCGTTAACGCCACTCCGCTTTTTAAAAAATTCAACTCTAAAGCGCTGGACGGCCATCCCACCCCGCTTACCCCTTTTGTAAAAACAGCCACCGGCGCTTCGGGAACGGGAGTAGGCTCCGCTGTGGGGCTTGCGCTTGGTTCTATGGATGTTTATGGCCCCGACTGCCCCCGGATACATATGATAGAAGGCGAAGGCGGCATGACTCCGGGCAGAGTGGCCGAGTCCATGGCGTCCGCCGCCACGGCCCGGCTTTCAAATCTTTACATGCATGTGGACTGGAACCAGTCCTCAATAGACTCGAACAATGTCTGCCTTGAAAATTCCAGACCGGGGGATTATGTGCAATGGACCCCGGACGAACTTGCTTATTTGAACGATTGGAATGTGGTTTATGTTTCAAACGGACATGATTTTTTCCAGATACTGACGGCCCAGAAATTTGCCTTGAATAATGCGGACAATAAACAACCGACCGCAATTGTTTACCGCACCACAAAAGGCTGGAAATACGGTATAGAAGGCCGCGCGGCCCACGGGGCCGGCCACAAGTTCTGTTCAGACGGCTATTACGCGACCCTGTCCGAATTTGAAAAACGCTTCAATGTGAAAATGCCCCGCTACAGTTCAGCGCTGACCGGAGACGACGCGATTGAATCCTGCTTCTATGATACGCTTCTTACCGTGCGACATGCGCTTGAAAACACACCAGCCCTTCCCGCATTCGCGCTCAGAACGCTGAATGATTCCCATTCGCGGCTGGACGCGCGCGGGCGCAAACCCAGGGCCGGTGGTCCGGAGCCTATGGCGGCTTTTGATGCCGATCCGCTGACAGCGCCGGCCGGGCTGCGCTTTGAGCCCGGCTCCGAGGTAACGCCCAAGGAAGCGCTTGCGCGTGCGCTTAACCACTTAAATCTTGCCACTTCCGGCTCAATAATTGTAGCGGCAGCCGACCTCTACGGTTCCACCAGCGTGAATCTGGCCGGCAAAGGGTTTGCGGAGGGATTTTACAACGCGGTTTCAAACCCAAAATCCAGGATTTTTCCCGCGGGCGGCATCTGTGAAGATGCCATGGGATCCATAATGTCCGGGCTTTCAAGTTTCGGCTCGCATATAGGCGTCACCTCGTCTTATGCGGCTTTTATAGCCCCGCTTGAACACATATCGGCGCGGTTGCACGCCATAGGGCAGCAGATGCGCCGCGCGCTGGACGGCCGCGCCTACAATCCCTTTATAATGATAAACGCGCACGCCGGAGCTAAGACTGGAGAAGACGGCCCCACCCACGCCGATCCTCAGCCGCTGCAGTTGCTGGAAGGCAATTTTCCCAGGGGCGCCATGATCACTCTTACCCCATGGGAACCGCAGGAGGTATGGCCGCTTCTGACCGCCGCCCTCAAGCTGCGCCCTGCCGTAATAGCCCCATTCATAACAAGGCCGCCGGAGATAATTATAGACCGCGCAAAGCTCGGTCTGCCGCCAGCTCACGCCGCCGTCAAAGGCATTTACCCCCTGCTTAAAAAAAAGGCCTCCCGCGGCACCATAGTACTTCAAGGAAACGGCGTCGCCACTGTTTTCGTAAATGAGGTGCTTCCTGAGATACGGAAAATGGGGCTGAACCTGAATGTGTTCTATGTAGCCTCCAAAGAACTCTACGAACTTCTGGATGAAAAGGAAAAAGAAGAGCTTTACCCGGAGCGCTGTGCCCTTGAAGCGATGGGAATAACTGATTTCACCCTGCCAACCATGTATTTCTGGGTTCGTTCAAAGGAAGGCATTGCCCGTACCCTGCATGCTTTTAAACAGGGCCGGTACCCGTGCTCGGGCAAGGCGGACGCAGTGCTTAAGGAATCCGGACTTGACGCCGGCGCGCAGCTGAAAGCCGTCATTGATTACGCGCGGTTTATAGAAAAAAAGGATGACAGCGATAAAAATGAGATGACAGCGATAAAGAAGAGATAACAGCGATATGCGGCGGTTACAGCGATTATTTAGTATCGCTGTAATCGCTCTTTAATCTATGTAATCTCTTCTTAGGGAGGAACTTAAATGACTCAACAGGAAAAGCCGTATTTAAGCGCCAGAACTTTCATGTTCAGCGTGCAGAAAGGTGATGATTTGCTTCAGGCCCTTCAGGGTTTCTGCCACCATTATCAAATCCGCTGCGGCGTAATTCACGCGCTGGGGGCGGTTGAGCGGGCCACTTTCAGCGTTTACGACCAGAAAGCCAAAAAATATGTAAAAATCAATCTGGAAAAGGAACTGGAAATACTTTCGCTGTGCGGCAATGTGAGCCTTTTTGACGACAAACCCATGGTTCACGCCCACATAACCTTTTCTGACGCCCAGGGGAATGCTTTCGGCGGGCATCTTATGGCCGGGACGATGGTTTTCAGCTGCGAAATCTTCATACAGGAACTTTCAGGCGATATGAAAGTTCGCAAGCTGGATAAAGCCACGCAGCTTCCGCTCTGGACGAATCCTGTGTTTTTTAAGTAACTGTGTACAGGGAATAGCGTATAGGGGCCAGGGGAAAGGGCACCGAAATAAGGAACTCCTTCCCTAACCCCTATTCCCTCTTACTTAGCCCCTAAATTCAGGCTCTACCGAGGAAACAAATTGATACAGTCTCCCTCCGGCTTTAAAGCCGGCTTCGTCGCTATCACGGGGCTGCCGAATGTCGGCAAGTCAACTCTTCTTAACGCCCTTTGCGGCACACGCCTGTCCATAGTTTCGCCCAAACCCCAGACAACCCGCAATAACGTACTGGGTATCCTGAATGGAAAAGAGTGTCAGGCGGTGTTTGTTGACACGCCCGGTTTCCTCAAACCGCGCAATCTTTTCGAGAATAGTATGGCCGTTTCAATAAAGAGGGCGGCCCTTGAAGAAAGCGATCTGGCCGTACTGATAACCGAACCGCGCCTCCCCCCTCAAGACAAGCTTGCTTTTTTCGATCAGTTGAAAAACCTCAGAGTTCCGCTCTACCTGGTGATAAATAAAATTGACCTCTATCCCGCGCCCGAAGCGGCATCCGCCGCGGTTGATTATTTCAAAAAGCTGCTGCAGGTAACTGAGGTTTTTCAAGTTTCCGCACTTAACCTGACCGGAATACAAGCTCTTAAAAAAGCCATAACATGCGCCCTTCCGCAAAGCCCGCCTTATTACCCTCCGGATCAGGCAAGCGACCGCTGGGAGCGTTTTTTCGCCGCTGAAATAATAAGGGAGAATATTTTTAAACTTTACCAGGATGAGATCCCTTACGCCTGTGCGGTTGAAATAGAGCTCTTTAAGGAAACCCCGGGTTTACCGGACCATATTTACGCCATTGTTCACGCCGAGCGCGCCAGCCAGAAGCCGATTTTAATAGGCAGGGGCGGGCAAAGCATACGGCGCCTCAGGGAAGATTCGCAGAAAGCCATTGAAAAGTTTTTGGGCCGCCCGGCCAGACTTGAGCTTATAATAAAAATAACCAAAGACTGGCAAAACAGCATCCGGTTTTTAAAAAAAACCGGATTTTATGAATAGCTCCTGCTCCAGAAGTCGCAGGGACTATGATTACACAGATTAGAACAGATTACACAGATAAAATCATTCTTATTTCATGCGCACATATCTAAAAAGCTTGACTCCGCTTTGGCTTTATCCGGCGATATCGCTTGTAGTCACGGCTTTCGCGTTTTTAGCCGTTCAGGCGGTGATGCGGGCCATTGTTATCTGCCGCAGTTTTATTTTTTGTCAGGGGCATATTTGCCGGCCCTCCCACCTTGCTTATGACTCGGCGGGGTTCGCGCTTTTATCGGCGGCGCTTGCTCAGGCGCAATATTTACTTGCGAGTTCTTTGGTGTTATCGCTGAAAGACAGGGTTTCAGCTTTTTCGGTGCTGTTTTTCTCGGCCTCGGTCTCGGGATTGTTTTTTTCACGCATTGCCGCGGGCTCAAACTTCGGCTTATCGCGCCTTTGCGGCCTGCTGGTAACAGCCGCCTGTCTGCTCGGCGGCCTTACGGCCCTTTTTCAGAAAGAAAGCGAAAACCCAATGAGCGGATTGAAATTCAATCCGTTCAGATATCCCAAAAAAATCAATTGATTTTTTTGGGAAGGTTTGTAGACTCCTAATTCCGACTGCGGAATCCAGACTTATTTCCAGACTCCGGGAACTGTCTTGCCGCAGGCCGGACATGTTCCACGCCCGGCAAGAAGATTTGTGGTAACCGAAAAACCGCGTCTTTCCACCAGCAGTTTTCCGCAAACGGAGCAGAGAGTGTTTTCGGCGTCACCGGAGCCCGCCATATTCCCGGCATACACGAAATTCAGACCTTTTTTCAGGCCGATCTCACGCGCGCGGAGCACCGTTTCAGGCGGCGTCGGCTCTGTATCCGGCATTTTATGCGCCGGGTAGAAGGCCGTCACATGCCATGGGATGTTCTTTGAAAGCCCGGCTATAAAAGAGGCCGCGCACTCAAGTTCAGCCGGCGAGTCGTTAAAGCCGGGCACCACAAGCGTTACCACCTCAAGCCAAAAACCCATTGAGTAAACCAGTTCTATCCCCTTAAGAACCTTTTTAAGGTCGCCGCCGGTCACTTCTAAATAGCGTTCGGCGTTGAAACTTTTGAGATCCGCCTTATAAAAATCAAGACAGGGGCGCAGAAATTCAAGGACCTCCTTTGAGGCACAGGCGTTTGAAACAAAGGCAGTGCGCAGGCCTTTCTTTTTGGCTTCACTGAACACGGCGCGCGCCCATTCAGCGGTAACCAGCGGTTCGTTGTATGTAGACACTATAAGCGGCGCTTTATTTTCCGCGGCGCTTTCCGCAAGCGCCGCGGGTAAAATTCTTTGGCAAGAAAATAGCGCCGAAGCTTCTGGTCCGGGCAAAGCGGTTTGGCTGTTCTGGCAGAAGGCGCAGCTGAAATTACAGCCGTACATTCCGAAAGAGAGGGCTTGGGCTCCCGGCAGGACATGGAAGAAAGGTTTTTTTTCAACCGGGTCAAGGGCGATACCGGACACATAACCCCACGGCGCGAAAAGCTTCCCGCCACGGTTAAACCTGACGCGGCAAAAGCCGAAAGCGCCTTCTGAAATTACGCAAGCGCGGGCGCAGGCCAGGCATTTAACCGCGCCTCCCGGAGCGGGCCGGAAAAGTTCCGTCCGCTTTGAGAATTTTTCAACCAGTTCGCGTAAGGTCATTAGAGGTCGCAAGTCACAAGTCACAGGTCACAAGCAGTAAGTCTCATGTCTCAAGTTGCACGTCACAAGTTTGACTAAGACGATAGAGGCAGCTTTGTATTACTTGTGACATGTGACTTGTTATCAGCGCGGGGCTTTAACCTTAAGGCCTTTTGGCAGCACTGTTATTTTCAGCAGGCCGGTGTCGCAGACAAAATCTTCTCCGTCAAGATGGTAGGCCGTTCCCTTGCGGCAGTGGAACTCAAAGAGCTGCGCTTTGAAATAACTGACCAGCTCAGGGTGAGAAGTCAGGGCGCCGTTAAATAAAGCCGGCAGCGCCCGGATAGTTTTTAAAAAACCCGTCTTCCGTACCACAACAAGATCCAGCAGACCGTCGTCAAGATAGGCGTCCGGCGCTATCTGCGCCCCGCCTCCGTACTGACGGCCGTTTAGAACCGCGGCCAGAAGCGGCTCAAATTCCACCCGCTTTGACTGAAAAACCGCGGCCATGGGAACAGGCCGGTATTTAAAAAATTGAAGCACCCCGTGATAAAGATAGGGCAGAATGCCGCGCCTCCCCTTACGGGCGTTGTAATCACGGGCAAGTTCCGCGTCAAGTCCGACCCCTGCGGAACATAAAAACAGCTCGCCATTGGCAAGCCCCGCGTCAATCTCACGCACGGGCCAGTCAAGCAGGCCGCGCAGGCAAGCGCCTGCGTCAAGCGGAAGATAAAGGTTTCGGGCCAGTCCGTTGCCCGAGCCGCAGGGAATTATACCGAGAGTCTGGCTATGGCCGATAAGCGCCGAAGCGGTTTCCCTTATGGTTCCGTCTCCGCCAACTGCCACCACATTGCTAAAACCCTGCGTAACCGCTTTAGCCGCCAGCTCGCGCGCATGCCCCCGCTTAGTGGTAAACTCAATTTCGCAGTGTATGTTCCGGGCGCGAAATACATTATCAATAAGTTCGGCGATATTTTTGCGTTTATGACCGGCCTTAGGGTTGACGATAAAAAAATAGGGCATAAATTGTGAATGCTGGCGAATGGCGCGAATAATTGAAAACCGCAAATCGCCATTTAAAAAATATTCTGTCGGGATTTTATTCTATAATATTTTCAATATCCTGTGTCATATATCGGCTGGTCTTCAGGAGGCGCATTATGAAAATCTCAATATTGGCTGTTCTTTCAGCCGTGAGTATTAATCTTTCAGCCGCGGATATCCCCTCCTCGCCCGAGGGCGGGCAGGGCAGCGTTAAAGGCGGGGTGATAGGCTGCATCTACCAGGCGGGCCGCAGCGCCGAACTGATGAAAGCAGGGCCGGCTTCTTTGTGGCAGCCTGTTAAAAAAGCCATGCCTATAGCAGAAGGCGACCGTGTGAAAACCGGTCCCGGCGGATACTGCGAGATTTTAATCAAAGACGGGACATTTATTAAGCTGGACGAACGCTCAGAGCTTGCCGCTAACGAATTAAAACTTCTCCCCTCAAGCCGCAGCTATGTTTTTTCTTTGACTGTAGGCAAGGCCATGTGGCTGGCCGCTAAATTTAAAGCCCAAATCGCGTCAAAATTTGAGGTTCGCACAAATTCGGTTGTCTGCGCGATACGAGGCACAGCTTTTACTGTGATGGTTTCGTCCCGGCAGGACACATCGGTGGGACTTTTTGAGGGCAATCTGGGGGTAACATTTGCGCAGGAGAGCAAGGAAATGTCCCCGGGCAGCGAGGCCGATGTTTCAGACGGCTCCCTGACAGTGCAACCGCGCCTGTCGCGGCTTATGGAGGGCGAAAGAAGAAGCTATGATAAGCTGAAAAACCGTGTGGAAGAACTTAGAAAGAAGCTGGCCAAGCGTGACGATTTTATTGATTCATTCCTGAATGAGCAGGATAAAAAGATTTCTGATTATGAAACCCGGAAGGCGGAAAAGCTCAGGAAACGTGGTAAATAGAGGCTGCGCAATAGTAGCAGCCCATGATAACACGGATATTTATCAGGGTTGACAAATAGAATCGGTTCTGTCTGCAATCCGTGTAATCTTACTTAATCTGTGTAATCATGGG
>DMES01000039.1:37091-41903 GCA_003450815.1 Elusimicrobiota bacterium | reverse complement strand
TCGTGCACGCCGCACAAGAAATTCAAGGGCGAGGCCTACATTCTGACGAAGGATGAAGGCGGGCGGCACACGCCGTTCTTTAAGGGCTACAAGCCGCAGTTCTATTTCCGGACTACGGACGTTACAGGCTCGGTGCAGCTGAAAGACGGGGCCGAGATGATAATGCCTGGCGATCACACGGAAGTTACTGTTGAGCTTATAACGCCGATAGCGATGGAAAAAGGTTTGCGCTACGCGATACGCGAGGGCGGGCACACGGTGGGCGCGGGAGTTGTTATAGAGATTATAGAATAAGGGAGAAGTTAGGGTACAGGGTATAGGGTACAGGGTATAGGGTTTAAGGTGTTCCTTAAAACTCTACCCTAACCCCTCCACCCTCTACCCTGCTGTTAACTATGGCTGAAAGAATAACATTCATACTTGCCTGCTCAACTTGCAAGAACAAAAATTATCACTTTTCCCGCGGCAAAAAACAGGAATATAAAGTGGAAGTGAAAAAGTTCTGCAGAGCCTGTGGCAAGCAGACAGTTCACAAGGAAGCAAAGTCGTAGGAATAGCGATTAAGTGATTGAGTGATTAAGCCAAATAAATCGGGAACTGAATCACTTAATTACTCTTCGCTTAATCACTAAACGAGAGTTTTGCTGGGAGCGTCGGTTAACGGTAAACCAGCGGTCTCCAAAACCGCAACTGAGGGTTCGATTCCTTCCGCTCCCGGTGCAGATTTAGGTGACACTGACCCGAAGGTTGCGGTTGGCCGTCTGACGCATGCGGTACTCGTTATGGCCCCTCCGCAAGTATTGAAGCAGGTTTGATGGAGTGTTTTATGGATAAAATAAAAAGTTTCCTGAAAGAGGTTTACGAAGAGCTTACCAAAGTTACCTGGCTTGCCAGGAAAGATGTCGTGCGTTCCACAGTGGCTGTGAGCTTTGTGGTCGTTCTCGTGGCCATTTATGTCAGCCTGATTGATATGGGGCTGAATGTCTTCATTCGAAGTATCATCGGAGGTCGCTAAATGGCTAAAGCGTGGTATGTCATCCACACGCGCACCGGATTTGAGGAGCGCGTTCAGAAAATGCTCCAGCATAAGATAGACAATAACGAGCTGACCGGCAAACTTTTCCAGGTACTCATTCCCACTGAAGAGGTAATGCAGGTAAAAAACACCAGAAAAGAAGTGCGTAAAAGGAAGTTCTTCCCAGGCTATGTGCTTGTGGATCTGGAATTGGACAGTAACAGCTATTGGGCTATACGTGGTGTGCAGGGAGTGAGCGGCTTTCTGGGCGACCCCAAGCCTGTGCCGATGGAGGAATCCGAGGTGCAGCTGATATTGGAGCTTGTAAATTCCACCAGCAAGGAAAAGCCCAAGCCCGCGGTGCAGTTCGAGAAGGGCGAAAATGTGCGCATTATTGAAGGCCCTTTCAAGCATTTCATGGGAGTGGTTGAGGAAGTTTACGATCAAAAAGCGAAACTGAAAGTTACGGTTACCGTTTTTGACCGCCCCACCCCTGTAGAGCTGGATTTCCTTCAGGTGGAAAAGGGCTAGGCGTAACAGCCAGTCACATGACACAAGTCACAGGTCACAAGTGAAGATTTTTACACTGTTCCCTGTGACCTGAGACTTGCAACTAATACGAGGTATTTATGGCTAAAGAAAAAAAAGTAAAGACGATGATAAAGCTTCAGATTCCGGCGGGCGCGGCCAATCCAGCTCCGCCCGTTGGTCCCGCTCTGGGCCAGCATGGAGTCAATATAATGGATTTCTGCAAGCAGTTTAACGAGAAAACCAGGAAGCTCGAGCAGGGGGTGCCGATACCCGTGGTTATTACGGTGTTTGAAGACAGAACCTTCACTTTTATCACCAAAATGCCGCCGATGTCCGCGCTGGTGAAAAAAGCGGCCGGGCTTGCCAAAGGGTCGGGGGAAGCTAACAAGACCAAGGTCGGCAAGCTGACGCTCAAACAGGTTGAAGAGATCGCCAACCTTAAACTGCCCGACCTGAATACCAAGGATGTGAAGCAAGCCATGGAAATGGTGAAAGGCACAGCCCGCAGCATGGGAGTGGACATAGCAGAATAGGGAATAGGGAATAGGGTATAGGGTGTGGGGTATAGGGTGCAGAAGTAAGGAACTCCTTATAACCTGAACCCTATACCCCACACCCTACACCCTGTCAGCAGAGGGAGCGGATAAACCGCGCATGAACCTCAAAGGACAAATAAAATGGGAAAAAGACTGACGGCTATAAAGAAAGGACTTGAACTTGTAAAGAAGTACAAGGTGGCAGAGGCTGTGGCAATAGTTAAAAAGAACGCCAACGCCAAGTTCGACGAGACCGTGGAACTGCACATAAAACTGGGCATAGATGTGAAACAGTCCGACCAGCAGGTGAGGGGCACCTTAAGCCTTCCGCACGGCACCGGCAAGACCAAACGGGTGGCTGTTATCGCCAAGGGTGAGAAGACCAAAGAGGCACAAGACGCCGGTGCTGACGTTGTGGGCGGCGCGGAACTGATAGAGAAAATTTTCAAGGGGTTCATGGACTTTGATGTGCTTGTGGTAACCCCGGACATGATGAAGGACGCGGCTAAACTCGGCAAAACGCTTGGCCCACGCGGGCTTATGCCTAACCCCAAAAGCGGCACAGTCACCTTTGAACTTGCCAGGTCCGTGAAAGAACTGAAAGCCGGACGCATTGAGTTTAAGGCGGATCCCCAGGGCATCGTGCATGCTCCAGCGGGAAAAGCGTCGTTTCCTGAAGCCAGCCTTGCTGAAAACGTGCAGGCCATAATAGACGCCGTGCTTAAAAACAAGCCGTCCTCTTCAAAGGGCGTTTATATGCAGTCCGTTTTTGTGGCCTCAACCATGGGCCCCGGTGTACCGGTGTTAGTCGAAAAAGCGGTTTAAAGCTAGCAGGGGATATGTAGTGTGTAAGCAGCGATATGAAATATGAAAAAGAGCTAATTTGTCTGGGTTTGGGATTATTTTTCTTGAATTCCCATTTAATCCATGCGGAAAATTGGGAAAAACTGATTGCTGTTGAAGATTTTAAATTGTGCGGGGTAGTTCCCCCTGAATTACAAAGTCTTAAAGACAAATTGGATAAAATCCCCGTTGCACTACCCAGGGAATCCCAAGTACAGATGTTGTTTGAAATATTAAAGGAATCCTGTAATCGCAAAAGCATCCCAATTGCTGGTGGTTGCGATTCTTCTTTTGTATGGCCGGCAATCTCTCCGGAAAAACTAGGTGAGCTCGCCAAAGGCAATGAGAAAGCCATTTCCCTTATGGGGGAGTTGGCTAAAAATATTGTTCCCACGGAAGATTCACGCGGTTTGAGTAATATTGCACGTTGGTACTATTCTCTGGCTCAACTAAAAGGTGTTAGTACTTCTCAGGGGAAGCGATACCTTCAAAAAGCTTCGGCGATGTTCAGCGATTATTATTCACAACGTGCCGGCGGACAAAGCGATTCCATATATTTGGAAGTGTTAAAGTTGGTGGACAAAAAACAAGATCTTGAGGAAATACTTGCGAGTCCTGGTTGTACTGGAGAGGAATATTCGATAGTTCGTGGAAAACTTTCATCCCGGGAAACGGAGCACATCCGAACCATTTTAGATGTAGTATCTCGTGAGTGCCAGCCGCTGATTCCTTGTTTTTCTCAAGAAGACTTGAAACATTTCAAAGCTCTAGCTAACGATTCTGCCGTTGAAAAGTGGCTGGGACCACAAGCGCATATGCTTATTCTCCATGTTGTGCAGGAAATAGAGATCGCTCTTCATGAGGGGGATGACAATGCGATTAATAGTGGGAAAACAAAAGTATTCTATAGTCGGGGGAGTTTGTTGAAGTGGCTTGCTAAACGGTTTCCTGCGATTAAAAAACGTAAAAAAGACATTGAAGATGGTTGTTATTAATTAGATTGGTCAATGGCAAGAAGCCCGATTTTTGACTGGGCTAACGTATGTAACTTCCCGTTCGGCGTAAGATGGACGGGTTGCAAAGGGGAAAAACAATGCGCAAATTAACCGTTTTTGCCGCCTTAGCGGCTTCGTTCGTAATTTCAGCGCCCGCCGTTTTTGCCGGTGAAGCCGACCTTGTTATTCCGGATCTTTCCAGCGTTCTTTTTCTGGGAATGCCTGGCCGCAGCCTTTTGATGCTGGGGCTCGTAATATGCGTGCTTGGGATGGTTTTCGGTCTCTGGCAGTCAATGCAGATAGGAAAATTGCCTGTACACAAATCCATGCGCGATATTTCAGAGCTGATATATGAGACCTGTAAGACCTATCTTTTTACCCAGGGTAAATTCATAGCTCTGCTGTGGGCTTTTATCGCCGCTATAGTGGTGGTTTATTACGCCTTCCTGCTGCATTTTGACTCAATGAAAGTCTTCATTATTGTGCTCTTCAGTGTCATAGGCATTTTAGGCAGCTATTCCGTGGCCTGGTTCGGCATACGCATAAACACTTACGCCAACTCCCGCACGGCTTTCGCCGGCTTGAAGGGCCTGCCGTACCCCACCATGGCCATACCTCTTAAGGCCGGCATGAGCATCGGTATGCTGCTTATAAGCGTTGAACTGGTTATAATGCTGTTCATCCTGCTTTTTGTGCCGGGCGATTACGCCGGGCCCTGCTTTATAGGTTTTGCCATAGGCGAATCTTTGGGCGCAGCGGCGCTCAGGATCGCCGGAGGTATTTTCACAAAGATCGCCGACATAGGCTCTGACCTCATGAAGATAGTCTTCAAGATTAAAGAGGACGATGTGCGCAATCCCGGCGTTATAGCCGACTGCACCGGCGACAACGC
>DMES01000039.1:0-36954 GCA_003450815.1 Elusimicrobiota bacterium | reverse complement strand
GGCGACAACGCCGGCGACTCGGTAGGCCCCACCGCCGACGGTTTTGAAACTTACGGCGTCACGGGCGTCGCTCTTATAACGTTTATCCTGCTGGCGGTTCCAGAAGCCGCCTCCCAGATACAGCTGCTGGTCTGGATATTCGTAATGCGTATAGGCATGATAGTCACCAGCGCTTTTTCATATTGGGTCAATACTTTGATTACCCGCAATATGTACGGCAGTGAGAAAAAGTTTAATTTCGAGCACCCGCTGACCATGCTTGTGTGGCTTACCTCGGCGGTTTCCATTGCCATGACCTATCTGCTCAGCTATCTGCTTATACCCGGGCTTGGCGACGGCACTATCTGGTGGAAGCTTTCCACAATTATCACCTGCGGCACCGTCGCGGGCGCGTTAATACCAGAATTGGTAAAGGTTTTCACCTCAACCAACTCGGGCCATGTAAAGGAAATACTTGCGGCCTCCAAAGAAGGCGGCCCGTCGCTTAATATCCTCTCAGGGCTTGTGGCCGGAAACTTCAGCGCCTATTGGATGGGTATGGCCATAATATTTTTGATGGCCGCCGCGTATGTGGTCAGCACAACTGGCATCGGAGCGCTCATGGCGTCGCCGGCCATATTCGCCTTTGGCTTGGTGGCCTTCGGATTTCTCGGCATGGGCCCGGTTACCATCGCCGTGGATTCATACGGCCCGGTAACCGATAACGCACAGTCGGTTTATGAGCTTTCCAGTATAGAGACCATTCCCGGTATAAAGGAAGATATAAAGAAAAACTTCGGCTTTGAGCCGGATTTCGAGAACGCCAAGCGTTTTCTGGAAGAAAACGACGGCGCGGGCAACACTTTCAAGGCTACCGCCAAGCCGGTGCTTATCGGCACTGCCGTGGTGGGCGCCACAACTCTTATATTTTCCATCATCCAGGTGCTGAATAAGACCTTCCCCGGACAGGTTGAAGCGGGCCTGTCTATACTTAACCCGCTGTTCCTGCTTGGGCTTATTACCGGCGGAGCCATAATCTACTGGTTTACCGGCGCCTCCATGCAGGCCGTCACCACCGGAGCTTACAGGGCCGTTGAGTTCATTAAAAAGAACATAAAACTCGAAGGCGGGGGTGAACGGGCATCAGTGGCGGACTCAAAAAAAGTGGTGGAGATCTGCACCCAATACGCCCAGAAAGGAATGTTTAATATTTTTCTGGTGGTGTTCTTCTCAACGCTTTCTTTCGCGTGTGTGAATCACTTCTTTTTCATAGGCTATCTTATCTCGATCGCCATCTTCGGGCTTTATCAGGCCATCTTCATGGCCAATGCCGGCGGCGCCTGGGATAACGCCAAAAAGCTTGTTGAAACAGAGCTGAACATGAAAGGCACGCCTCTGCACGACGCCACGGTGGTGGGCGATACCGTGGGAGATCCGTTCAAGGACACTTCTTCGGTGGCCATGAACCCCATTATCAAATTCACCACGCTGTTCGGGCTGCTCGCCGTTGAATTTGCCATAACCCTCGACCCCGCCGTGGACCGGATACTGGCCGCTATATTCTTCGCCGTCAGCGTGGTGTTCGTGTGGCGCTCATTCTACTGCATGCGTATCAAGAGCGGAGAAGCAGAATAATTAAAATCAGGAAGACAGAATTCAGAAGTCAGAATCCAGAATATGGAACATAGAATACAGAAGAGCTGTTTTCTGACTTCTATATTCTGAATTCTGCCTTCTGACTACCCGTAGTAATTAAATTCCCCTCCCCGATATGTTTTTTATTAAAAAACTTATAATCCCGTTTTTGCTGCCGCCGGGCTTTTTTGTCCTTGTCGCGGTTGTTTTGGGCTTTGCGCAGTTTAAGAAAGCAAGGCGGGCGGCGTGCGCTTGTTTTGCCCTTGCGGGTATGATGTGGGTTTGTTCAACCGCGTCTTTCTCTGATTTTGCGCTTTCAGGGCTTGAAAATTCCTATCCGGCTCCGTCTGATCTGAAAGCCGACGCGTTGGTGGTTTTATGCGGCGGGGTCTATGAGAATATTCCGGCGGTTTCAGCCGGTGAAAGACTTAAACCTTCAGCCCTGGCGCGCTTGAGCGCGGCGGCGGCGGTTTACCGCAAAACCCGTCTGCCGATCCTGGTTTCGGGCGGATCTCCGTTTTCAAAAGACCCTGAGGCTGCGGTCGGCAAACTGTATCTTGTGGAGTCGGGCGTGCCGCCGGAGGCTGTGTTTACGGAGGAGAGTTCCCGCGATACACGCGAAAACTCGCTTTTTTCAAAAAAAATCTGCGATGAAAAAGGTTATAAGAAAATACTGCTTTTAACCTCAGCCTATCATATGCGGCGCGCGGTGTTCCTTTTCAAAAAAGCTGGTTTCGCCCAGATAGTTCCGCTGCCGGTGGCTCGTGAATCAGGAGCGGAACGAAAGTATTATTTCAAGGATTATCTGCCCGGTTCAGGCGGGCTTGGCAAAGCGTTAAACGAATGGTTCGGCCTGGCTTTCTACAGATTGTTTTACTGAGGCCCGCATCATAAATACTTTTGTTGAAATGCCTGCGGTTTCTATTATATTATAGGTTCAGCATCGCACAGCGGTTTCCACCCTTTCGTAAATAGAGAGATATATATGGCTGAATACAATATACTGGTAATAAATCCCGGCTCCACTTCCGACGAGGTGAGCTTTTTCCGCGGAGAAAAACTGGTTTTCCATAAAGTGGTCCGCTACAGTCCTGACGACCTGAAAGCCTATGAGCTTGAAAAAGTAACTGCTCAATATGAATTCAGAAAAGGTCTGGTGCTTGGCGCCCTGAAAGAAAATAAGGTTGAGCTTTCAGAATTGCACGCCGTTATAGGCCGCGGAGGGCTGCTAAGGCCTATAGAAGGCGGGATTTACGCGGTCAACGAAGCTATGCTGAAAGACCTTGAGGAAGGTGTAGTGGGCGACCACCCATCCAATTTAGGCGGAATACTTGCCCATAATATAGCCTCCATGTGCGCGGCGTCGGCTTTTATCGCCGACCCGGTTGTGGTGGACGAATTTGAACCTCTGGCCAGATATTCCGGGATGCCGGAAAATCCGCGGATTTCAATTTTTCACGCGCTTAACCAGAGGCGCGTGGCCCGCCACGCGGCCCGCCAGCTTGGCAAACCGTACGAAGACTGCCGTCTTATAATAATGCACGGCGGAGGCGGAATTTCTGTGGGCGCTCATGTGGGCGGCAGGGTTGTAGACGTAAATAACGGGCTGGAGGGAGAGGGGCCCTTCACGCCGCAGCGCTCGGGCGGCGTGCCGGCCGGAGGGCTGATAAAAATGTGTTTCTCCGGCAAATATACTTTGGCTGAAATGAAACTCAAACTTAAGGGCAGGGGCGGCCTGGTGGCCTATACCGGTACTTCCGACTGCCTGGCCCTTGAAAAATACATCCTGACAGGCGAGGTAAAACCCAATTCCGGTCTTGATCCGTCAAAAATTTCGCGTGAAAAAGCCAAGGAAGCGGTGCTTGCCATGGCCTACCAGATTTCAAAGGAGATAGCTTCCATGTCGGCAGTACTAGAAGGCAAGGTTGACGCCATAGTGCTTACAGGGGGACTAGCCTACGATCAAATATTGATACCGGAAATCAAACGCCGGGTGGGCTGGATCGCCCCTGTGGTAAGCTATCCGGGCGGAGATGAGATGACCGCCCTGCGCGCAGCGGCGCAAATAGGACTTGAGCGCCCCGCCGCTGTAAAGGTGTATTAATGGAATTACAGAAGAGCGATGATTTTAAAATTGATTAAGGAGGATAATATGAAGTTCCGCAATTTTGATGAGTTGATGCGGTTGGTCAAGGACAAGCCGAACCGTATAGTGGTGCCCGGCGCCAATAACGAGGAGGTAATGGAAGCCATAAAAATGGGGCTTGAACATCGTATAATTTCCGGCGGTATTCTTGTAGGGCCGAGAACCCAGATCGAGGCTGTGGCCGCTAAAGTCGGCGTAGAGACTTCGCTTTTTGAATTTATAGATAAGTCGGATCCGGCGGATATAGCGAATACCGCTGTGGACATGATAAAGGCCGGCAAGGGGGACTTCCTGGTAAAGGGCCTGGTGGATACCAAATTTTTCATGAAGGCCATACTGCGCAAAGAGATAGGAGCCGTGGCTGAAGGTACGGTGCTCAGTCATTTTGTGCTTTTTGAACTGCCTACAAAATTCAGCAAGCTTTTCGCTGTTACCGACGCGGCTATAATGATAAAACCCACGCTTGAGGAAAAAGCCAAAATTCTCAATAATGCTATAGGGGTTATGCGTCTTTTGGGAGTGGAAAAGCCGAATGTGTCGGTGATATGCCCGGTAGAGAAGGTAAATCCGAAGATTCAGAGTACGCTTGACGCAGAAGCGCTGGTTAAAATGAACAGGGAGGGAAAAATAGCGAACGCCGTGGTGGAGGGGCCTTACGATATCTACATAACTTTCTCAAAAAAACTGGCCGAAGAAAAAGGTATAACGGGCGGAGTTGTGCCCGGCGCCGTTGATATCGCCCTGCTTCCCGATCTTGACAGCGCGAACCCCACGTATAAAGCCATTTCTTTCTTTGGAGAGGCCATGAAATCAGCTACGATACTTGCCGGCGCTAATTTCCCCGTAATACTTCCCTCGCGCACGGATTCGCCGGTGACAAAACTTCACTCCATTGCGCTGGCAAGCTTTCTAAAATCGCAGGCCAGTGTCTGTGTTTGACATGTAAAGTGATTGCGAGCGAATAGTAAATAGCGAATAGGGAAGGAGTTCTTCTCTAGCTTCAAGGAGACAATATATGGTTTGGAATTTTCTGAAGAAGATACTGAATAAAAAAGACGAAAAACGGCCTGAGGCGGAGCCACGGGCCGCTTTCCGGCAGCAAACGCAGATTCAACAAGCGGCGTCTCCCGTTTTGGTGACTCCTCCAACGGCTGCGGCTGGGGGGGGTAAGCAAATTGTTGGGTCGCCTGCGGCAGTTCCGCCGGCTGAAAAATCCGCCCCGGTTAAAGAAAAGTCCCCCGCTGAAAAAACAGACGAGGAGCTGGTTCTGGAACTCAACGCTATTTCGCCGGAGATCCTTTCCCAGGCTAAAACCCCGCAGACGCGCAAACTGATAATAGATATCTACCGTAAAATGCTTATTGAGGGTGTGGATATAAATGACGAAAAAGAAGTGAAAAAATGGCTAAAAAAGCATCCCGAGGTCGTTAATGGGGGAGATGCCCATAAAATAGAAACTTTTAAACGGGAGGAACCGAAAGTGGGCCGCAACGATGCCTGCCCCTGCGGTTCCGGGAAGAAGTACAAAAAGTGTTGTGGACAGGGGAAGTAAAGAGTTACAGATGATTACACGGATTTAAGAGTGATTACACAGATTTTTAATCGGAATTTACCAATAGGATCGGTTCTGTCTGAAATCCGTGTAATCGTCCTTAATCTGTGTAATCATGGGTCTGCTGGACTTTTTCAGCAGACCCTAATTCCAGTCTACCGAAGCTGGTTTTTCCAGGACAGGAAGCGGAAGCTGTTTTGTGAGTTCAGCGCTTTTCTCGGTCAAATCCTTGAAGTTGCCCAGGCCGTCTACCCCGTAGGTCAGAATGCCGCCCTTTGATTGAAGTACCGTGGAAATATTCCAGTTAAGATCCGCCTGCAAGTAGGCCACAGGGTTGTCCGAGGAGCCTATGTTCATGGGGTTGGACATGGTTACATTAAGCGAATAATTGAACCCCCATTTTATATCCACTTCAACAGGGCGTACAGTGAAATTTGCTACATAGCTGCCTTTTGCTGTTTCTCTGTCTCCGGTGAAAGGGTTTGTTTCCGTTGGTGTTTGAGAGCGCAGGTCCATGCCGTCGTAAAAGAAAGCCACCACATACTTTACACGGATAACATCCATATGCATCCGGTTGGTTACGGTGTAATTGTAGGTCATCTCTTTCTTTTTCCAGTTGCTGAAATTTGCCCATTGGTTGAATCCGGGCATGGCGCTGGCGTAGGCGCTTGAGTGGCTGCCTGAAGGTTGCCCGCTGTTTATCACGCTCCATGCCTGCATTCCTGTATTTACTATGCCGCCCCCCGGTCCTTTGGTCATGGCGTCCAAAGGGATACTGACTAAATCCGGTTTTTCATCGGTTTCTTTTACTGAAACTTCAAATCTTGAAGATTCAATTCCAAAATATTGTTCGTCGGAATTATTGTCGGCCGCAAATATTGCACAGGGGGCAAACAACAGTATGGCTGCCGCTGTTTTCAGGTTGTTTTTCATAGGTTCTCCTTAACCACTTGTATACTATAGTCTAACTCACACCCAGCTTTCAGGCAAGGGATAAACGACCTATTATCATAGAGGCCTTTCGGGTAATCTTTCAGACTGTAGCCCTTGACAAAGCCCGAACTTACCTTTATGATATATATGGGATGAGGGTTTTTTGGCGGATGTTTATGCGCGATATCTTTCATTTAACGTGTATTACTCTTTTTTTAGGCTTTTTTACTCCCGCTTTTTCCATTTCGGAGAGGGCGGTTGTGCCTGTATTACCGTCTAATGATATCCAGGCCGCCGCAAATAACCCGCTTAGCTCCGAAAAAAAGCAGACTTCTGACGGCAGTTTGGAGGGGGCGCCGGTAGGAGTCCAGGGGCACGGCGGCGACCTAAGGGTATTTAAAACCAACGTAGCCGACCATCCAGACATTGCCGCGCAGGCGCTGCTGCGGATCTTAAAGGGCCTGACGCCTGAGGAGGCGCAGCAATTCGTAGATAGGCAATGCTTTCCGATATCTGAAATGCTGATAGGTTTGAAATCCATGGCAGACTCCAAAAACCTGCCAGGCGAAGAATACCGCGCCATAAGCTCCGAACTCGCTTCTTTTGATATACAGATTCCGGAGAGCGCGGGCCACGGTCGGGATAAAGGTTCCGGGCATGGTAAGCGGAATCCGGTTTATGAACTTGTGGATACGCATTCCGTCATTAAATCAGGGGACAAAAAGGCGGCCGGCGCGGCAATTCAGGCGCTTACGCAGGACTATCCGGATAACCCCTCCGTTCAATCCGCGGCTGCTTCCTATTATAACGAAATACATGATTATGACATGGCCGAAAAAACCGCCACCAACGCAATAAAACTGGACGAAAAAGATCCGGATGCTTATAAGGCGCGAGCGTTGGCGCGGGCAGAACTTGAAAATAGAAAAGGCGCCCTTGAGGACATAAAAAAAGCTATGTCCATAGATCCGCAGGACGAATCGGCCAGGATACTTTCCATACTTCTTGAAAGCCGCAAAAGCGTGCCGACCCTTAAATCCCTTGCCTCCGTGGAGGAAATAAAGAAGGCCCTGGGTGCCGTGGAGGCAGGGAACGAGGATGCGGTAAACGCCCCGGATACCGACGGTATAGACAGCGCTGCCGTGACGGCTTCCGCCGGGGAAGACGCGGCTGTACAGGACCTGGATTACGCCAAGTCCAAAGCCTACCTGCAGACCGCGTTTTCCAAAACGCGTCTTGGTGATTATGGGAATACCGTTAAATACGCCTCCCTTTCCATAGAAAAAAACCCGGCCAATCTGGACGCTTATCTGGAAAGGGCCAACGCCATGAATTTTCTGGGCCGCTACAATGATGCGGTCAGGGACGCCACCGTGGTTCTGCAAAAAGACCCCTCAAATCTTCAGGCTTTGAATATGCGCGCCTGGGCGCTAAATAAAAAAGGGCTATCCGGCGAGGCGGAGGCCGATTCAAGCCGGGCCATAGATATCAACCCCGGTTTTGCTGATGCCTGGTTTAACAGGGCTCTGGCCTACGAGAAGCAGGGCGACTATAAAAAAACGCTTGAGAACTTCAGGCAGGCCGCCGCTTTGAGCGGGTCCTACCAGAGCCGCTACCAGGACGCGGTGGCGCAGTATGGCGCCATGGTGCCGGGTTTCTCGGCCGGACTTGGCGCGGCTACCGCGGGGGCGCAGGCGGCTTATGAAGGCGCTAGCCGGCCAAGCCGCTCTCCCCTGAAGCGATTCCTTATTTTGCTGTTCTTCACTATTACGGGCGGGGCCCTGGTGGCTCTTGGGCTGGTGCACATTGTGACTTCCAGAAACGCTAAAGAGGAAGTAAGCGCGCGCAGCACTCACCCGGATGTGCTTTCCCCGTCTGTCTTCTACGAGGGCGTGGCCACCGGCAAATATAAGATAGAACGCAAAATAGGCGAAGGCGGCATGGGGGTGGTTTACGAGGCTGTCGACCAGTCGCTTGGCAGGAAAGTGGCCATCAAAAAGATGAATGAGGAGATAAAAATAAACGAGCGCGAAAAACAGCGCTTCCTTGAAGAGGCACGCACAGTGGCCCTTCTGCACCACCCCAACATAGTGGAGATTTACACCATTTTTGAGGAAGAGGACAATATTTACCTGGTTTTTGAACATATAAGCGGTCTGACGCTGGACCGGTTGCTTGACAAGGAAGCGCAGTTGGGTTTCGAGAAAGCAGCGGGGATATTTGACGAAGTCTCAAAAGCCCTGGTTTACGCCCATTCAAAAAATGTCATTCATCGCGACCTTAAACTTTCAAATATCATGCTGAGCGAGGAAAACGAGGTTAAGGTTATGGATTTCGGGCTGGCTAGCCGCGTCAGGGAATCTCTGGCAAGATCTTCCAATGCGGAAGTGGTCGGCAGCCCCGCTTATATGTCGCCAGAGCAGGATCTGGGTGTTTCTTCCAGAGAGGCCGACATATATTCGCTGGGCGTGTGCCTTTATGAGGCCCTTAGCGGTGTGCTCCCCTTTCCGGGGCCGGATTTCCATCGGCAGAAAGTCGGCAGGCTTTACCATCCACTTAGCGGCGTGGCGCCCGGCTCTCCAAAGGCCCTTGATCTGTTGTTTGAAAAAGCCTTTGCTCCGGAACCTGAAAACCGCTTCCACAGCGTTGAGGAATTCCGAAAGACCCTGATGGGTATTGCAAAAGCCCAGGGCTTTTGCCCTGGAAGTGAAGAGCGCGGCCGCTCACAGGGGCAGGAATATAAGACCTTTCCCGCTTAAGCTGCGAATGCCGCAAATTTAGCGGGAAAATGGCACGAATTATCAGATTATTTGCGGGTATTCGTCTTATTCGCGGTTAGCCGGCTAAAAATGATTTTTTTATCCCGTCAAGTATAAACTGTACGGCTGTGGCGGCCAGTATCAGCCCCATCAGGCGGGTGGTGATGTTCATGGCGATGGGGTTTATTTTTTTGGCTTTTTTTACTGAAAAATAAAAAGTGTAATAGCTTACAAGTCCTATAACGGCGAACAAGGCGAAAAGTATCAGGTCGTAGGCGAAATTTTTGGCTTTTGACTCAAGCAGAATGGCTGTGGTAATGGCTCCAGGGCCTGAGAGCATAGGTATGGCGAGCGGAGTGATGGAAATATCGTCCTTGGCTATACCTTCGTTCTTTTCTTCCTCTGTTTCCTGTACCGCCGAACGTTTGGCGCGAAGACTGTCCAACGCCACCAAAAGCAGCAAAAGCCCGCCCGCCAGCTGGAAAGCTGCCAGGGTTATGCCGAAAATACCGAATAGCCTGTTGCCTGTGGCCGCAAAAACCGCCAGTACGCCGGTGGCCGTAAAACAGGCGGTACGCGCCATTCTAAGGCGTTCCTTCTCCGTGTTGCTTGGGGTCATGGCCAAAAAGGCCGGTACCGCAGCCAGGGGGTTGACTATGGCGAAAAGCGAGCCCGCGCTCATAAGAGTGAATTCCATAACCGTCATAAGTGGGAAATAGTATATTAAAAAAAGGCCGGCGGATGAAATCCGGTTGTTTTTATTGAAAGGCGGAATTTATAATCGGTATAATAGTGCTGAAGCGCTGAAGACCTGAAGATCTGAAGTAAAAAAATTCTGGTTTTCAAACTTCAGCCCTTCAGCGCTTCAGATCTTCAGGGCTATGCCGGCTGGCATTGGGAGAACCTATGAAAGCTATCGTTAAAAAATACCGTGAAAAGGGCCTTTGGCTTGACGAAGTGGCTAAGCCTGAGGCGGGGGACAACGAAGTACTGATAAAAATAAAACAGACCGCCATCTGCGGCACCGATATACACATTTACCAGTGGAACGACTGGGCCCAGAAAACCATACCGGTTCCCATGCATGTGGGGCATGAATTTGTGGGTGTTATAGAGGCGCTGGGAAAAAATGTCAAAGGCCACGCTGTCGGAGAGCGGGTTTCGGGCGAGGGACATATAGTCTGCGGCCATTGCCGCAACTGCAAAGCCGGCCATAGGCATTTGTGCATTAATACCAGGGGAGTGGGGGTCAACCGCCCCGGCGCCTTCGCCGAGTACCTGGCCATACCGGCCGAAAATGTTTTTCCGCTTCCCGATGATATTTCGGACGACGAGGCTTCAATACTTGATCCTCTCGGCAACGCCGTGCACACGGCGCTTTCTTTTGATCTGGTGGGAGAGGATGTTCTTATCACCGGCGCGGGCCCAATAGGCATAATGGGGGCGGTCATTGCCCGGCATGTTGGCGCGAGGAACGTGGTTATTACCGACCTGAACGATTATCGCCTTGAGCTGGCAAAAAAATTGGGCGTGAAAAATGTCGTGGATGTGCGTAAGGAGAAACTTCCCGAGGTTATGCGGCGTCTTAAAATGACGGAGGGGTTTGATGTCGGCCTTGAAATGTCAGGCAACCCAACGGCTTTCAACGATATGATAGCCTCTGTTAAAATGGGAGCCAAAATAGGGCTGCTCGGCATCTTGCCGCCCAATACCACGATACCCTGGGGGAATGTCATTTTCAAGGCCCTGCTGATCAAGTGCATTTACGGCAGGGAGATGTTTGAAACCTGGTATAAGATGTGCGCCATGCTCCAGAGCGGGCTTGATATCAAGCCCATCATCACGCACCGCTTCCCTATTGAGCGCTTTAAAGAGGGCTTTGATATTATGGCCACCGGCAATTCAGGGAAAATAATACTGGATTGGACAAAGCTTTGAGCCGTAGGCTCAAAGCTGTCACAAGTCACAAGTGGCAAGTCACAGGTAGTAGCGTAAAACTCTTTACTTGTGACCTGTGACCTGAAAAATATATGGACCATCATTCCGGTTTTGAAAAACTCTGTGAAGCCCTTGAAGGTTCGGGGGCTTTGCTGGTGGTGCTGGACAATAAGAAGCGCCTTAATGCCATGACCATCGGCTGGGCGCAAACAGGCGTCATCTGGGGCAGGTCCGTAATGACCGTGCTGGTGCGTCCTTCCCGCTATACGCATGAGCTTCTTGAGGGCGCGCGTTATTTCTCGGTTTGCGTTCCGGCTTTAGGCGCCTGGAAAAAGGAGCTTGCCTTTTGCGGCTCAAAGTCGGGGCGGGAATATGATAAACTGCGCGCCTGCGCTCTGAACACCACGGACGGCTCAAAGCCCGGCATTAAGCTTATAGAGGGCGCCGCGCTCTCGTATGAGTGTGAACTCCTCTCAAAGGCCGAAATGCCATCCTCCGCCCTCCCGGAGGAAATACGAAAAAAATACTATCCGGCCGGCGACTCTCATACGCTTTATTTCGGTGAAGTAATCAGGGTCTGCTGAAAAGTCCGGCAGACACATGATTAAACGGATTACGGCGAAAAAAAGAAGGAATTATGGTGATAAATGGCAAATGCTCGGCTCACAGTGGTATATCTAGAAGCTCGCTTAAGAAAATATTTCTAGTGTCGCTTGCCGGCTCTCTGGCAGCTTGTGGTTTTGCGCGGGAAAAGGCCGCGGTGTATTATCTTTCAAAGGCGGAAAAGGTCGTCTCCGGAAAAAGCGCCGCTCCGGCCGATATCGAAAAGGCGTACGGCTGTATTGACAAAGCTCTTTCCAAAGCGCCGGATTCCGAAAGGGCCCTGGCCCTGCTTGAAGAATTGAGCGAAAAGGCTTATAAAAGCGGCTTTGAACGCGGCGGCGAATTGGAAACCGCGATACTTAAAAAAACCGTGAACGCGAATGCGGCCAACTGGCAGGCTGTCATGTCCCTTATAACGGTTTTGGGTGAAAGGGGGGATGTCCCCTCCATAAGTGAGCTTTCTCTTCTGCTTGAAACGCGCGCGTCTTACGGAACGGCTGCCGCGATTTACAGTTCCCGGCTGCTTTTATTGAGCTGCTATTCGGCGTTGGCTTCCTGGCTTGAGACGGACGGATTTCTGGCTCTGAATAAAGACGCGGAGCGCCTTGAAAGCAACGCCTCCAGCTATGTTTCCGTCATTGAAAAGATCAGGGCGCTTAAAGCAAGGCTTGACAAGGAGGAGGCCGGGTCTTCGGAACTTAAACAAAACATTCCGGCGAGTCTTATTTCTTCCGCCGAGGTTGCTTCCGCGGATGCTCTTAAAAACATAGCGGAGGCTGAAAAGATAAAAAACATTGTGGACCTGCTGGCGAGGGATGTGGGATTTAAAAAAGCGCTTGAACTTACGGTGGAAGGCAATAAGGCGCTGGTTAATAAGGACTACCCGAGGGCCAGGGCTTATTATCAGGGGGCGCTCGGTAATTATCCAAATTTCGTGGATGCGCAAAAGCAGCAGGTGGAGGCGGATTTCCAGGAAGGTGCGGGCCTTGCCATAGTAAACGAAAACCGCCAGACCGCGCGGGCGCTTCTTTTAAAAGCGTATCAGGGAAGCGGCAATGTAATAGCTGAGGGGCTTGAAAAAGGCAACCGTATGCCTTTTGTGAGCGGCGATAAGTTTATGAGCGAAATTTACGCGCTCAGGGCGGCCGTCATTTCCGCTTTTTGCGCCGCGGAAAAACCAGGGCCAAGGCAAAAGCCGCGCATGGAGAAGGACTTTAAAGAGGCCCTGGACTCCGCGATTAAATCCAATCCGGATAACAGGCTTGCCCGCGAGCTTCTTGAGCGCTATGCTAAAGAAGGCTTCTAGTAGTCTTTTTTTTGCTTTCGTCATGCTTTATGGTCCGCCGCTGGTCGCCCAGAAGGGGGAGGCTGTGCCGCCTGCATATCCCGCCGCAGGGGGAGTGGAGCGCTCCACCGCTGACGCCGTGCAGCGGAATGAGCGAAACCCGCTTACGCTTAATATCTCAAAAGACGCCCGCGATTCAAGAGTGGCGCTGGATTATTCTCTGCGCTGGGATTTTTCAGATTTTCGCGGTTTCAAGCCAGGCATAAAAACGCTGTATTCCCTCTTCAGGCATGTGTCCGCCTGGGACATAACGGAAAACACCAGGCTTAAATATTACGGCTTTAAAACCAATCCCTGGCGGATATTTATCGCCAAAGAGAATATTGCGGGGAGTGGCGCTGCGGCTGGGGCCGCGGAGAACGGCGCCGGCGGGCTCCGGGCCGAAAGCAAAAAACGTCTGCGGCTTTCCCTTGCTCCGCTGGTGGATGATTTCCGGCGGGATTTCGACGAAAATTTACGCGACGCCCTGCTTGACGCCTCGCTTAAAGGCGCGTCGCCGCAATGGGCGAAAATAAGCGAAAAAGATAAGAAAGGATTTGTTAAAGATGTCTTGTCGCTCGGGATCTGGGATGTTCCTTTGCCGTTGGTAAAAGAAGGACGGGAAGGGCTGGAGTATATCAGTAAATAGGGTCTGCTGAAAAAGTCCAGCAGACCCATTGGGCACTGAAATATGACAAGTTTAACGCAAAACTGCACGCTTTTTGGGCATATGCCTGCAAATTCCATGCAGTTTTTAAACGCTATTACCACTTTTGTCGCCTATTTTAACGACGAGACTTTAAATAAAAATGACTTTTTCAGTGCCCCCTAAATAGGCGTTTTTTCCGGGGAATGGCGGCAGACGGCATTTACCGTGGAACAATCATAGTGTATAATAAAATCCGATGCGTGTAGCGCTTATATATCCGTATTGTTCCGAGTACCTGCTCAGGATATCTGTCAGGAACCATGAAAATTTCCCGTCAGGACTGGGATACATCGCAGCCTGTCTGCGGCAGTCCGGTCATACGGCAGCCATATTTATCCCTGACTCATTCCATATGCCGATGGATCGCGTCTGGCGGGAAATAGGAATCTTCAACCCCGATATCGCCGGCATCTCTGCGGTTACACGGAACTTCATGGAAGCCCGTCGCGTGACAAAAGAAGTAAAACACCGCTTCGCCTGCCCTGTGGTTATGGGCGGCCCTCACCCAACGGCGTTGCCGCGCGCAACATTGCAGGGGCTGCCGGAACTGGACGCTGTGATAGCCGGTGAAGGTGAGCTTCCTATGCTGGCCCTTGCCGCGGAGTTCGATAAAAGCGGCAAAATAGATTTTGAAAAAGTGCCTGGCGCGGCTTTCATAAAAGATGGACGATATATTGAAAATCAGCGCCCGGAACCCATCTCCGACCTGGACAACCTTCCGTATCCGGCAATAGATCTTCTCAACGGCGAACCTGCTCCATTGGGGAACGATAAGCTAATAACCAGTCGCGGCTGCCCTGGACAATGCAATTTCTGCGCCAACATCTGCATGGGCCGCAAGTTTCGTCCGCACAGCCCCGAACGCGTGGTAGCCGAAATAGAGCATCTGACAGAGAAATACGGCGCAAGTTATTTTCATGTAATGGATGACTGTTTCACCGCCGACAATAATAGGGTGCACCGCATATGCGATCTGATAATAAGCAAAAAACTAAAAATAGCTTGGACTGCCGCCGGGCGCGTGAACACGCTGTTGGACGAATCGTTGATCATTAAGATGAAAAGGGCAGGGTGTGTACGCGTACAGCTCGGTATAGAGACCGGCAGTCAAAGTATAAATAACCTTATAGGCAAAGGGACCACGCTGGATATGGCCGAGAAATGCTGTGGACTGCTGCGCAAGCATGGCGTTGAATCTTTTAATTCGTTCATTATCGGAAATGAAGGAGAGACCAAGGAAACCATAAAGGAAACCATAGCTTTCTCAAAAAAATTGAGGTCCACTATCAGCGTGTTCAACATCCTGATACCTTTTCCAGGGACTTCCATCTTTGAAAAGTATTATAAAGAATTCGACAAGCCTGACATGGATTGGACTGGCTGGTGTTCACAATGGCCGTCACGGCCTTATGAGCCTCGACAAACGCAGCTCTCCAAGGCCACCTTATGGCGGTATACGGTCTGGGCATGGTTAAGCTACTTTTGTTCCCCGTCACAAATGTTGCGTATAATATGCGGAGCGTTTAAGTGGTTGAGTGTATCGAAAACATAAATGTTGCCGCAGTTTTTCTGAAAGCCCGCCTTTTTACCGGTGGTGAGATTTGTAAAAATATCCATCAATCGCTATAATAGGGGTTGCAGAAAATGTCCAATAGGCCCTAATTAACCAGTTATAAGGAGCTCTATGTTAAAGCGCGGATTAATGATATTGGCGGCTGGCGTGGCGCTGGCGGCGTCTGCCGGAGCGGCCACGATTGATTTTGACACTGCCGGAACGGGAATTGATAAGTCTGAACTGCGCGGGTTGTCCGTGCCTCTGCCCTCGGCGGACAGGGTTGATGAGAAGGAATGGACCGTTATGGTCTACCTTAATGGCAAGAACAGTATGGAAGATATGGCGATGGTGGCCGCCAATAAGCTGGAAAGCGTCGGTTCCACCGACAAGGTGAACATTGTGATGGAACTGGGCAGGATAAAGGGCTACTCTTCCGATGACGGCAACTGGACCGGCTCCAGGCGCTACCTGGCACAGAAGGATAAACTGCCCATGGAAATCACCTCCCCGGTTCTGGCAAGTTTTCCTGGTGTTGACATGGGCGACTACAGGCATCTGGCTGAGTTCGGGCAGTGGGCCAGGGCTAATTTCCCGGCCAAGCGTTACATGCTGGTGGTTTGGTACGGCGACGGCTGGCGGCCCAAGGGCCGCGCGCTTTCCTTTGATGAAGAAACCTACAACCGTATAAGCACGCCCCAACTGGGTCAGGCGCTCTCCCAGATAGGAAGGCTCGATATTTTCGCCTCGGATGCCGGGATGATGCAGATGGCCGGCGTGGACTACGAGATAAGGAAGTATGCCGATTATATACTTGGTTCGGAGGAGACTTCTCCCGGAGAAGGTTATCCTTACGATACCATACTCTCGATGCTTATCTACGACTTTACAATTTCACCGGAAAATCTGGGCTCTTTGGCTGTTGACGCTTTTTACGACTATTACAACAGGATCGAGATCGGCACGCTGTCGCTGGTGCGGTCGGAGCGGCTGCCGCGCCTGCTTGCCCTTACTAACGACTGGACCGCCGCGGTAATGGGTGCGGGCGAAACGGAACTGGTGAAAAAAGCCCATAAAAGCGCGCAGTCCTTCGTTTACACAGACAACAAGGACCTTCACGATTTCGTAAGGCTTATTTACGAGGGCACCGTGAACGCGGCTGTCAGGGAAAAGAGCAGGGTGCTGATGGAATTTATACAAGGGAGCCTGGTCGTTAACAGTTGCACCTTCTCCGACGACCTGGTGAACGCGCGCGGCATTGCGGTTTATCTGCCTGTCTACGGCTACAATCCAGCGTATGACCAGCTGGCCTGGGCGAAAGACGGCAACTGGGACGAGTTCGCCCAGTGGGTTATGAAACTGAAATAAAAAGGTTGAATACAGGTAAAGATGCGAATACCGCTTCTGACGTTGTTTTCTGTTTTGCTTCTATGCCCGCCCTTGACCGCTTTGGAGGAAAGGGGCATCTACGGTGTGGATGACAGGCTGGACCTTTACCAGGAAACAGCTCCGGAAATACATAAACTGGCGGAAGCCTCGGTAGCGCTTTTCCCCGAATCATACGTTACCTTTTCCCCCGACGGCAGGACTGCAAAACTTTTCACCGAATCCTACGCCCAGGCCTATCTGGTCTGTCCCGAGGAGCCGTTCTACGACCAGAGAGTGGGCCCGGTTTGCTCCGGGGCGCTGGTGGGGCCTGATACCGTGCTTACCGCGGCCCACTGCGCTGCCTCAATGGCGGACTGCGAAGCCGTGAAGTTCGTGTTCGGGTTTGCTGTAAGGGAGAAAGGCAATGTCCCCGCCTCAATTCCGGCCTCGGATGTTTACAGCTGCGCGCGAATTATAGCCTCGCAGCATTATGACGGGGCCGACTGGGCCTTAATACAACTGGACAGGCCCGCCGCCGGACGCGTACCCGTTAAGGCCAATCTGTCAGGTAAGCTCGAAAAAGGCGCGAAGGTTTTCGTCATGGGCTATCCTTCCGGCCTGCCGCTCAAAATAGCCGGAGGGGCCTCGGTGAGGGACGCTTCAAAGACCGGCTATTTTATCACCGACCTGGACGCTTATGCAGGCAGCTCCGGCAGCCCTGTTTTCAATGCCGAAACCAAACTGCTGGAAGGCGTGCTGGTGCGCGGCGAAGCTGACTACGTTTTTAAGAACGGCTGCGCTCTTTCCAGAGTATGCCCCCAGGATGGCTGCTCCGGGGAAGAAGTCTCTAAAATATCTTCGGCCCAATGGCCGGTTGCCCGCCTAACCGGGTTGGAGTCTGCGCCGCTCTCCGTAGGCGGGAGAGCCCTCTCCCTGCTGGAAACATTCTCTTTTTATTAAAAATTTTTACTTGTGACTTGAGACCTGTGACTTGTGACGGAGTTGAGCCGTAGGCTCAACTCTCACGTGAATGCCGCCGCGCCGCGTCCTTCTGAGCCGTCAACGCGGATGTCCAGGGGGGAACTGAGGCGCAGGTGTCTTACATAGGCCGTTTCATGCGACACCGCCGCGCCTTTCAGCCAGGGCCAGTTTATAAAGCCTTCTTTGCTGTAAGAGTTGATGGTAAAGTAGCCTATGCCGAGCGAAGTTACATTATGGAAAAAATGCGTGCCGTAGGACGGGTCCACGGAAAACCCCTCATAGTCGGCCTCAACTATCACTTTTGAATTGGAAATGTGGTCCCACTTTACCGGTATACCCAGCGACGGGTCGCTTGAGCCCCAGCGACCGGGTCCTATAAGAAGATAGTGGCGGTTTTCCAGTTTCAGACGCGAATTCAGCTCTCCTATCTGTTCGGCTATCTCGCGTGTTTTTAAAGAGTTAAAACTTTCCGGTTTAACATATATCAGGTCAAACACGTCTTTAATGTAGCCGTTGCCCAGCGTCATGGCGCTTGAGCATATCAGGTTTTCTTTTTTAAGTTCTTCCAAATGCACTTTTTTCAGAAAGCTGCGCGATACCATCGGTCGCATCTGTAAAATGTTGAATTCTGCGGTCTTATTTTCTTTGTCAAGCACGCAGGCGAATTCCATTTCAATATTGGCGCCCATGGCCTGCTTGCCGGCTTCCGAAAGATCGCTCAGGATGCCGGAAAGCGGAATGAGTTCGTTTTTAAGGATGGGGGCGAAAGTTATCACCCGCGCGCCCGGTCGGGCTACGTCGTCGTAAATCAGGTCGTTTTCTGGGGAATAGGTGGAGCCCACTGCTTCAAGCGTCCCGTCCGAATCCGCCAGCTCCGCGTCAATAACCGCCAGTGAGGATTCTTCATCGTAATGCAGCGCGGTATCTTTTCCGCCGCCAAGCTCAAGGACCACGAATTTTTTCTGCGAGTTGCGCAGGATATCCTTCAGGGTGGAAAACTGGTGCAGATTTCTAGGGTGTTCGGGCGAGAAGCGAAGAGAAGTATAGCCGTCCACAATGGTCTTTCCAAGTCCGAGCGCTATGTGCACTATGGGGTTCTCGGGTTCCAGCGGCGGCACCGGATAATAGTTGTAGGACTGCATTACCCCGGCGAAATCGGGGTAAAATCTTTTTCCAAGCGCATGCGGCAGCCCCACCACTTTTTGTATCACCACTGCCATTTTTTCTTCATCCGCCATGTGCGGGGTGAATTTGCGGTAGGCCTGAGCTTCCCTTGAAAAAGCCGAGGCGTAAACGAATTTCACGGCTTTCTCAAGCTCCGTCAGGCGCAGGCCGTCGTCGTGGGAATCGTTCGGAAGGAAGTAGGTTTTGTAAACCCCCGCGAAGGGCTGGGTTTTAGAATCCTCTAAAAGCGAAGACGACCGTACGGCAAGAGGCTCTTTGATCTTTTCCAAAACCGCGCGCAAGTCATCGCGCACGTAATCGGGAAGCGGCGCGCGCTCAAAAAGCTCGGCTATGCGCGCGTTTGAATAATTTTCGCTTATAAGCGAGTCCAGGTTGTTCTGCTCTATAAAGAAATCAAAAACATCGGTGGCTATGACTATGGTGTTCGGCACCGTGATCCGCACGCCCTGAAATTTATCCTGCAGGTCGCTTTTTGAAAGGAGGAAATCCACGAATGCCAGCCCCCGCGCTTTGCCGCCTATGGAGCCGGAGCCTATTTTGGCGAACGGCGTTTCATCGTTGAAAAGCTTCCTGTCGAACTTAAGCACGGTGCCCAGCTGGGTTTTATAGATGAACTGGTGCAGAGTTTCTATCAGGTATTTGCGCAGGGCTTCGCCATCCCTGAACTCGGAGATTTTCTTGGGGAATATGTTGTAGGCTATTTCAAATTCCGTGCGCGCGAACAGCCACTTTGAAAAATGGTTGCGGCTCGCGTGGTAAAGCACCGATTCCGCCGGCGCAGTTTTTAAAAGCTTCGTCATGGTGTGCAGGTCGGAGGCTCTGGCGAACTCAAAGCCGTTCTTGTCGGAGAAAATAAAATCTCCGAAGCCGAAATAGCGCAGCATGAAGCCCCTGAGCTGGCGCGAGAGGTCGGGGGCGGATTTCCGCATGAAAGTGGCGCCCATCTCGCCGGCGCGCGCCGCGAACCGGGTGTTTGAGGACTGCAAAAGGACAGGCATATCCGGATTTTCTTCTTTTATTATTTTTGTAAGGCGCAGCCCCGCGTCTTCTACACAGGTTTTCCCTACGGGGTATTCTATGTCGCTGATAACGCCAAGCAGGTTCGCCTTGTATTTGGAATAAATTTCCCAGGCCTTGTCGTAGTTCCTGGCGAATAAAATTTTCGGACGGGCCTTAAGGCGCAGGGCTTTCTTGGCGGGGTTGAGCTCTTCGGCCATAACTATCTGGGTTTGTTTCAGCAGTTCGGAATAAATTATAGGGAGGTAGGAAGAGTAAAATTTAATATTGTCCTCCACCAGCAGGACCGCCTGCACGCCAACCTTGGCGTCGTGCTCAAAATTGCGCTCATCCTCGATCAGGTTTATTATGGCCGAAAACATGCGGGTGTCGCCCTGCCAGAGGAAAACCCCATCGGCTAGCGCCTGGGCCTCCTCCGGAATGTTTTTCGCGTCGGAGATATTGAAAGACAGCAGTACCACCGGCATTTCCGGTTTTGAGGCCTTTATGCTGGTGAGGAAACCGGTCATGTCGGTTTCTCCCACCTGGATCATGGCGATAACCAGGTCATAGTCGCTTTTTTTAAGCCGTTCAAGAGCCTGTTCGGCTGTCGGCACGCGGGTTATTTTTGGGGCGCTGTGCGCCGAGGAGTCCAACATATCCCCGAACAGGGCTTCGTTGAGCCGTTCGTCATCGGCGAGCAGAAAGGAATCGTAAAGCGAGGCCGCTAAAAGAACTCTGCGTATCCTGTGCGGCATCAGTTTTTCAAAGCCGCCGAATTCAGCCTGATATTCCGCAATGGGTTGGCTGCGCTTAGTTTCCATAAGGTGTTATTTTACTAAATAGTATTAAAGCCTTGCCTGATTTCGTTGTCATTTGCTAAAAGTAATTATGGGATTTAAGATGTCCGGCGGGTTTTCAAAATTTTCAAAAGAACAGCTCGCTATATTGCGGCGTTTGGACACGCCGCGCAAGGTTCAGAATTTCCTTGACTATGAAATCGCCTATAACGACGAAAAGACGGATACCTGCTTTTCGCCGCTTGGGGTTTTAAGACATGGAAAAGCTCATTGCGTGGAAGGGGCAATGTTCGCCGCCGCGGCTTTTCTTTTCCATGGCCGGCCCGCTTTGCTGCTTGACCTGAGGGCAAACGGCAGGGATGACGACCATGTTATAGCGCCGTTTCTGGAAAACGGCAGGTGGGGCGCGGTGGCCCAGTCGCATTTTTGCGGCCTGCGCTACAGGGAGCCGGTTTATGCTTCAAGCGCCGAACTGGCAAAAAGCTATTTTGAGTTTTACTACAACAACCGGGGTGAAAAAACGCTGCGCGAATTTTCTGTTCCGCTTGAGGCATCCAAATTAAAGCCTGAATGGCTTTACTCCGGAAAAAATGTGTTTTTTGTGAATAGGAAGCTGGACGCCATAAAGCACTATAAGGTGCTGGGCGGATACCCGGAAAAAAATCTTCGCAAGGCTGATTCGCTGCTTTTTGAGGCTGAAATACTTGGCGGTGCTAAAATGTCGCTCTGCCGCCGCAGCGCGCGCCCTTACGCTAGCATGGTTTTGCCGCGTAAACTATTCTAAAAATTTTTTACCGCAAAAATTTTTACCATATTTAATTGGGCCTTGAAAAAGCTGGATTTGTCTGCTATAACATAGCATAAGAATCCGAAATATGATGGGCCTTGGGGATAGTAGAAAATATTAGTCTCCAGACCTAAGTTCTTTTTTTTTGAGTGATTGCCGGTTAAAATCAGGGTATAGGGTGGAGGGGCTAGGGTATAGGGTGTGGAGTTCCTTTTTTTCCGTGCCCGCTTCTTTCTACCCTTTTGGAGGCCTTATGGTTTCCGAAGATAAAGACGAAAAACGGGGTTTGTTTTCTATTTTCGGCGGTTCGTCCGCCGAAGAAAAAAGTCGCTTGTGGCTGCCCTTCGTTTTTCTTTTTCTGTTTCTAGCGGCCGGAGGTTTTTACGCCTGGTATGTCATGAAGGGCGCGGCGCATAAACTGGCAGGCGGAGATTCCTATACACAGCTTTCAGCCAATAGCGCGGGCTACGGCGCCCCATCATCTGTGGCTAAGGAAGAGAATTTTTTTGCTTCTGATGAGGAACTGTCATCGGTTCCGGGCAAAAAGGCGGAAAAAGCCGGTCTTGAAGCTGTTTTGGCCCGGGCAGGAGCCGCTGGGGCCAGCGGCGGCGCACACGGCGGAACTGCGTATGGCGGAGAAGAATCGGTAATTCAGGAGGCCGGCGCTGCCGCTTACAGCGGGGGGGGAGTTCTGTCCAGCGCTTTGCAGTCAAAGCTGCGTGCCAGAGAATCGGTCCTGGCCGGAATGAAAGGCGGCCAAACCTCAAAATCCACCGCCTTTAACGAAGAAAGCGGAGTGGAAAAGCCGTCCGTAGGGGTTGCTGTGGCTTCATCCGAGAAAACATTCAGCGGTCAGGCCCCGAAAAAAGGCCCCGGCAAATCGGTTATGGAATCGCTCAAAAGCGCTTTTAAAAGTTCAATTTACGGAGCCAGACTTACGTCCCAGGACGCTGCCAGCGCCTGGATAGCCAAAAGTTTTACGGCCGCGCCGGAGGAGGAGCTTGCTCTGCAATACGATGACAAAATGCGCTCTAAACTTGACAAGGTCAACCCGAGTTCAATCCCCAGGTTTCTGCGCGATCAGGACATAAATGCCACCGAGGCCAAAACCCTTGGCATTTCCAAAGTGGGCAAGCCTGATGTGGACAAAGAAGCCACCAAAGAGGCGCTTAAGGAAGATAAGGATTATCAGGCCAAAAAAGCGGTCCAGGAGATGTCAAACGGAGTGATAAACCCGATGTTCAGCGGGTTTAGCGGTGGTGGAGCTCCGGAAGCACCGATTGGGGCTGATCAGACCAGCGATGACGAATATGTTGATGATCCCGATTTCGATCCCTACGCGGACACAGTGTGGGATGAAGACGACAAATACATGTACGATCCCGATTCTGACCCCGATTTGGATGTAATGTTGGATGAGGACGGCAATACCATCATACGCGGAAATAATGGCCTGAAGTATATTTTTGGTTCGGATGGAGCGATACTAGGTTGTGAAGATACCAACGCCGGCATGTGTCTTATGCCGGGGGCCGACTCCTGTCCAAGCGGTCTGCTTTTTACCTGAATGTTTAAGAACAGAAGCTCATTATAGAGGGAAATCCCCGTTTTTTTGGGGAGTAGAGTCTGCTATTGATATCTATATTATATATGAATTATAATGTACGAACCCAGAAAGTTCTGCAAGCAGGTGGCTGGGTGAAAAATTTCCTGTTTTGTTTGCTTTTTTTTCTGCCAGCCGCTTGTAATACCAGAAAGATAAACCCGGATGAAATAACCGACATTTTAGAAAGGCATAGTTATGCCGAAACAGATTTTCAGGCGCTTCGCCGTGCACTTGCCGCCGGGGGCATATCCGCCTTGGCGGGTATTGACCCCCATGCGGGCATAATTGACCCCAAAAAAAGGCCTGAGCGCGATTATCCGGTCCCTATGAATAAGGGTTGCGGGCTTCTGGTTTTCAGGGAGGGAGGCAAAACTTTGGCGGCCAGGGTTTTTGAGGGTTCCGGGGCTTTTTTGGCCGGTATACGGGAAGGCGACAATCTGCTGGGGTTTGAGGGGAAAGAAGCTTCCTCCTTTTCGGACGCGCGGTTAAATAGCCTGCTTTTCGGCTCCCCTAGAGGCGGCTTTACGGTCCGGTTTGAAAAAAAAGGGGAAAAAGGAGTGAGCGTTTCCGAAGCCAGACTCACGCGCGACTTCGGACTTTACCCCAATGTATGGGGCTTTGTATTGCCTGGCTCCAACACCGGCTACATCAGGATAATGACATTTTCAATGAAGGCCTCCGCTGCTCTTAAAAAACAGCTTGCTTCTTTCGCTCAATCCGGCGTAAGAGAGCTGGCGCTGGATGTGCGGCACAATTCGGGCGGTTCGCTTGAGGAGCTTGCGGGCTCGTTGGGGCTTTTTTCTGACGGAAAAAAACTCGTGTTTAAAACCGTGTCTCGCCATCCGGGTTACAGCAGGAATTTCGCCCCGCACGGAGCCGGCGCAGGCGCCGGCATGAAAATCCGCATTCTGGCCGATTCCCGCACGCTATCAAGGGCTGAAATCTTTGTCGCGGCGCTAAAAGAAATGACGGGCGCCATAATAACGGGGACCTCTACTGCCGGTAATGTCTCAATAACAAAAACTTTCCGTCTCTCCGACGGACGGGGCCTGAAGCTTACCGTGGCAAGGATGTTCCCGCCTTCGGGTCTTGAGCTTGAGGGGAAGGGCGTTCGTCCGGACTTTGTAACGCCGGAGTATGGCGAGTACGACGGCTTCGGTTTTGATCTGCCCGCCGCCTGTCTGAACTCCGATCCCGCCTTCATGAAAGCTGTTGAAAAATCCTGAGATATCCCGGAAAATCCAGTTGGATTTATCATGCCAGTGACATGTCAAGGCCCACCCCCCTTGACAAATAATTTTTATCTGCTATACTATTACCGTGGTGCGGGTGCAGTGTCCCGTTAGAGGCGCGTGTGCTGCGGTTGTCGGGCAGTTCGGGAGCGTCGGTGCGGTTGCGTGCTGTTGTGCAGGCAGTGACGGTGTCCGGTGCGCCTCTAACGGGATAAGTCGCGATAATAGCAAATCCGTCTTAAGACGGAGGCGCAAAGCCAAGGGGCCTATATAGGCAGCCCGGTTACCGAAGACTAACTAAAAGAAATTCAAGATTGAAGATTCAAGATTCAAGATTGGGACTGCCGGTTTATGGTCTAATCTGGAATTTTGAGTTTGGGATCTGGAATAGATTCAGGCCGTTTCGGCTGTCTTCGGGGTTAATACATGCCCATGTGAAGCAGCGAAACGGTTTTTTTATTAAAAATTTTTGCGGCAAAAATTTTTACCATTCTGGCACGGGGATAGATAAAACCTCGTGCCGGGTGATTAGGGTAAAATGTTGTTCCTCAACATTTTACGGGGACCTGTTATGAAAGAAGACAAGAAAGCGGATTCTGAGCAATCGCGCGCGCGAAATAACGCTTGCATGATTTTTGGGAAATATCATAATATCTTTATATATAGGACTTGCCGTTCCGGTCTCGGTTTTTGGTGCGCTAAAAACGGAATCCGGCAAGCCTCGCCCTTTTGGAGTATGTGCCCGGCTGGTGAAATGAAACGCCTGCCTGGGAAATTTCCGTTTTACGACAAAAGAGCGGGGCACGATTTGGATTTTTTTATTTCTTTATTGTTGGTTATGAAGATATCTTATCTAATCGCCGCCTGTCTTTTTGTTCTTCCCGTATCGCTTTGTGCGCAGAGCCCGGCCCAGGACTCAGCCGCGCGGGCAGTTTTGTCTACCGGTGCGGCCGATAATCAAATGCGGGAAACCCCCGAATTTAAAGCCGCCGCAGAGCGGGCCCCGGAGTTTATACATGCGCGCCGCTCCCGCATGTCCGAAATTTCCTCTATTGAAAAATCCGGAGGGGTCGCCGGGGTAAATTCGCTGACGCGATTATTGTCAGATAGTGACCCGCTGGTAAGGGGGGAGGCCGCATCCACGCTGGGCAGAGTTAAAGATCCGGCGGCTTTTGCCGCGCTTAAGACCGCACTAAAAAGCGATGACAACAACACCCGCTGGGGTGCTATACAGGGTTTGGCCGGGCTCAACGACAGGCAAGCGGTGCCGCTTCTGATCTCGGCCCTGCGCCACGCGGATCGCAATACCCGCTGGAAAGCGGCCAAGGCGCTTGGGGAACTGAAAGACGCGCGGGCTATTGATGCGCTGATAGCGGTCGCCCGATCCGACAAGGACCAGAATGTCAGGTTGGCTGCCATAGGGGCCATAACGGATATAGGCGGCGTCAGGGCAGCGGTTGCCGCGGAAGGGCTTAAAAACGACCCTGACCAGAAAGTAAAAGCTTCGGCGAAGGCGGCGGTGGACCGGCTTAAACAGAAAAAATAACTATGAAGTGCAAAAAAGGCCAAATTAGAATTAAATCAAGCGGATTAAAATCCGTTTTGGCCTGTTTTTGGTTGAATTTCACGGTAAAGCAGTCTGAAAATGCCAAAAAGGCAGCAGGAGCCTTTTTGAATGTGAAAAGGCTCCTGCTGCCTTTTGTTGCGGCATTTAAGCATTTAAGCAACGTCCCCTCTCTTTTGGGGGTGGTTTTGGCGGTGTTTTTTGCGGGTTTGCTTGCTTCTACGGCTCTGGCCGAACCGATTCTTGTGACAAGCGGCGCCACAAGCGACCCCGCCGGCCAGCGGAAAATTTTCTACGATGCCACTTTCGGGCGCTACTGGCTGTTTTATAGGACTGCAACCGGGGACGCGGCGTACAAAACTTTCGACGGCGCTAATGTTTCCTCCACCCAGCAATCTATTTTTCTAAACGATACAAGCGGCCTTGTGAGTATCTGGTACGACCCCCTGAAGCATATAGTCTATGCCATATCCGGAGTTAAAGTCACCGGCACCGCTTTTTATGTGGTAGCAGGCCATATTCCGGATGCCTGCGCCGGAACCTCAAATCCGAATGTGGACTGTAAAATAAAATGGGGGACGGAACTTAGCCTGACTCCTGTTCAAGCAAATTGCTGGGGCGGTAACAAGGACGCCTACACCGCAGGTTCCTATCCGGCAGCTACCTATCCCATGGGCGGCAGTATAGCCCAGTCGCAGGACGAGAAACTGATAGCCGCTGTCGGGGCTAAACATGCCACCGCCGGCACGCTTAACTGGGGTACCATTGGCCAATACGGCATCACACCCAACACCTCCAACCTTGAGAATATCACGCTTACCGCCGGCACCGTATTCGCGTCATGCTTTGCCGCGCTTGACTCCGGGTCGGGGGGGGTAAGCGAGGTTTTTGCGTCGGTAGTCCCTGTCGGAGATATGACTACAACAGGCATTGTGGCTTTCAGGGACAGCAATGACGGCACCAATACCAATGCCCCTGCCATGGCCGCGTCTAAAGTTCCCGGAACCTCCCTTCCCGCCAAAAGCGCCTATAACGCCACGGTGGAAAGAGCCTACAATGTTTCCACCAATAATGTTGGCACGAATGCCGCCGCCACGGCCGGAACCGGCCCGGAAGGCAACGGCTGGTCAATGGCAATAGCGTCCTCGGATTCCGTAAAACTTTCCACAGTTGTAGTGCACGCCGCTTATGTTTCGGGCGACGCCACAAACTCCGGGGACCTGATGTATGTGCGCAGATCGACCGGACCTGGCAGCACGGCCACCGGCACCTGGGGCACTCCGTTCCTGCTGGACGGTTCAGGCACCAATCCTGGCGGGACCCGCATCCGTTTCCCATCTATAGTTTATGTCAGGGTCGACGGCACCAGCGCCAATGACAGGGTTTATGTCTTTTATGTCGACGCCACGGGCGGTATCAGCTATATGGGCGGCCCCACTGCCACTACCAGTTCCGCCACATGGTCGGGGCCTACTCAATTGGTGACGGCGGGGAATCATCCCCAGGTTCCGGCCTATGCCGAATCCCCCTACCCGATGACACTGCTTTACGAGGGGGATGCCGGCCTTTCGGTTGAATTAGTCCCCATTTCTCCGTATGCCGAGCCGAAAATGGCCTGGGTACAGATCACCACTAATCCTACCAGCGCGCCCTATTCCACCAATCAATATACTTTGCGTCTGACCAGTACAAATGCCGCCGGTTTTCTGAATTATCCGGATGGCGATCCTAACGGCGTGCCGGTGGCGACTATATTGAAAGGCGGAAATGAACAGAGCTATATTACCGCCGGCAAGGTTTCGCTTGTGGGTGCTTCATACGCCGCCAATCGTTACAGTGCCATAGACATTCCTATAACTTTACACCCCGGCGCCGGGTTTGACGCCGGGCCTTATGACATAAAAATAACCAATGTGGACGGCAGGAGCAGCACAACTGTGAACGCTTTTACTATTCCTGTGCCTCAGGTTAGCAGTGTCACAGACCCGCAAGGCGACAACTTTACCTCCGGCGCGGGTTTCCCTGTCAATTCGGCCACCGGTTCTACCTATCGCAATATTACGGTGGTGGGCAAAGGTTTTATGAATTGGAATTTTACCAGCGGTACCGGCACCGTATGCGCGGCTATAGACAGCCCGCCGGGTTCAAGAGTTGACGGCGTGACAGTTTCCACCTGTACCAACATCACTGCGCAGTCACCGGAGCTTGGGAACTCCACCTTTACCGCTAAGCTGAAAATATCCACCGCCGCGGCGGCCGGAGTATATTATGTGCGGGTTATAAACCCCACCTTACAGGAAGGTTTTTACGGGTCTCCGAGCACCACTTTTTATCTGACCCTCACCACGGCCTCCATCAATTACCCTTCCACAACTGATGGTCTCAAACAGATAGATGAACTGAATTGGGGCACCACCGGCTTCAATCTGATAAATGGAGGCCAGACTTTATGGCCTAACGACGGGCAGGCTTATTCCGACACCACAACTTATACCACCCAGCTTAAAATAGAGCGGGTTTACGACGGTTATTATTTTAACGGTGCCGATACGGTAAGGGATTTCCGTGCCCCCACTTCCTTCACCAGTGAGGAAAAATACTGGTTCAGCATAAAGTCATCCGGAACCTGGTTTTATAACGCCGATGACACCACCAAGTGGGGTAATAATCCCACGCCTTCAAATAACGGCTGGCCGCTGGTAGACGGCGAATATCAACTGAGCGCCAGGGGCCAGACTTCCGACCAGCCGGCGGCGTGGATAGGCGGCGCGGAATACGGCCCGATACCGTTTATGGTGGACAGACGCCAGCCTGGTGTTACAATAGCGCAACCGCTCAAAAATACCGCGTGGAATAATACCGCCAACCCCACGCTTCAGATACAGACGAATGACTCTTTCGGGATCGGCGGCAGCGGCAGCGGCGTGCAGAAGGTATGGTTCTCCATTATGACCTCTTCGCGTCCCACGCGCACCTCGGCCAGCACCTCAACGTATCTTAACGATGTTTCTACCGCGGGATGGGTGTCCTGGTGCCATACCACCATGAACAACTGCTCCAACGACCACAGCGGCGGTGCGTCAGGCAACGGTTTTTGGGGCTGGAACGATACACCCGGTGTCAGAATATGGATTTCTACTGGTTCCACCTACAATCCGCCCCTGCAATGGGATGGCGCCGACAGGAAAGTTTTTACGACCACTTCTGAAATGTACAACAGCGGCAATTATGATGTGAAAATTCCTACGTGGACGGACGGCAAGGACTATTATATAGTGGCCGCCGCCAGCGATACGGTGAACCTGTTCGGTACCTCGGAATCCACCTCCGCCATTACCTCCTGGGGCGATATCGCGTTAAGCACTTCGTCCGGTTACAGATTCGTGTATGATATAACCATCCCCACAATTACAGCTACCAGTTCGCTTATTTCCATTTCCACCGATTCAGCCTATCCCACCTGGCTTAAGAGTATAACGCTGGCCAGCGGCACTGTTGCGGACAATGTCCTTTACAGACACTACATTGATATGGACCCGCGCTATGTTTACCTGAGAATAAGAAACACATACTCCGGCGGCAGCAAGTGCCTGAACCCGAGCAGCCACGTTGACTTTGACCAGTCGGATTGTTCCGGGGCCTGGTGGAGGAAGGACGACGGGCTTACTGGAAACTGGCAGTTTGATTTCCCCTACGCCAACTTTACTTCGGGAAAATCCTATGATCTGGAGATCTACGGCATAGACGGCGCCGGGAATGCGGATCCGGATAGCCTCACCCAATGTCTATCATTTTACAACAGCACTACAACCCTTGGCTGCCAGACCGGAAACGCCGCAATGCCTAAGTATCATAGATACTTCAATTTTGACAGCAATGTGCCGCTTGTAGCTATCACCTCGCCAGCCGCACTTTCCGGCACCAATTATGTGGGAGGCGTCCTGAGCCAGCTAGCGGGCACAGCCGCGGATTATTCCACTTCCGAATCGGGCGTGGCGAAGGTCAACTACAAACTGCAGTATAATGACGGCAACGATATTAAGTACTGGCAGGCGCCAGGCTGGGCGTATGCCGAAGCGTGGAGCACCGCCGCCTATGACGCGTCGCAGGGAAGCTGGACCATAACCAATGTGAGTACGGCCAATTTTGTGGACGGGGCGCAGTATATTCTTACGGTCTACGCGGAGGATAATGCGGGCAATGCTCCCACGTCCTATAAAACCATCACTTTCACCTACGACACAAAACCGCCTGTGTCCCGGATAATATCCCCTTCCGGCGGGGCGATGGGCAGCACCCGCATAACCGCCATCTCCGGCACGGTGACCGACGAGGTTTCTACCGCGGCGCCGTCGGGGCTGGACGGAAATCTATATATAGCCGTTAAGCGCCAAAGCGGAAATTACTGGTGGGATTATGTAAATAGCACCTGGACGTATTCCGACGGTATAAGTTTCAGCACACTTACGATAGGGTCCGGTTCGGGCGTAAAGTCCTGGAGCATGTCCATTCCCACCACTTTCTATGATCTGCTGCCGGGCACTACGGATACTTTCTATGTTTACACCTGGGCAAAAGACCGGTTGAACAATCCGACCACCGCCTATGCGAATATTGAGGATTATTCGAATTATAAGGTTATGTTCTCATACCAGGCCAGTACGCCAATACTTACGGCCGTGTATCCCGGCGTGGAGAGCGCAAGGAGCGATGTCAGTTCGGTGACGTTCTCGCTTTCTCCCGAAGGCGGGCGCATTAAGCAGGTATATGTGGCGTTTCTGAGCACCGGCAATACAGGCGAATACACCAATTACTGGGCCGGCGGCGGCGCGGCGGGGGGATGGACCGCGGGCGCGGTGGACCCGCCCTCCACTTCACCGTTTGGCGCTGTATGGCTGTCAACCGACACAGCGGCCGGCGGCAGCCCGGACATGATATTTACGCCCGGCACAGCTACAGACGGTCGGTCGGCTTTAAGTGTGGAATTCAAAGGCAATACCACTATTTCAACACCCACCTGGTCGGATGGCATGAAGTATAAGATCTATCTGGCGGCCGTGAATACTGCCGGGCAGACCTTGTTTAATTACGGGCCTGGCATATCCAGCCACACGTTCGTTTATGACGTGACGGCGCCCACTGTGCTTGTGACCCCGGCCATAGCCGCCTGGTCCGACAATTCCGACATTTACACCGGGATCAACAGCCTTGCGGTGGCCAGCGGCACCATTACCGATAATATTTATGACACGCTGAGCCAGCGGCATGTGTATGTAAGGATAGCCGACTTGACTAATACCGGTCAGCCGGTGTATTTGAATCCTTCAAATTTCGGTTTTAATATCGTGGAAGGTGGAAAGAATTCGGCCTGGAACGATATAAAGCCGTCGAGCGGTACCCAGGCCTGGAGCCTCAATCTCTCCCAGGTCAACTGGACTAACGGCAACAGCTACAGCATGGAGATATGGGGCACTGACGGCGCCGGCAATGTCAACGGCAATAGCGGCCGCAACCCGGATGTTTATGGCGTGGGCCAGGCCAAATACACCAAATATTTTGCCTATGACAACGTCAAGCCGCAGGTGGTTATTTCCACGCCTTATGCCGTTGACACTACCCTGATATACGGCAAGGATAAAGACGGCTCAAGCATTCTGTCCACTATCCGCGGCGAGCCTTACGACGATCCCGGTGACGGCTTATCTATATCCAGTGTTACGTTCGCTTTACAGTACAGAGCGGGGGGGGTCACTTACCGCTGGGACCTGGGCGCGTGGCGTACCACTCTCTCCAGCGACGCCTGGAACCTGGCTGATAATATCAACGACTGGACGGAGTGGGAGTATTCCGGTATTGATTGGCGTGACAGCCAGAGCTACACCCTGAAAGTAAAGGCTATTGACAAGGCCGGTAATATATCGGATGCTGCGAGTATTTCATTTATATATGATGTCAGTCCGCCTGTTTCTGCGGTAATATCCCCGGCCAACGGACAGGTATTGACGTCTTACTCCAGTGGCATATCGGGTACCAGCATTGACCGTATTTCCACCTATACTCCTTCTGGCTTGGGCTCTAATTTCTATGTGGGCATACAAAGGACTTCCGACTCCAACTGGTGGGATGTGAACCTGGGCACTTGGACGGTTAACCGGTCCACAAGAAATGCGGGCATAGACGCTGGCACTGGCATAAAGACCTGGACTTTGGCGCTTGATGCCACTTTCTACGATCTGGTGAGTGTAGGCTATGACACCTTCACCGTGTACGCCTATGGCGTGGACCAGGTGAATTATCCCGCCGCCTCGTACGCCAACATAGGCTCCTCGCTGACCGCGTTATCCACTTATTATTTCCAGTCCTCTCCGCCTTCTGCAAGTGTCACCTGGCCGAAGGCCGGTTCGGCGCAGAGCACAGTGTCTTCAGTCACGCTGACCGTGAGCCCCGGCAGCGGCACCGGCGTGAAACAGGTGTGGGCGGTATTCATAGACACCACTCCGACCAGCGAGGGGAAATACTGGGACGGGCACGCGTGGCAGCCTCTGGGCAGCCATAACCCCGGCGATGTTAATGATTCCGTGTGGCTTACAACGGACAGCGTGACGGGGCCGGATATGATTTACAGGCCGTTCCTTACGCAGGCCAATTCCGAAGTTGTGTTTACTGAGCTGACCGATATTAGTTCCCCTGCCTGGGTGGACGGTTCGTTGAATAAGATATTTGTCAAGGGTGTAAACGGTGTGGGTCAGCTTGCGATCAGCACGGCCAGCGGCTATCAGTTTGTGTATGACCATACGGCTCCCTCTGTAACGGTGAGCCCTACAATAGACGGCTTGTCGGATGACTTTAATAATCCCACCTGGTTCAATAGTGTATCGGTAGCAACAGGCACTATCACTGATAATATTTATGACCCTCTGAACCAGCGGCATGTATATGTGAGGATAGCGGAAGTAACGGCCGGCGAACAGTCGGGTGTGTATCTGAACCCGGCAAATTCCAGTTTTGAACTTTCAGAAATCGACAAGAATCTGGCCTGGAACGATATCAGGCCGTCCAGCGCGGCGACGAACTGGACTTATACTCTCTCCGGCGCTAACTGGTCCGGCGGCGGCAAATACAGGATGGAAGTATGGGGCACTGACGGCGCGGGCAACGTAGACGGTAATAGCGGCCGCAACCCCGATGTTTATGGCGCGGGCCAGGCCAAATACACCAAATATTTTGTGTATGACAACGTTAAGCCGGAGGTGACGATCTCAACTCCAAATGCCGGCGACACGACCCTGATATACGGCAGGAATACGGACGGCTCAAGTATTCTGTCCACTATCCGCGGCGAGCCTTCAGATAATTTCCCCGCCGGAGTGTCCAGCGTTACGTTCGCTTTACAGTACCGGGCGGGTGGTGTCACCTACCGCTGGGACCTGGGTGCGTGGCGGACCACTATCTCAAGCGACGCCTGGAACCTGGCCGATAATATCAGCGGCTGGACGCAGTGGGAGTATTCCGGTATTGACTGGCGCGACAGTCAGGTCTATACGCTGAAAGTAAAGGCTGTTGACAAAGCCGGCAATGTTTCTGAGGTGCAAAGTGTCACTTTCACGTATGATGTCACGCCGCCGGTATCGGCGGTAATATCCCCTGCCAACGGCAGGATATTGACTTCTTATTTCGACAGCATTTCAGGCACCAGCCGTGATCAGGTTGCCACGGCAACAACCGCTCCCTCTGGTTTGGGCTCTAATTTCTATGTAGGCATACAAAGGGTTTCGGACTCCAACTGGTGGGATGTGGATGCGGGTACCTGGACGGTCAACCGGTCCACTAAGAATGTCGGTACGGACGCGGGCACGGGCGTACAGACCTGGAGTCTGGCGCTGGATGCCACTTTCTACGATCTGGTGAAGGTAGGCTATGATACCTTTACTGTGTACGCCTATGGTGTTGACCAGGTGAATTATCCCGGCGTCTCGTACGCCAACATAGGCTCCTCGCTGACTGCGGTATCCACTTATTATTTCCAATCCTCGCCGCCTTCGGCGAGTGTCACCTGGCCGGCGGCCGGCTCGGCGCAGAGCACAGTATCTTCAGTCACGCTGACAGTGAGCCCCGGCAGCGGCACCGGCGTGAAGCAGGTGTGGGCGGTGTTCATAGACACCACCCCGACCGGTGAGGGAAAATACTGGGACGGGCACGCGTGGCAGCTGCTTGGCAGCCATAACCCCGGCGATGTCAATGATTCTATTTGGCTTACAACTAACAGTGTGACGGGCCCGGACATGATTTATACGCCGTTCCTCACGCAGGCCAATTCCGAAATTGTGTTTACCAATCTGACCGATATCAGTTCCCCGGCCTGGGTGGACGGCTCGTTGAACAAGATATTCGTCAAGGGAATCAACGGTATCGGTCAGCTTGCAATCAGCACGGCCAGCGGTTATCAGTTTGTGTATGACCATACGGCGCCCTCCGTAACGGTGAGCCCTATAATAGACAACTTCTCAACGGACTTTAATAATCCCACCTGGTTCAGCAGTATATCGGTGGCCACCGGAACCATCACTGATAATATTTATGACCCCCTGAATCAAAGGCATATATATGTGAGGATAGCGGATGTAACGGCTGGCGAGCAGTCCGGGATGTATCTGAATCCGACCAATTTTAGTTTTGAACTTAGTGAAAATGACAAAAATCTGGCCTGGACAGATATAAAGCCGTCCAGCGCGGTGACGAACTGGAGTTACAGTCTCACCGGTGTCAACTGGACTGGCGGCGATAAATACAGGCTGGAGGTATGGGGCACTGACGGTGCGGGAAACACCGACGTTAACAGCGGTTCCAACCCGGATAATCCGGGCGGCGCGGCCAAGTATACCAGATATTTCATTTATGACAACGTCAAGCCGGAGGTGACGATTTCTACGCCAAATGCCGGCGACACGGCCCTGATATACGGCAGGGATAAAGACGGCTCAAGCATTTTGTCCACTATACGCGGTGTGCCTTCTGACAATTCCCCCGCCGGAGTGTCCAGCGTTACATTCGCTTTGCAGTACAGGGCGGGGGGAGTCACCTACCGTTGGGATCTGGGCGCGTGGCGGACCACTATCTCAAGTGATGCCTGGAACCTGGCCGATAATATCGGCGGCTGGACGCAGTGGGCATATTCCGGAATTGACTGGAGTGACAGCCAGAGCTACACGCTGAAAGTCAGGGCTGTTGATAGAGCCGGTAATATCTCGGATGCGCAGAGCGTTACTTTCACATATGATGTCACGCCGCCTGTGTCTGCGGTAGTATCCCCGGCCAACGGCAGGATATTAACTTCTTATTTTGACAGCATTTCAGGCACCAGCCGTGATCAGGTTGCCACGGCAACAACCATTCCTTCTGGTCTGGGCTCTGATTTCTATGTGGGCATCCAAAGGGTTTCGGACTCCAACTGGTGGGATGTTAGCGCGGGTACATGGACTGTGTACCGGTCTACAAAGAACGTCGGCATAGACGCGGGCACGGGCGTTAAGACCTGGAGTTTGGCGCTTGATGCCACTTTTTATGATCTGGTGAAGGTAAGCTATGACACCTTCACCGTGTACGCCTATGGCGTTGACCAGGTTAATTATCCCGGAGTCTCGTACGCCAACATAGGTTCCTCGCTTGCCCCCGTGTCCACTTATTATTTCCAGTCCTCGCCGCCTTCGGTGAGTGTCACCTGGCCGTCGGCCGGCTCGGCGCAGAGCAGCGTATCTTCCGTCACGCTGACCGTGAGCCCCGGCAGCGGTACCGGCGTAAAGCAGGTGTGGGCGGTGTTCATAGACACCACGCCGTCGGGCACGGGTAAATACTGGGACGGGCACGCGTGGCAGCTGCTGGGCAGCCATGATCCCGGCGATGTTAATGATTCCATGTGGCTTACAACTAACAGCGTGACGGGGCCGGATATGGTTTATGCGCCGTTCCTTACGCAGGCCAATTCCGAAGTTGTGTTTACCAATCTTACCGACATCAGTTCCCCTGCCTGGGTGGACGGTTCGGTGAACAAGATCTTTGTCAGGGCCGTCAACGGGGTGGGTCAGCTTGCGATCAGCACGGCCACCGGCTATCAATTTGTGTATGACTACACGGCTCCCTCTGTTGCCGTGAGTCCCATAATAAACGACTGGTCTGGTGACTTCAATAATCCCACCTGGCTAAACAGCCTGTCGGTGGCTACCGGCACTATCACCGATAATGTCTATGACCCCCTGAACCAAAGGCATGTGTACGTGAGGATAGCGAACGTAACAGTGGGTGAGCAGGCGGGTGTGTATCTGAACCCGGCGAATTTCAGTTTTGAGCTGAGCGAAAACAGTAAGAATCTGGCTTGGAATGATATAAAGCCGTCCAGCGCGGCGACGAATTGGGGATACAGTCTGTCTCTTGTCAGCTGGACCAACGGCGATAAATACAGGCTGGAGGTATGGGGCACGGATGGCGCGGGCAACGTAGACGGCAATAGCGGCCGCAACCCGGATGTTTATGGCGCGGGCCAGGCCAAGTACACCAAATATTTCATCTATGACAGCGTCAAGCCGGAGGTAGTGATATCCACGCCAAATGCGGTGGACACGACCCTGATATACGGCAGGAATAAAGACGGCTCAAGCATTCTGTCCACGATCCGCGGCGAGCCGTACGACGATCCCGATGACGGCTTGTCTATCTCCAGCGTTACTTTCGCTTTACAGTACAGAGCTGGCGGTGTCACCTACCGCTGGGACCTGGGCGCGTGGCGGACCACTATCTCAAGCGACGCCTGGAACCTGGCTGATAATATCAGCAACTGGACGCAGTGGGCGTATTCCGGTGTTGACTGGCGCGACAGCCAGAACTACACACTGAAAGTCAGGGCTATTGATAAAGCCGGTAATATTTCGGAAGCGCAGAGCGTTACGTTCACTTATGACGCCAGCCCACCAGTGTCTGCGGTAGTATCACCGGCCAACGGGCAGGTACTGACTTCTTATTCCAACATCATATCTGGCACCAGCGTGGACCGCATTTCCACCTATACCCCCTCGGGCCTGGGTACTGATTTCTATGTGGGCGTACAAAGGGTTTCCGACTCCAACTGGTGGGATGTTAACTTGGGCACCTGGACAGTCAACCGGTCCACAAAGAATGTCGGCATAGACGCGGGCACGGGTATTAAGACCTGGAGCCTGGCGCTTGACGCCACTTTCTACGATCTGGTGAGCGTAGGCTATGACACCTTCACTGTGTATGCCTATGGCGTTGACCAGGTGAATTATCCCGCCGC
>DMES01000019.1:30411-43738 GCA_003450815.1 Elusimicrobiota bacterium | reverse complement strand
ATGACTTTTTCAGTGCCCCCTACTTAAATTGCTTTGGGTCCCAAATCGAAAGTCAGGGGACAGGCTGCTGTTCAAGGTTTTTGATGTCACATCGCGGAAGACGGGAAAGGCTATGCCTCTCAAACAGCCACTTTGTCAATCAGGTAACTCCGAACTATCCGCTTTTGTTGAATGGACATACTTCCTGGCATATATCGCAGCCGTAGGCGAACCCGCCGCTGTTTAGCGCGGTTTCGGGCGGCAGTTTCTCTTTAGCCTGGGTGGTGAGGTAGGAAGAACATTTTTCAGACAAAAGCCGTCCGTCCTTTAAAGCCCCTCGCGGACAGGCGTTAACGCATAAATCACAATCACCGCAGCCGCAGGTCAGCGGAGCTCCGGGTTTCAGTTCCAAGTTTAACGCTAAGCCACCCAGCACAAAGTAACTGCCTGTTTCCGGGTTTATTAAAAGCGTATTTTTCCCCCTGAAACCAAGTCCGGCCAGCCGTCCCATTTCCTTTTCAAGAACGGGGGCAGTGTCAACAAAAGCCCGGCCTTCGGCTTGCGGGAAAGCCCGCTTTATGCCTACCAGGATTTTCAGAAGTGTGTCTTTTACCCAATCATGGTAATCCGGGCACAGGGCATAGCGGGCTATTTTTTCATTCCCGGTTTCAAAAAAACCCGGCTGCGTTATTTTTCTGCCCGAGCGCTCCAGAAAAATCCGGGGCGCGCCCGCGCAGGCAAGCGTTTTTTCATAATTGCGCCCGGGCTCCCAATAATTGAAAGCGCACATAAGCGCTGAACGCGCTCCGGCGAACCAGTTTCCGATATCGGATCTTTTTTCGGGATTTCGCGCCAGATAACCCAGCGAGGGAGGCAGATCTTTCAGGGCGCTCAGAAACCGGCCATACTCCGCCAGCGGCCCCGCCGGCGCCAGCCCGCAAGCTGAAGCGCCGTTTTCAAGCGCAAGTTTTTTAACAAGTTCTTCAGGAAACATAAAATCAGGGGAGAGGGGTTAGGGTAGAGGGTAGAGACATAAGGAACTCCTTGACCCTATACCCTATACCCTGCTTTTTACGCCCTTGAGGTTTTGGACCGGCTTGAGTATTCCCACGAAGAATACCGCGCCCAGAAATTGATAAAAAAAGCCTTAAGGAACCCGGCGAGAGCTGTTTCTTTGCCAAGCAGTTCGCGTACGCTTACGGCGGTGTCTAAAGACACTTTATTATTCAGGTTCACGCCTATGCCCAGCAGTACCCATTCCGGCGTTCCTGCCATTGAAGCCGATTCTGTAAGGATACCCGCTATTTTAAGCCACTTTTTTTTGCGCGGGTGTAAAGCATACACATCATTTGGCAGCTTTATGCGTGTTTTAAACCCATATAATTCACTTAAAGTGGCGCGTACCACTTCTCCGCCTAAAATACTGAGGTCCGGCAGATACTTCAGGCCGATGGAAGGCTTAAGTATCAGCGTCATATAAATACCGCCGGTGCCGGACTCCCAAACACTGCCCATGCGGCCCTTGCCGAGGGTCTGGCGTCCGGCCAGCACCAGGGTGTGCTCTCCGTTGCCCTCAAAAGCCAGTTCCCGCGCCACGCTTTGCGTTGAACCGGTTTCCTCCAGTCTCACCAACTGGCGCACTCCGCTCAAATCTTCCAGCTTTATATCTTCGTTGAAAACAGTAAGAGGCATATAAGTTCCTTTTTTGCAATGTTAGGCAGGCAGAATTCAGTAGTCAGAAGTGAGAAGCCAGAAGTAAGATTTGAATTGTTTTCTGACTTCTGAAATTCTGACTACTGGCTTCTGAATTCTGACTTCCACTACCTGCCTGTTTACAATCTCTTAACTTCAAACGAAATATCCAGCGTGCCGGCGGAATTCGTAAGACAGCCGGCGGAAATCCTTTCCGCTCCTAGCGCGGCCAGGCGCCCCGCCGTTTTCAGGTCAATGCCGCCGGAGATCTCTATTTCCGGCTTCTTTCCCTTAAAAAAGCGCGTAAAGGCTATAGCCTTTTTCATGTCCGTGCAACTCATATTATCCAGCATGATAATGTCGGCCCCCAGAGGTAAAAAGGCCTTAAACTGCGCCAGCCCCTGGGCCTCTATTTCAATTTTCACTCCTCTGAACTTTTTACGCAGACCCGAGATTTTACGGCCTATAAGCCGCGCGTCCCCGCCAAGCATGGCTATGTGGTTGTCTTTAATAAGGAAAGCGTCATAAAGTCCCATACGGTGATTGGCGCCGCCGCCGCATTTTACGGCGTATTTTTCAAGCGCGCGCAGCCCCGGCAGTGTTTTACGAGTATCATAAATTTTTGTTTTGCCGCCTTTAAGGGCTTTAACGAAAAGGGCTGTTCTTGTGGCCACTCCGGAAAGATGCTGGAGAAAATTAAGCGCCGTGCGTTCGGCCGTTAAAATAGCGCGGGAACCATCAACGGCCATCAACGCGTCACCCTTTTTAACGCGCGTACCGTCTTTAATCAAAATTTTAATTTTTGAGCCGGGCGCTGCCAGTTCAAAAACCCTTTTTGCCACAGCCGCGCCGCAGAAAATACCCGAAGTCTTGGCCCGCATTTCCCCGTAAAACCGGACGCCTTTTGGAATAAAAGCTTCAGTGGTAATATCTCCGCTGCCGATATCCTCTTTAAGCGCAAACCTGATCATTCCATCAAATTCTTTCATCTTTTTGATTTTATCATTTTCAGCCGAAATACGGGGAAATACGGGGACACAATACAGATTAGTCATCAATAGGTATTATGTCCCCGTATTTCCGCGATATATTTATTTCCGGCGGGCGGGTTTCGCCTTTATACCGGACATCTCCCGTATCTCAAAAAGCCTGTCGCGCAATTCCATGGCCAGCTCGAAGTTAAGGTTGTCGGCGGCGGCTTTCATCCGGCTCTCTATCTCCGACGCAAGCGCCATTACGGAGGACTTGGGCATGTTGCCGCGCGGCAGGGGCTCAAGTACCGACAGCCCCTGGCGTTTAGCCTGGGTGCGCAATTCAGCGAACTCCATGCTCCGGCTTTTAATGCTTTCCGGTTTTATGCCGTGTTTTTTATTGTACGCCAATTGTTTGGCGCGCCGCGAGTCCATTATCGCCATGGCCCGTTCCATGGAACCGGTAATGCGGTCTGCGAACAGTATGACCTCTCCGCAAAGATTACGGGCCGCGCGGCCCGATATCTGGACCAAAGTGGTTTCGCTTCTCAGGAACCCCTCGTTATCGGCGTTCAGGATAGCCACCAGAGTAACCTCCGGGATATCCAGCCCTTCTCTGAGCAGATTAATGCCTACAAGAGCGTCAAAAAGCCCTTTGCGGAAGTCCGCCAGTATGTCCAGCCGTTCCAGCGTATCCATGGAGGAATGGATATATTTGGCCTTCAGACCTTTTTCGCTTAAAAATTCGCTCAGGTCTTCGGCTGTCTTCTTGGTAAGCGTAAGCGCCAGCACACGCTCTTTTTTAGCGGCTCTTTTTTCTATCTCGTCACTAAGTGTTTTTATCTGCCCTTTAAGCGGCAGCACCCGGACCACGGGGTCCACAAGGCCCGTGGGCCGTATTACCTGCTCCACCACATTTTCCCCGCCGCAGACTTTAAATTCGTAGGGGCCGGGAGTGGCCGATAAAAAAACCGTGGCCGGCCTTATAGCTTCAAACTCGTCAAATTTCAAAGGGCGGTTATCAAGGGCCGAGGGCAGGCGGAAGCCGAAATCCACCAGAGTCTGCTTGCGTGAACGGTCCCCCTCGTACATGCCGCGCACCTGGGGCGCGCTCACATGCGATTCGTCCATAAAAAGCAAAAAATCTTTTGGGAAATAATCAAACAGACACTCGGGCCTGGCGCCGGGCGGGCGGCCCGAAAGATGGCGGGAATAATTTTCTATGCCGTTGCAGTACCCCGCCTGCTCTATCATCTCCAGGTCATAGCCCACGCGCTGGGACAGGCGCTCAGCCTCAAGCAGTTTGCCGGATTTTTTAAGCGCGGTCAGGCGTATTTCAAGCTCTTCCCGGATGGCCTTAACCGCGGCCGCGGTTTCCCCCGCTCCGGCCACAAAATGCGTGGCGGGATAGATCCATACTTCTTCAAGCTCTTTTATGGTATCGCCGGTAAGCGGGTCTATTTCACTCAAGCCCTCAACTTTATCGCCAAGCGTAAGGCGGTAGGCGGTTTCGCCGTCAGCCGGAAAGATATCAAGCGCCGCGCCCTTCAGCCTGAAAGCGCCCCTTGCAAACTCCGTTTCGTTGCGCTCGTATTGTATGGCCACAAGCGAACGGGTAAGTTCTCGTCTGTCCGCGGGGGCTCCTTTCTTTATATTCAGGCAGAACTTTGAAAAATTATCCGGCGAACCGATACTGTAAATGCAGGAAACGGAGGCTACCACCAGCGTATCCCTGCGGCTGAGTATGGAGGTTGTGGCCTTAAGGCGCAGTTTGTCTATGTGGTCGTTTATAGAAGCGTCTTTTTCTATGTAGGTGTCGCTTGAGGGTATATAGGCTTCGGGCTGGTAATAATCGTAATAGGAAACAAAGTATTCAACAGCGTTTTCGGGGAAAAAAGTTTTAAACTCGGAGTAAAGCTGCGCCGCCAGCACCTTGTTAGGCGACATAATAAGCACCGGCCGCTGAATGCGCTCAATAACCGAAGCCACGGTGAAAGTTTTGCCGGAGCCGGTAACGCCAAGCAGCGTCTGGTTCGCCTTGCCTGAAAGAATTCCCGAGCAAAGCGCGTCTATAGCCGCGGGCTGGTCTCCCGCGGGTTTAAAAGGCGCGACAAGTTTAAATTTTCTTTCCATAATAAAATGTTGAAGCAACATTTTATGCTACCCGGCACGGGGTTTTTAGATTCCCGTGCCGGAGATGAGGGGGAAATTTCTTTCCCCCTCAAACTCCCTCTTGCCTCAAGGGTTCCAATTCCGACATTATATCTTTTTCATAAACATGAGACGTCCCGGCCCGTAAATTGCAATAATTTTAGCGGCATTTTCGGGATAAATGTTAAAATTCCGTATATGGCGCATAAAGTGCAAATCACCGTGGCTAAAACAGCCGGCTTCTGCCCTGGCGTTAAAAACGCCATAGACAAAGTTCTGGCACTGGCGAAGCACGGAAAAAAACCTATTTATACTCTGGGCCCCCTCATCCATAACAAACAGGTCATAGAGATGCTCCGCGAAAAGGGAGTTTACGCTGTAAACGACATCTCGGAGATCAAAGAAAAAGCCGCCATACTGGTTATACGGGCGCACGGCATTCCGCCTGAAACCGAAAAGGCTATCAGAGCCTCCGGGCTTGAAGTTGTGGACGCCACCTGCCCGCTGGTAAAACATGTGCAGGAAAATATTCAAAAGCACGCCGGGCGCGGCTGCGCCACCATAATAGTGGGCGACAAGGACCACGCCGAAGTTATTGGCCTTATGGGCCGCGCCGGGGGCAGGGGTTTCGTGGTAAACGGCCCGGAGGAGATAAAAAACCTGCCGGACCTGGACAAGGCCAATATTGTAGCCCAGACAACGCAGGAAGAGGAGGTGTTTTTAAAAACCGCGGAAGCGGCGCGTTTAAAAACGGCGGAGCTGACGGTTTCCAACACCATCTGCAATCCTACCAGGCAGCGCCAGGCGGAAACGGTTGAGTTTTCCAGAAAATCCGACCTGGTAATAGTGGTGGGCGGAAAAAACTCGGCCAACACCGCGCGGCTGTTTCAGATCTGCTCTAAACTTGCGAAAGAAGCCGTGCACATAGAGAAAGAAACCGAACTGGAGAAAGAGCTTTTTGCCGGCAAGAAAAAGATTTTTATAACCGCCGGAGCCTCAACCCCCACCTGGATGATAGAAAAAGCGCTTGAGCGGACGCGGCGTCTTACCGAAGAACGGCAAAGCCCGTTCGCCGGGCGTGTTTTTTTTGTATGGGAACTGCTTGTGACCAGCGGCGCCTATACGGCCATAGCCGCGGCGGCGCTTACTTTTGTTTGCATGCGCCTTGAAGGCGTGCCGGTTTCAAAAAAACTTTTGCTGATGGCCGGGCTTTTCGCGCTCAGCCTGCACATGGTTAACCGCGCCGAGGAAAAAGGCGCCTCGGAGCCGGACAGGGCAAAACACCTGCTTTTTATCCGCTTCAAGACCGTGTCTAAATTCGCCGCGTTTTTAGCGGGGGCGCTGGCGGTATTTTTGTCGGCCGCGCTTGGTATTAAAGTGCTTTTCATGGCCGCTTTTTTCTGGTTTGTGGGAATGCTGTATCCTTATAAACTGCCTCTTGGTTTTGAAAAATTCGCCAATTTCCCCGCCTCAAAAGACATTGTAACTGCCCTGGGCTGGGGGTTTATGTGCGCTTATCTGCCGGGGCTCTGGCACGGGACCATCCTCTACCGCTCCACGCATCTGGCCGTGGTGTTTGCCGCACTTCTGGTATTTACGCGCTCGGTGCTTTTCGGGGTAAGCCACGCGCACAGCGATATGATAGTGGGCAAAGAAAATTTTTACAAGGCGGCGGGGCCCAGGCTTACTTACCTGGCGGTATTTGCCATATTTCTGTTCCTTGAAAGCATATTACTGATACTTAAAGGCATGGCCTGGAAGCCGGAACTGGCCTCGGCGCTTGCCACCGGTTTATTCTATTATCTGGCCCTGATAATATTTTTCTACTTCAGTAAAATCCCGGAGCGCATTACTTCCGAGACCCTGATTGACACACAGTTCATAGTGCTAGCCCTGCTTGCGGGAAAGTAAAAGATATTATTTTGCGGCAGGCCCGTACCCCTTTCGCGATAAGGTTCCAGAACCTCCCGCCGCAACGAACCCGAACTTCAGATCGGCCGCCAGTTCGTAAGCCCGCCTTTCCAGCTTCTGCGACATCATAGCGTCCAGTTCCCTGTCCGCCGCCACATTATCGCCGTTGAGGATGGAAAGGAAGGCTTTCACATAGTGCGTACCAGCGCAGGACGGGTCCAGCTTAAAGGCCGCGCCAAGCTCCTCAGCAGCCGTAGTCCGGCCGGAGAACAGCGAGGCAGCCGCCAGGCCATACCTGCACGGCCCGCAGTCCGGGTCGGCTTTAACGGCCTCCTGCAAAATGGAGCGGGCCTCTTTATTGAGACCTGCCCGTATAAGACATGAGGCTTTGCGCTCAAATATCCAAGCTTTATCTGCGCCTGAATCCGCGTGGTAAAAGCCAAACCTCAAAACCACCGGCTTCCGGGTTTCATCATCCCACATAGTATAGAACCGGTGGGAAAAAGTTCGTTCCAGCCAGGGCCGCGAACCGGCAGGCATGTAGTTATTCTCCCCCGGGCTGTAGCTGTCACTGCAGATCACGGCTTTCTTTTTAAAAATAAAGGCCGACGGCGGGAGATATTTAATAAATTTCTGACCGGGAGGCCCCCCACATCCGTCCAGCAACGGGAAGTACTTCTCAAATAGCGCGGACCGGTTGTCGCCTTCCGGGTACACCAGCGCGGTATTGGGCGGCCATTTCCCCCGCGCCTCCTCCAGCAGCTGCCATTCCCTGTCGTTAGTGCGAAGCTCCCCATTAAGTGAGACAGCGCAGCGGAAGTTGAAAAAAGCGTAAACAGCCAGGCCCGCACATAAGACAAGAAAAAACAAGCGCGAAGCCCCTGTTCTCGCCAACCCGGTCCCAGCCTCCCAGGCAAAAGCTCCCAAGATTGCACAGGGAACAAAAAAATAAAGCTGATGCCTCATAAAATGCAGGGGGTAGAGGTCGATCGGGATGAAAATAATTGAAAAAAAAGCCAGCCACGCAAAAAGCGATGCGGCCGCGCCGAAGTAAAAAGACCGCCGACCCTTTTCTAAAAACGCCGCACAAAGAATAAGCGTAAAAGCCCCCGCTGCAAGAGATAAAACAGCGCCAGAAAAGAAAGGCATAACCATGCCGAGGTTCCTCGCACCAAGCTGATAGGCGAAATTTCTGAAAGGCGTAAAAAGAGTCGGACCGTTATAAGCGTTCGTCAGACAAAGACGGATGCCCCAGGCCGCGCAAAGCGTCAGAAAAACTAATAAAGCCGGCCAGGCGGATTTACGCGCATAAAGGCCTTTCAGCCGCCCGCAGGCAAGCAGCGGCACGCAAATTGCGCAAAGGGCTATAAACAGCTCATAACGGGCGGTAAGCAGCAGCCAGCCGCAGGCGAGCAGGCCCAGGCGCCGGCCCGCGCCCTGAGCGCCGCGGGACTCTTCCGTACGGCTTTCTTCATTAAGAAACGGAGCCAGAGCGTACAAAGCCAGCGTGAAAATAAAAAGGTTGGCCGAAGTGGTGGAAAAAGAATTGGAATTAAGCAGCCCAAGAAAATTAAAGCCCAGAAGGCCAGCCCCCGCCAGCGCGGAGTCCAGCCCCAGCCCGCAAAGCAAAAGGGCTGAAAAGAGCAGCCAGACCGAGGCTAAAAAAAGCGCCCTGTTCTTCCAGATAACAGCCTTAAGCGAATGCCCGCTGATCAGGTCCACGGCCGCGTCGGTGAAAAGGGGAGAGGCCTCCTTTACGCTCATTACTTCATGCGCCGAACCGGCCTTAAAAAATGAAACCGAAAGATATTGAAAGTCATGTTCGTTGTCATAACCGCTCCGCAGGGGCGTTTTGGCCCAGCCGTAAAACAGGTAAATAGTCAGCGCCGTGAAAAAGAACGCTGCCCGGAACAATCCTTTGCGTCGTAAAAAGGGAGAAAGAAAAGAGCGCGAGAAAAGCCACAAAGCCGCTCCCCAGCAGGCGAGCGTGACCGCGTATTCCAGTTTCAGCAGGAAGTCCATTCAGCGCAGCTCCTTGCGCAGAACAAGGCTTAAAGCCAGCACCGCACGCGAAACCCTCAGCCGTGCCAGAAGACCTTTATTCCAACTGGAAGAGCCGTGGCGTCGGGCTCTAAGCGCGGTCGGAAAACGCGCTATCTTGAAGCCCGCCTTCAGTGCCCACGCGTAAGCGTATAGGTCAAGAGTGAAATCCGGCGGGGGATTTTTCCAGCGTTCTAAAAGGGACCTGTGGAACAGCGTGGGCTGGCCGTTGATATCCGAAAGGTCCAGCCCGAGAATGAGGCGTGCAGCCAGGGCCATGGCGCTTGTAAAAAACACCTCCGCTGCCGCGCGCCCGGTCCGCCTGCCCTTTATAAAAAGCTTTTCAGCCGCGCCTGCTGCCGCTAAGGCTATATCCAAAGCCGCGCCTACCGAACGCGAGTCGTACTGCAGGTCTCCGTGAGACCAGCCCACATAATCACCTTTCGCTGTTTCAAGCCCCTTCAAAATCCCGCGCCCATAGCCGCTATTAACCTCCATATGTTCAAACCTGGCAAAAGGATACCGGCCTGACAGCCGTTCAATCTCCGCAGGGGTTCCGTCAGTTGAACCGTTATCCACTATTATCACTTCGGCGTTTTTATAAGAGGCCAGAACGGGCGAGAAAGAATTCAGCAGCGATTCCAAACCCGCCGCCTCGTTGTAGCAGGGAACTACCAGTGAAAAAGAAATTCCGTCCCGCGTCATGGCAATCCACCGGGCCAGGCCAGGCTGGCCGCTTCCACCTCTGCCGGAACGCCGAGCGGCACCAGCAACTCCGCTTCGGAAAGCGAGAACCGGCGCCCTTGCTTTATAAGGGCGTTATAAAGCGGAGCCACATAATATTCGCCTTTAACCGCACTGCCGGACTTGTACGCGGCAGCAGCAGCCTCAAAAAAATCCCCGGCACGGCTGAAATGATAAAAGCCTGTAAGCGCGTTGTCGGAAATCCGCTCTTTTTCCGCTGTTTTTATGACCCTGCCGTCCGGGCCGGTAAGGGCAAAGCTCCATTTTTCATCCCGGCCGGGAAGCTTAAAAGAACCTATCACCCCGTCCGAACCGCCGGCTCCGGCCGACTCAAGATCGGTTTTCAGTATCCGCGACCGGAAATAAGTGTCAATATTGAAGATCGCCAGTTGGTCGTTTTCCGCAACAAGGCCGCGCGCCGCAAGCGCCGTCAGCGCCTGCCCGCCGGTGGGCGAATCCAGAAGCAGTAATTCATTTTTCAGGCCGGGGGCTCCCAGTTTGCGCAGCGTGTCGCAGGCCAACGCGCGCAGGTCCAGCAGCCTGGTGTGTTCTTTAAGCGCCACAAAAATTATTTTTGCGCCCAGTTCCAGCGGCAGAGACGACAATGCCAGCTCAAAAAGCGTACGGTTACCGACTTTAAGAAGGTACTTGGGCAGGGAATACCCGGCATCGGAAAAGCGTTTTCCACACCCGGCCATAGTAACTAGGTAGACCAGATTTCCAGCCATAAGCTAAACGAGATTTTAGCAATTATACGCACGCGAATTTGGGATGGATTCATGTACACGCTAAATTGTTAAAATATCCAAGTCGCCATTTAATATAAAAAATTAAGGAGGTCCTTGTATACCGAGTCCAGGCAAAGCGCGAACAACGCCAGCCAACAGCTGCTGTGTACAGGCGCTGGCAATCGCGTTGCGTTGCTGCTTGCTATGCGGCCCGGCGGTCTTCCTGCTGGGCGGGTGCAGCACCTATAACAAAATGGGGCTGGGCACGCGCGATCCGCAAATCATGCGCTACACGCACAGTTGCGAGCCGAAAGCCGCAGCCGGAACGCTGACACAACCTGTAGCCGCCGGCGCGCAAACAACGGACATTATTGCCGGAGGCTGCGATCTGAAAACCGAAGTCGACTCACTGGCGCAGCCGCTGGTGGACGGCAAGCGAACCCCCGGCATAGTTGTCGGGGTGCTCCTGCCGGATGGCAGCAGACATTTTTATGGCTATGGCGTAACTGCCCTGGCAAACGGCAGCAAGCCTGACGGCAATACGCTGTTCGCTATAGGCTCGGTCAGCAAAGGATTCCTGGGCGCCATTGCGGCGCAATTAGTGCGTAACGGCACGCTGTCATGGGACGATCCGCTGTATAAGCTGCTGCCCGCCGGCATCCCCTTAAGCGACGACGCCAAAAAAATAACCCTGCTGCAGCTGGCCACACATACTTCCGGCCTGCCGCGTCAGCCTATGACCCTGCAAACCTTGCGGTATGTCATCCAATATTCGTTTACCGGCAAAAGTTTTTATCGTCATTTCGACCGCGCTTTTTTAATAAACTATCTGGCGGATTTTAATGCGCCCCATGCGGTTAAGGTGCGCTATTCCAGCATGGGCTATGCCCTGCTGGGTTATGTGCTGGAGCTGCGCACCGGCAAAAAGGTGGACGCTCTGCTGCAGGAATACATGGTTAATCCCCTGGGGTTAAAAAACACAGGCTATGTGCCGGAAAACCTGCCGGGCTTTGCCGGCCGCGCGCATGGTTACACCGGCGACCAGCCGAAATTCAGACGACGCGGACGGCCAACGACAGACTGGGACTTCACCGATATTATGCGCGGCTCGGCGGGACTTTATTCCACCGCCGAAGACCTGCTCACCTATGCTTCCGCTCATTTAAATCCCGTTGAAAATCAGGCGCTCAGCGCAGCATTGCCGGACACCCTGCTTGTGCGCTTTGAGCAATTGAAAGCCGCGCCCGCAATTGCCTGGAATGTGGATGATGCCGGAGGCCTCAAGATAACCCGCCAGATCGGTTTTGTTGCCGGTTACTCGACCTACCTTGGCCTTGATGTTAAGCATCGCACCGCGGTAGTGGTTTTACAAAACAGTTTCAACTGGGACATAAGCGCCGGTCCCCGGCTGTTGCTGCGCCTGGCGGAGGCGCAGGCGAAATAGTTTCTGATATTCAGGCGCTCTATATATTTTTACAATGACATTATTTTATTACGCGACAGCCGTAACCACCGCCGGGATTGCCGGGGCGGCAGCCCTTCTGGACGGGCCGGCCCGGTGGTGGTGCGCCGGATCTTTATTTTTGGGCTATTTGGCGATATCAGCGGCGGGGGGTTTTGCGATTAAGATGAATTATTTCTGTAAGTCGGTCTGCCGCGGAAAGCCCGGCAAGAAAAGGATAGCTTTAACATTTGACGACGGGCCCGACGCTGAGGCAACGCCTGCCCTGCTTGAGGTCCTGAAAAAGCATAAAGCGCGCGCGACCTTTTTTTGCACAGGCGAACACGCACACGCGCACGAAGAAATTCTCAGGCGGATCGTGGCTGAGGGCCATACGCTTGGCAACCATTCCTATAGACATAAATGGTGGACGAACTTCCTTGCAGGAGGCCCTCTCAAAACGGAGATACTGCGCACCCAGCAGGTCATCAAAGACCTTTCAGGGATCAGCCCGAAGTATTACCGCAGCCCTATGGGCCTCACAAATCCACACCTGGGGCCGGTCCTGCGCGCAACAGGCCTGAAGCTGATCGGTTGGGATGTCCGCCCCTATGACCGGGGAACCCCGGCGAAAGTCACCGTGGCCAGGATCGCCGGCGCGGCCCGCGACGGCAGCATCGTATTGCTTCATGACGGCGGGGCTTCCCCTGAAAATCTCGCGGCTGCCGCGACCGGAGTAATTAAACACTTTCAGGCGCTCGGGTATTCACTCGTCAGCCTGGAAGAACTTTTACAGGACCCGATTTTATGATGCGATTTTTTTCCTTGGGACTTATTATTTCAGCGCTGACATGCCAATGCCAGGCATATGAATATGAGTTTTTTAGCGCTAAAAAGAGCGAGATGCTTGTTTCAGACCCCGACCAGCCGTTAATCCGGACCCTATTCACACATAGCCTGGGCGAATATTTCAATCAAATGATCTTTTGGGATATCGGCATTGGCGGGGCGGTGCCTCTGCTCAGCGCCAATGACGGCGCGGAGGAGCGCGCCGGCGTAAATGTGCTCGGAGATTTCAGGTCCAGGTTTGCGGTCAATTCAAAATCTTTTGACCTTCTGAACGCCGATTATACAGGCGGGCTTAATCTGGTTATCAGAAAGCCATTTAGTTTGCCCGGAGATATGGAGGTTTATCTTTTCCATAAGAGCTCCCATCTGGGTGATGAAGCGATCTTAGATACCGCCACCTATCATTACCGCCGGATAAATTATTCGCGGGAAGTAGTGCGGCTGCTTTATTACGGGACTTTATCCGGGGCTGTCAGACATGCCTACGGAGCGCATTATATTCTGCGTAAAGACCCTGTTGCACCCCGCGGCAGGCTGGCGCTGCAATATAATGTAGCGATCCCTTTCAGATTTATTGGCGGCCGGTTCTTTGCAAATTCAAATTTTAAATGCAATGAGGAGCATGCCTGGAACATGGATGTCAATGTGCAATTCGGGATCAGACTGGGCAAAGAAACAAATCGGATTTTTTCACAGAAGCTGATACTGGAATTTTATAACGGATATTCCCGGCTCGGACAGTTTTACGATAAAAGGGAACGGAACATTTCACTGGGCATTATCGCGCACATTTAGGGTCTGCTGAAAAAGTCCAGCAGACC
>DMES01000019.1:0-30276 GCA_003450815.1 Elusimicrobiota bacterium | reverse complement strand
GACTTTAAATAAAAATGACTTTTTCAGTGCCCCCTATTTAGTTATGGGATGTTTACCTTTTCGCTCTCCAGCGTCAGCTCTATTTGAGCGGCTTTTTCTTCTCCCACCGACGATTTCCCCTTAACAGAAAAACGCCCCCCGGAAGAGGTAAAACTCAGGCTGAGCAGTATCCTGTCGCCCGGTTTAACCTCCCGGAGGAACTTAGCTTTTTCCACGGACACTAAGCGCAGGGCGGCCCCTGTAAACCGCTCCATTACGGCGCGGACCATTTCCAGTTCCAATATGCCGGGCACAATGGGTCTGCCGGGAAAATGCCCGGAAAAGACAGCCAATTCCGACGGAAAAAGAAAGACCGCCTCTATCTCGCCCTTCCGGGGGCTTGCGAAATCTTTAAGCCCCGCTGCTGCGTCATGTTTCAGGGTATTCATATGGCAAAATAGTTTTCAGGTATTTCCATCGGCTCAAACTTTATCAGATCCATGTCAAGCCTTAATTGCATCCTCTTGTTCTCAACAACGATATGCCGCGGCACTTTTTGCTCTAATCCTGCAAACTCCGCGTAATCCGAATACACTATGTCGTAAACCGCGCCACCTCTGCTTACGCTAAACCGGCTTTCAGCCAAACCGCTTTCACCGCCCGGAAAACCGAATTCCAATGCCCCGGTTCCCCGAAAGTACGCCAAAACTATTGAAGAAGGTGTTTTGGAAACTGAAACCGGCTCCCCTTCGGGAGGCAGGTAGAGAATTTTAATAATGTCCGCCGCCGGCCCGGTCAGCCAGCGTTCCCGGATCGCCCCCGGGTTCTTTATTATCCGCAAACCCCTTCCGGGAAAAGCCGCGATATCAAATAAGCTGCCGCCGAATTCACCGAAAGCCATCGCCCGCCATGTTCCCGGACGCCTTACCAGCAGATAACCCGTAAAATCAAATTGTTTCCCGCGAAAAGTGAGCGTAACCCTGTGCTGTGCCCGAAAGCTCGCCGGATAGGGCGCTTCTACCCGCTTTCTAAGCCCGGCTACAAGAACAGGATCCTCAACCGGAACTCCCGCAATACGGGGAGCGCCGCAGGCGCCGAGAATGCAGGGCAATACCAGCAAGGCCCGGAGTCTGTTTCGCTTCATTTAAGCTCCGCGGCAAAGAGACTGTCGGGAAGTTCAGGGTTAAGGCGGACATTCTCAAAAACAATCACTGTGAAATCGCTGTCACCTTCACGGATCATAACAGATTTAACGCTGTTCAGGGCGTCTGAGAATTTCATTTCTATTCCCGGGATAAATTGCCTCAGCTTTTTGCTTTTGGGGGTAAGGACCAGGCGCGCCGCCTCGCCCACATAAATTTCCAGTTCATAGTTTTCCGCCTGCTCGCCGAATTTCCCCTGATGCAGGCCGGCGATCTGGTTTAGCACCTCATAAAGGATGTCCGCGGCCGGCAATTTAAGGCGGCGGGGTTTTCCCTTGAAAAAATCGTATTTCGCAAGTTCACGCCCGTTCATTACCAGGAGCGAGTGAAAGGGTTCTGTTATTTCCCACCGCAGACGGGAAGGGGCGGCGAAAGCGAACGATCCGCTGGACACAAGCACATCCTGGAATATTGAAAGATGTTTTTCCTGCACAAATTCCGCCTGGAGGGTCCGCGAAGCTTTAAGATTTACTTCCAGACGGCGCAGGAAATCCTCCCGCTGCGCGGGCACAAGTTTTTTTTCGCTGAGGGATTGCGACGCATATGCCGGTATTAACCCCGCGAATAGAGGTAGAAAAGCCAAAGCGCCTAAAAGGAATAACTTCTGTTGCCCGAACATTTTCGGTTTCATCTTTATCCTTTTTTTATTACGCACCCGCTATGCACTCCCGAGCGGGAAATGGTGTACAGTAAGATCGTTTTTACAGGGCTGTCCACGACATTTCCCCTTCCCATGAAAAGCCCCGCGGGAATCCGGCCGTCACGCAGGATCAGCGCGGCCAGAACAAAGCCAAAACCGGAGGCGGCCCGATAATCGCCGCAAAGCTGTTTGTAGGTTCCCTGCGGTATAACTCTGCCGGCCCGGCGCGCCAGTTCATCCCCGGCCCCGAGATAAGCGCTGTCAAGCCCGCTATCTCCGTCCGCGCCTGAGAGCAGAAGATCCACTTCCGCCGCCTTGATCCCGGAGCTGTCCATAAGCAGCGCAAGAAAATCACCGGCCTCACGCGGATCAATATAGGTACTGCTATCCCGCCGGTATCTTCCGAATTTGACGCCAAGCACTTTCACGGGGGATTCATTGCCGCCTGTATGTCCGCCGGCAGACAGCACACAGACAGCCGCGCCCTCCCCGGGAACTGTTCCGCGCGAATTTTCCGGCGCCAGCGGCTTGAAAGGCTCTCCTTCTTTTTTCCAGAGGCCTTTGCCTGACCCGGCTAGTACATGGTAATAATTTAATTCATCGGCGCCGCAGACAACCGCGCGCTTTACCCTGCCCTGCCTTAGCCCCGACAACGCATGCCAGAGCGCGGCATCAAAAGAGATTTCCCTGTGCGCCACTGTAATATTCTCACCTTTAAGGGAGAATTCCAGCGCCAGGCTGGAAGCCACCGCGTTATGGACGGAATTTATAAAACTTGCCGGCTTCGGAAAATTTTCCCCCTGCTCTACCATGTTCTCAAGAAAAGCCGCGGTTTCCCCCAGCGAACCAAGTCCGGTCCCCACATAAACGCCAGTATCCGCACAGCCTTCCTTACTCTCAGCGGATAGCAAAGTCTTCCTGGCGGCAAGCAGGCTCATTACCTGAAGCCGGCCCAGACGGCGCATTTTCATCAGGCCCAGAATACCGCGCGCTTCAGATAAATCACAGCGGAAGCCGGCGGCGCCGCTTAATTCCTTCCTGCCGGGAAAGCTTAGCTTCGCCGGCGCTGGAGGAACTGCCGCCGCGGACAGAACATCTTCCGGGGTATTGCCCGCCGGGCTTACCAGGCCGATATTTGTTATTTCTATATTATTCACTATTTTTCCCCGGCGATTCTAAAATCAGACAGTTGTTGTTCCCGCCAAACCCCAGCGAAAGGCTCATAGCGCGGTAAATGTCGGCACTCTCCAGGCTGCGCTGTATCCTGACAGGACAAGCCGGGTCAGGCCGATGCAGGCCGGCATTTGGCGGAATAGCCTGGTTTTCCATGGCCAGAATGCAAACTATCGCTTCTATAGCTCCGGCCGCGGCGAAGGTGTGGCCAAAAACTCTTTTTGTGGAGGAAACAGGGGGAGTATGCTCGCCGAAAACCGACCTTATAGCCGCCGCCTCGGCGCGGTCATTTTCCACTGTGGCGGTCCCGTGAGCATTGATATAGTGGATATCTTCCGGGGAAAGCCCGGCATTGCGCAGCGCGCCGCGGATAGCCCGCTGAATTCCGTCCCCCTCCGGAGCTGGGGCTGTGGCGTGGTAAGCGTCGCAGGTGTTGGCCCAGCCGGAAAGTCGGGCGAGAACGCGGGCATTCCTCCGTCCGGCTGATTCGCCGCTTTCCATTACCAGCACAGCGGCGCCCTCGCCCAAAGACATCCCTTTTCTTTCCTCATCAAAAGGGCGGCAGCCTTCCGGATCTATCAGCAGGAGCGAGCCGAAGCCGTTTACCGTAAGGCGGCTCAGCGAATCAGTTCCGCCGGCAAACATTATATCGGCTTCATCCGAAAGGATCATGTCGGCAGCGAGGCAAATTGCGTTTGAGCCGGAGGAACAGGCGGTGGAGATCGTTTCACAGGGGCCGAAAAGGCCGAGGTTTCCGGCGACCGCTTCGGCGGAAGAAGCGCACTCGTGAAAGCGCAACAGCCCGGTATCCTGAACGCCCTCAAGCAGCAGGCGTTGGAGAAAAAGTTCGCTTTCAGCCATCCCGCCTACGCAGGCGCCCAGGATCACGCCGGTTTTTTCCGGCTGCGGGAGGCCGGCGCCGGGAAAGCTTTGTTTGAACGCCTGCCTGGCCGCTATCACCGCCAGATGGTCGGGGCGGGAGGCGCGTTCAAGGCCGCTTAATGAAGACAGCTCCGCCGGAAGCTGTCCCACAGGAATACCCGCATACCTGGCTGAGGGAAGAAGCGAGAAAGGGGACAACCCGCTTTTCCCCGCTTTAAGGGCCTGCCAGGTTTCCGCGGCAGAAGATCCGGCCGCGGAAATGATCCCGACGCCCGTAACGACAACTTCCCTCTTCATTTGGCGGATTTTTTTTTCGTGATATATTCGGCGATGCTGCGCACTGAGGCCAAAGCTACCCGGCCTTCGTCCATGTTCACGATTTTAATTCCGTAAAACCTGTCTACAATGACCACCAGCTCCAGCACGTCTATGGAATCCAGCCCAAGCCCATCTCCGAACAGGGGCGCGTCGGAATCAATTTCATCCGGGCTGATCTCCAGCTTCAGGTTTTCGACAATTCGCTGTTTAAGTTCTTTTATCAGGTCTTCCATAAAATACTCCATTATGCGCGATGACTATACTTTTTCATTTTGCAGGTAAATCTTAATTTCCCCCTCGGCGACAGACTCCTGTCCGGCCAGGACTCTTCCCTTTACTATAAACATGGGCCCTAAAGCTCTGATGACTTGCGCTTCGATCACTAGCGGTTCATTCACTCTGGCCCGGCGGCTGAAAGAAAAAGACGACAAGCCCGCAAGAAAGCCCAGCCCTGATCCCCCGGGTTTTGAGCGGCAGTTATAGCCGAAGAAAGCGGCGGTAGTCTGTGCCACGCATTCCACAAGCGCCGATTCGCAGACGGCATCCCCGTCAAGCCCGTAATCCTGTCGCCGGAATGTCTTTGCGGCAACCCCGCGTTCAGGGCAGGCCTCCAAAAGAGCGTCTATCATGATCGCCGGCCAGCGATGAGGCAGGAGCTCCTGAACTGGGATATCTTCCGGTTTAAGCGCCATAGGAATTATTATAGTTCATCGGCAGAGATATTCCCATAGGGGACCGCTTTTCCCCAGGCCGCGCAGGCGCTGCATCGCCTTGTTATTTTTTATATCGTTCCCAGGCAGAACCCAGTTGGCCGCGGTTCCAACTTCATTCTTAACAACCTGTTCAAGAAATCCGGCGTCGAGTCCCCGTGCATAATAGAATACAGGATCAAGCCCGCATTCCGCCCGCTGCGCAAGGCCTTCAGAACGCGCTATGCGGGCCATTTCGGTCCCGGGATAAACACGCATGCCCAGCGCGGCAAAAAACGTCGTCAGCCGGTGTTTACGGGACTTGTCAAAGGTGTCTTTTATGGTTTCAACGCTTTCACCGGGCCCCCCGAATATCAGGTAGTGCGCGGTGGGAATGCCGGCTTTGAATGCTTCCTGGCTGGTTTTTAAAATATCACTGTAGCGGAAATTTTTCCTGTAATCCGCCAGCACCTTGTCGGAAAACGAATCCGAGCCCAGCTCAATATGCGTCAGTCCGGAGCGCTTCAGCGTTTTCAGGTATTGCCCGTCTATTCCTAAAGGCGAAAAAAATGCCCCCCAGCTTACTTTCACCTTCCGTTTTATCAAAGCTTCAGCCAGTTCAAGCTCGCGTTCCCGTTTCATGTTGAAAACAGAGTCCACAAAAAAAACATATTCCACCCCGAAATCTTTCCACAGACGCTCTATCTCATTCACCACGGAGGCGGTTTTAAAGAAACACGTTTCCCCCCCCTCTATCAATGGGTAGGTGCAGTACACACAATTTAATGGACAGCCCGTTTTCGTCTGAACTCCTATCATGCCCGAGCGCCGCCAGTAATACTGCAGCATTTCTTTTTTGTGCTCCGCCGGATTAACGCCTGAAACCGGCCAGGTTACAGGGCGCCGGGCCTTGTCATCCGGTTTGTTTTTTGAATAAAGGTGTTTCAGGTCGCAAGGTTCCCGTCCTTCCGAAACGCAGTCGGCCAGATAGCACAGAATTTCTTCGCCACGCCCGGCGATTCCATAATCCGCTCCCAGACAGCTCATCAGCTGTTCCGGGAAAATAGAGAAGCCGCTTCCTCCCAGCACAACAGGGGCCTTTGAGCATGCTCTGATCCGCGAAACCAGGTCGGAATACCCGCTGATATACGATTTCTGAGCGCAGGAATCAATATTGTCTATGTTGCGCAGAGACAACCCGATAAGATCCGGATTCCCCAGTTGTATTTTCAGTTCCAGTTCCGGAATTGAACCGCTTAGCATATCGTACTGGGAAACCAGGTAGCCCCGGCTTTTTAAAGCCGCGGCAAGCCTCGGCAGCGCCAATGGATAGACCGGATAAGGGGAACCCTCAGTGTTGGCAGAAATCAGCAGCATCCGCTTTTCGTACATAATTATTTCCAGAACGGATAAAAATTAAACCACTGAAAAGGATATTCGGCTATGAATTGTTCCAGGTGTAAAACAAAATCCAGCGCGCATTTCCGCAGCGGATCCTTTTCCGTCCCGCTTCTTTCCAGCCTGGGATTTACCGCCGGCCAGGCTTTAAACCGGTAGCTGTATGTGCCGGTTCTTGCCGCAAACGCATGAATAAGCGGGGCATTGGCCGCCGCCGCTACGGCATATGGCCATAGGGGAAAGTCGGCCGGAGCTCCGAGGAAAGGCAGTTTTATTGTTCTCCCCCCGACAGTTCTATCGCCATGCATCGCAACCACCTCTCCCCTGTTCAGGGTTTCTACGATAGCCAGACTGTCTTCAGGCGATCCGCTAACGCTGAGAATCCGTATCTGGCCCCTATGCGCGGACTTATCAATAAGCCTGCGGATTTTTTCCTCTTCGCCCTCAAACATAACCACATTGACAGGGATATTGCTTTTACCTAAAAGGGCCATTGCCGCTTCCCAACCGCCGGCATGCGCGCTTAAAAGGACTAAACCTTTGTGCTCACTGACTGAATCAAGAATATGGGAAAGGCCCTGCTCCCGCACTTTGAACCGTCCGGGATTTTCCGCGATTGCAAAGCGGTCAAGCAGTACCTGGCCGAAGCAGAAGAAATGGCGGTAGGAGTAAATAAGACAGAGAGGCAGACCGCATTTAAAGCGCCGCCGCAGATAATCCACCGAAGCCTTTAAAGCTACGGGCGCGAAAAAAACGAAATAAAAAGCGACAGGAACCAGAAGAAGGTAGGCCGCATGAAGGCCCAGAAACCGCAGGACCTTGATGAATACCCAGTTCCCAGTATATCCGCCTCTTGTCCGGCCTGTCCAGGCCCGGCTGCGTTCATGCGATGTCTCCGGCATTTATATTTAAGGAGACTTCGCTTTGTGAACGCAGTCGTACAGCTGGCTGAGGGTGCGCACTTCCCTGGCTTCCGCCTCCAGGATTCTGCATCCGAACTTCTTTTCCATGGTGACCACAAGGTCAATGGCATCCAGACTGTCCAGGCCGAGGTCATCGTTAAGTTTGGTTTCCGGGTCCTGCAGGCTCTCCGGCTTCAGTTCGAACTGCGCCGCCAGAACGGCGTTGATTTCAGAAGCAAGTTGTTCTCGTGTCATAACTCTCCTCGAATTCTATTTATATCAAAATCCAAAATTATAGCGGCGTTAGTCCCTCCGAATCCGAAGGAATTTGAAAGAACATAGCGGACTTTGCCGGTATGGGTCTTGCTCACTACATTAATTCCGGCGCAATCCGGATCAGCCTCTTCAAAGTTAATATTTGGGGCGATGAAGCCGCCCTCCGCCATAAGTATGCAATAAATAAGCTCGCTGGCTCCCGCCATCCAGCATTCGTGGCCGGTCATGGACTTTGTTGATGAAACGGGAACCGCCGTCCCGAAAACGCGGTTGATCATTTTTGCTTCAGCGGCATCTCCGATCGGAGTTGAGGTGGCATGGGCGTTTATATAACCGACCATTTCCGGAGCTATTCCCGCGTCGTCCAATGCCTGCCGCACAGCCCGCTCCGAACCTTCACTGCTTGGGACGGACAGGTGTTTACCATCAGAGGAAAAACCGTAGCCCCGGATAACAGCGCGTATGGGGGCCTTGCGCTTAAGCGCATGTTCCAGATCCTCCAGCACAAGACAGGCCCCGCCGCCGCTGGGGACAAGGCCATCCCTTCCGCGGTCAAACGGGCGGGAAGCTTTTTGTGGCGCGTCTTCCCGCAAAGAAAAGGCATTAAGAGCGTCAAAAGCCACCATGGACTCCCATCCGGTTTCCTGCGCTCCCCCGGTAACCACAACATCCTGAAGGCCTGAGCGGATGAGCATGACCCCCTGCCCAACGGCATGAGCCCCGCTGGCACAGGCGGCGCTCAGCGTCCAACAGGCTCCGCGGATACCGAGCCGGACCCCGAGGTTCATGGTTACCGACGAATTCATCCCCTGGAAAACGCGTCCGCTTCCCACAAAACGGGTTCCCTTTTCCTTGCGCAGAATATCCACGGCTTCGGCCGCTGAACGAATACAGCTGTCGTTTCCAAAAACAAGGCCGCAGCGCCCGGAACCGAGCAATTCAGGTGAAAGCGCCGCGCCCGCTACGGCATCGGTGGCCGCGCAATGGCCGTATAAGGCGGGCTCTCCCATCGTTCTAAGGGCCTTATTGTCAAGCCCGTAAGCGGCGGGATTAACAACCTTTACTTTCCCGGTTAACCCGGAACGGAAGCCAAGGCTCTTGCGCTCAGGGTCCATTACTATCCCTGAACGCCCCAGGCGAAGAGAGTCGCTGACCTCGGCGGCTGTCACGCCTATGGAGGAGATGATGCCTATACCCGTAACCGCAACCTGTCGTTTAAGATTGTCTGTCATTGCGCTCGCTGTCCGATACCCGCTACATGTAAATCCCGCCGTTCACGGGAATAACCGCTCCCGTTATGTACCCCGCGGAAGGGGAGCATAAAAAAGAAACCACTGCCGCCACCTCCGCGGGAGTTCCAAGCCTTCCCGCGGGAATTCTTTTAATAACCTGGTCAAGAGGGAGACCGTCCAACATGGTTGTAGCGATAAAACCCGGAGCCACGGCATTTACTGTTACGCCGCGCTTAGCGACCTCGGCCGCAAGCGCTTTTGTGGCGCCGATAAGCCCGGCCTTGGCCGCTGAATAATTAACCTGTCCCGCCAGCCCCGCCTGTCCGGCGGTAGAAACGATATTAACTACCCGGCCTTTCCTTCCCAACAGCATTTCCTTGATAACGGGACGGGTAATATTATAGAAACCGTTAAGATTAGTGTCAATAACGCTCTGCCATTCCTCATCTTTCATCCAGACCAGCAACGAATCCGCGCGGATTCCGGCATTATTGATAAGTGCGTGGAAAGGGCCGTGAGCTTCTATCCAGGCGCTTACCACACCGCCGGCTTCTTTTTTAGACACATCGAAGCAAAGAAGTTCCGCGGAACCTCCCGCTTTTTTTATTTCTTCCAGGACCTCTTGCGAAGCCTTGCCTGCTTTTCGGCAATTTACCACCACATGAAACCCGTCCTTTGCCAGGGAAAGGGCAATGGCTCTGCCTATTCCCATGCTTCCCCCTGTTACCAGGGCTGCCTGCTTATCCGTAGTGCTCATTGTTTTCTCCCGGGTAAATATTTTTGCCTGATTTGTGTCAGCGTCCGGTATTTCCAAGTATCAAAGAGGCATTGATCCCGCCGAAGGCAAAACTGTTAGACAAAATTTTGCCGGCCTGGACAGTAACCGTCTGCTGAAGATGGTTAATGCCGGAACAGTCCTCGCTGATGTGCTCAAGGTTTAATGTTGGAGCGAGAAAGCCTTCTCTCATCATTAAAATAGAGAAGATGGCCTCCATGGAGCCGCACGCCCCGATAGTATGTCCCACATGCCCCTTAGAACTGCTCACCGGGACCAGGCCGCCAAAAATCTCTTTAATGCCCTGGGATTCTGTGGCATCTCCTATCTGGGTTCCTGTCGCATGGGCATTTATATAATCAATATCCCCCGGCTCAAGGCCGGCCGAAATCAACGAACTGCGCATACAGCGGAGCATACCTTCGCCGGAAGGCATGGCAATGTGCGCCCCGTCGCAACAGGTGGCAAAACCCAGTATTTCGGCATATATGCAGGCATTGCGCGAGAGAGCGCGTTCGCGGTCTTCCAGGACCATGATAGCCGCCCCTTCGCTGACCGCAAGGCCGTCCCGCGCGGCATCGAACGGCCGCGGCGTTTTGTCAGGGGATTCATTATACGCCCTGGAGGCCGCGTGAACGATATCGAATGTCCCAGCGGTGGTTGCGTGAAGTTCCTCCGCTCCGCCGCAGATCATAACCTCCTGCTGGCCGTGCCGGATCAGATCATAGCCAAGCCCGATCGCCTGCGCGGAGGAGGCGCAGGCCGCCGTGGGGGAATAAACGCAGCCGGTTATTCCCAGGTGCACCGCGGCGTTGGCAGCGGCAGAATGGCCCATAACCTTCATAAAGGAAGTACCCATCTGCCCCTCTATGCCTCCTTTAAGCGCCAAGTCGGAAAAGGACTCGCTCATACTTTGTGGGCTTCCTGTAGTGGACCCGATCGACAGCCCCGCCCTGCCGGAGCGGAGGTATTCCGGAGCCAGCCCCGCGTCGCGCACAGCGTCATCAGAGGCGATGGTAGCCATGATCGCCAGTTTCCCCATGGTCCTCCTGGCCGGCCTTGGAATTCTTTGCGGGTCAAAGCCGGTCACCTCGCCCCCCACAAAAGATTGCAGGCCTTTTATCTTTTGCCACTCCGCCATACGGCGTATTCCGGAGCGCCCGTTTCTAAGGCCCTCCGCAACGGCTGCCTTGTCGTTACCTAGCGGAGAAAGTATGCCTATCCCGGTGACAACTACGCGGTTCATAAGGTCTCCCTGTTGATCTTGTTCAGAAGGTACTCGCCCCCAAGCATTTCGGAGCAGCAGGATACGCTTCCGATCACCGTTCCCACGATCCCGGACATCTCCACGTTCTGGCCGGCGAGATAGAGCCCCTTCACCCGTGTGCGGGGCATAATTTTTCCGGAGCGCACCTGTTCTAAATTCTTTTTCACACCGTAAGTCGAGCCGTCCCACGCCAGAACGTAGTCCCGCATGGTCAGCGGGGAGAAAGTGCTGACAACCTGGCCGCCACCCAAAACTTCAGGCATGCGGGCATTAACGAATTCTACTACTTTTCCAGCCACCTCCTCTTTCATCCTCCGGTATTCCTCCGGACGCGAGCCAAGCCGGCTCTCTTCCCAACGTGCAACCTCTTTGTAAGCCATAGGGGCCAACAGCGTGGCGGTGCCGTTGGGAGAATCGGCGTCGCACGAGCCTGAACAGAAAACCATCTCAACTTTGGCGCTGCCGCCTGTCAGCGTCTGGCTGTAACAGCTTGAAACATCGTTTTGGGCGAAAACATACATATTGCGCGAGTCAAGCGCGGATCTGCGGCCCTTCATCAAAAGACAGACGCCGAACAGTGACATGGTTTCCTCAAGCGAAAGCAGGCGGTTCCTGTAGGCGGCCCTCGTAACCTGCGGGGGGATCAGATGGAACAGATGTTTTGTATGGCCGCTGAAAACCACGCGCTTCGCCTCCAGAAATTCCCCGTCAGCCAGGCGCACTCCCGACACGCTTTCATTTTTCACACAGATCTCTTTCACTTCCGCGGAAGTACGCACTTCCGCCCCGTTAGAGCGCAGGGCCTTGATAAAGGCGCCGGCCAGAGCCGCGCTCCCGCCATTTACTTTCCACGCTCCCTGCAAAAAAGAATCAAATACCAGAAAATGCAGGAAGCAGGGGCATTCAGCCGGCGGCACCCCGTACAGGATATTATTGGCGGAAAGGACCATCCGCAGACGCTCGTCGTTTGTGATCGACCTGAGGTAAGCGCTTAAGGAAAGCTGGTCGTCGTATTCCCTGCGCGCCTCCATCGGAGGCCGCAGATTGTACAGCGCGAACCTGGAACAGGTTTCGCGCATGTCTGAAACAAAGCGCCTGATCGCGGTTATTTCACCGGGGAAATAAGAGGCGAGCCGCGCTTCAAAAGCTTCGTAGCCTGAGGGGATTTGTATCCGTGAGCCGGGAAAAAAGTATTCATCAAAACAATCCGGGGCGAATTTAGTAAAGCCGACATGCTCCAGCACCCCGGCATATTTAAAGTACCGCCATAAAACCTGTCCCGGGCCAAGCCCGCCCATATAATGCACCCCGGTAGGGAACAATTCTCCGGCCCTCTTGAAACACTGCAATAGCCCCCCCGCCACGGCATGCCGTTCCAATACTATTACCTTCAGGCCCTCTTTGGCCAGAATTGAGGCCGCGTACAAGCCGCCTATTCCCGAACCGATTACCGCTACATCATACGCCATAGCTGCTCTCCTCCGTTCCTTGTTCCGTTTTTCCGCAGATAAACACCACATTGGAACGCCAACCCAGGTCGTCCCGGGTCTGACCGCAGTTAAAACCCGTTTCTTTCAGCAGCCGCAAATAATTCTCCCTGCTGTTCATGATCACTCCATGCCTGCTCTTGTTGTGACCTATTGCTGTGGAAAAAATCTCCGCGAGCCGGACCGCCTTGCTTTTCAGGCTTCCGTCCTGACAGCTCTCCCGCATCAGCAGACGACCGCCTTTTCTAAGGCAGCCATACGCCTTTCGCAAAATTTTAGCCTGGTCCTGCGCGGGCCAGTAATGCAGTACATCGATCAGCAGTATTGTATCCGCGGGAGGGAACTCCACCTCCAGTATATTACGCAGCTCGGATACCATTCTTTCAGGAGCCACGGCTGATTTCCGCGCCGCGGCCACCTTGTCGGGATCAAAATCCATGCCGATAAAAGAACGCCGCTGGCAATGAGCGGCAAGTATATTTGACATCAGGCCGTAGCCCTGCCCCAGGTCCAGAACAACGCCTTCACGGGGAACAAGTTCCGTGATCCCGCGGTAAAGCGGGTCCAGGCGCAGCTTCCAGGCCACATACTGCTCAACATAAGGGCCAAGGTAATTGTAGCGGGCCCTGATCCTCTTGAAAAACTCCGGGCCCTCGCAGGTTATGGCAAGGGCTTTTTCATACTCCTCCTCCATAAGTATCCTGGTCTGGCGGGCCAGCTCTCCGCTATCGCGTCCCTCAGCTTTAACGCGCGGCATTACGCTGATTACCATCCGGTGGTCTCCTATCCAGAACCCCGACTTGGGAATACAAGACCGTGTTTCGCACATCAGGACCGGAAGGATCTCCACATGCGCCCGCGCGGCTATTTCAAAAGCTCCCCTCTTAAACCTACCTATTTGTCCTGTTTCAGAGCGTGTGCCCTCCGGGAAAAAAAGCAGAAAGTCCCCCTCCCGCAGGCAATTATCAGCCCCGGCAAATACCTCCCCTGTGTTTTCCGCGTCGGACAGGATATAGCCCGCCTCACGAATGACCGGGCCCATAAAAAAGGAATCCCAGACCCAGCGCTTAACCACCATACGGATATTTGCAGGCAGGGTGAGGGCGCTGATTATGTCTATAACCGACTGATGATTGCAGACTATTACCGCGGGCTTTGAGAAAGCTTCCGGAGCGGCATTCAGAAAGATGCGCTTACCATACGGAAAAAAGCGGAAAAGAAGCCTGCAGGAGATTCTTAGAAAAGCCTGGAGGGATTTGCGTCTTACGGCGGGATTATCTGCATAGCGGACCTTAAGCCAGGGCATCAGCACGGCGCGGCAGTACAGCAGCGCCAGGCCAAAGAAGCCTATAGCGGTAAGCCCGCAAACCAGGGTGCGCAGCGTTGGCGTACCCTGCCGCCCGTTTTTCCACAGGAAGACCCGCATAGCCAGCGGCGGCACTACTACCGCCGCAATAAAACCGCATCCTATCACTATGCTGCCGGCAAGGCCGATGGAACGAAGCGCCGGATGCCGGGCCGCAAGAAGCGCCACGAACCCGACTATTGTGGTAAAGGCCGATATGGTTACAGCTCCCCCTGCCACTCCTATGTCCTCGCTCTGGTCTTTATACCGGTCCAGGAGCGCGCTTACGACAAATATCACATAGTCTATGCACATGCCGAAGATGAACAAGGTAAAAATATTGTTCATCAGGTTGATCCGCACCCCCAGCCAGCCCAGAATTCCCAGACTCCAGAGCGCTATCACGCCTAGTACGGCGATTATGAGCAGAGTTATCTCCAGACTGCCGTAAACCAGCAGCAGGACGATCAGCGAGCCGGCCAGAGAAACCCATAAAAAAAGCCATAAACCTTTTTCCACCAACTCAGAAATTCTCCGGGCAAAAACATCCCCGCTGTAGATCATAGCATCCGGGATCTGACCGAGAACCTGTTTTACCAAAAGGTTGTAGCCGGCGCCGGCCTGAACTTCAGTCAGGATCAGAATGTCGCCTTTCCGCTCAGCTATAAATCCGGCCACCATGTCGCCCAGCGCTCCCCGTTTAAATTCCTCAAGCGGGAAGGTCTCTCCTTTTTGCTCCAGCTTCCTGTAGAACTGCGCGAACGCCGAAGGAGAAAAACCCTCTTTTTTCCCAGCCTCTTCAAGCCGGCTCCTTAGCAGGGCCGCTTTACCCGAATTCCAGAAGGCGCCCCAGCGTTTAATATTGTCCCGCTGTGTCTCGATAGAAGGAATTACCGGCGAGATAGAAGTTATTTTTTTTATCGTCCCAGTGCGCTCAAGTTCGAGCAGCAGCGAGTAAAGCCGGTCATTTTTCCGCTGAGCCTCCTCAATTGAAGTTCCCCGCACGGCAATAAGGCTGTTTTCCGCAAATTGTCCGCCCCATCTTCCGGAAATAGTTTTTTCGTCTTCAGTTGTCTCCGGCCGCATCCCGTTAATTTTCCTAAGATCTCCGTCAAAAATAACTTTCGGCAGGCCGAAGGCGCTGACCAGCGAAACAAGGAGAATGAACACAAGGCAGAGCGTCGGATGACGGTGGTGCCATTCAAAAAAGCCGCGCCATAAATTTGCCAGGGGCAATATCGCCTTTTTCCGCCCGGGAGGGCGCAGCGAAAACATCTGCGGCAGTACCACAAGGGAAAAAATTGCGGCGCCCATTATTCCAACCGCGGCAAAAACCCCCAACTGCCGCTGGCCGGGCAAGGGAGACAGAAGCAGGCAAAGGAAGGCGGCTATGGTAGTGACCGACGCCATTACCACAGGCGCGGTTATAACGGAAAGATGCCGGCTGAGACTTTCCGGCCCCGCGGAAAGTTCCTCGAAATTATCATAACGGTAAATAATGTGGACCGAGCAGTCTATAGCTATGCCGATAAGGGCCCCGCCAAAACCGGCGACTATCGCCGACATTTTGTCTGAAAAAAGCGCGAAAAAACCGTATGCCAGCAACCCGCCAAAAGCCACCGGTATCATGCCCGTAAAACCAAGGACCGGACGACGGTAAGCGATCAGCGTGAGCAGCAGGATAATTATCGAGGACAGTGTCATGGTAAGGGAGATATCCCTTTTCATCATTACCTGTGTTTCCGCCGCTATCCGTGGCGCGCCTATGTACCGTATCATAACCCCCGGATGCGAAGCCGCAACTGCACTGCGCGCCTTCTCAATAAAGGCGACCAGGCTGACGCCATTGTGACCTTCCGCGTTCGCGTCTTCAGGAACCGCGATCAACATTACATGCTTTTCATCCTGGCTCAGCATCCTGCCGTCTTTTATCCTGACCCCGTCCTGCAAAGCGATCAGCCTGGACATAAAAATTCCCTGCAGGCTGAGCGGGTCTTCCTTAACCATACCAGAGAACGCACCCGTCATGGGCAGTTCCAGCAACGTCTTTCTGGATTGGGCCAGCCGCTCTTCAACCTTGTCTTTTGCGATCAGCGGAAGGATCTTTTCCTGTTCTTCGGGGCCGAACAACGCCGGCATGTGGGACTCAGCCAGTTCCAGGGCGGCCAGCCCCTCCTCTGTTTTTACCCGGTAAATGATCCGTTTAAACAAGCCGGAGTTCTGAAGCTTTCCATATAAGTCGTCCGCGGCGTCCAGATGGCTTTCACCGGATCCCGGCGAGGCCATATCTATGCCGATGTCGAAGAACAGCCTGTTCTGATGCCCGAACCGCGAAACTATAGTGCGGAAATCGTCTATGGTCTTTTCCCCGGCGGGCAGCATGTCCAGGATATTTTCCCGGAGCGGAATTCCGGAAGCGCGCCAGACGCATATCGCCGACAGCAGAATTACCGCCAGAAACAAAAGACCGCGCACGGGGCGCAGCCTTGAGAAGAGTCCCTGGAATATTTTATGCATCCCGGTACCGCCCCGTCCGGTTGACTAAAGTAATGACAAGATAGGAAACAGTTCCGCCGACCAGCGCCACGGCAAAAGCCAGCACCACGCTGCCCAGGACCCACTCGGCGAACTTTTCCGCCGCGACCCGGCGCAGGCCGCCGTTCAAATCGGGGGAAAAGTCCAGGCCGCCGGAAAGCAGGGCATGCCCGATAACCAGCGCGCAGTAGAAGATAAGAGGTATGACGGCGGGAAAAGAGATATTGCTGGCCGCTACGGCGACGAATTTATTAAGCCGCAAGCGGGCGGCTACGAAAGCCGCGGTCAGCATCTGAAAACCCCAAATAGGGAGGATCCCGATCATCAGCCCTAAGCCGATGGAAGCGGATGTAGTGAAGGGCTCTGAAACGGACTCCGTGAAAACACCCTTAGCGACGATCCGGAATTTCTTGCCGAAGGAGACACCGACGAGCGACTTATCGCACGCTATCCCCTGCAAAATCGAAGGCAGAAAAAACCTCATTATAAAAAAGAGCGTGTAAAGGTGGGAAATCCGCAAAAAATCTTTCATGGGACGGAAATGCGAAACCCTCTCCCCCGCTGGAAGATAGACAGCCGTAACCGGAACGGATTTTAAGGGCACACCGGACCAGGCCGCCTTTACCAGCACCTCTACCTCAAAGTCGTAGTGTTTTTTCTTCAGCCTCAGCCGGTTAATTGTCCCCAGCGGGTAACTGCGGAAACCGCACTGCGTGTCCGGCAGTTTAGCCCCCGATTCCAGCCAGAACCAGAAATCGGAAAAACGATTGGCAAAACGGCTGCCGAAGGAAACCCTGGCTCCGACGCGCTTGCGCGAACCGATGAACAGCGCCTCCGGGTACCGGCCCGCCGCCTCAAGAAAAGCCGGGATATCTTCAGGCAAATGCTGTCCGTCGGCATCTATAGAAACCGCGCGGGAAAAACCCAGCGACTGCGCCTTCGCAAAGCCGCTCATCAGGGCCGCCCCCTTTCCCAGGTTAGTTTCGTGCCGCACAGTTACAACCCCGGGGAAAGCCGCCGCGGCCCGCGCCGTCTCATCGGTTGAGCCGTCATCTACGAAAATGACATCAGGGATATATGCCGACACTCCCCGGATGACAGCGGCGGCGGTTTTGCCGTTGTTGTAGGCGGGAATTATTACGCAGGTTCGGTCCATTGTTTTCTTTTTTTAAGCGCGGCTTTTACACGGTTAAGCAGCGGCTCAGGGGATGCTAAACATAACTCCCATGTCCCGGGCTTCACGGCCACCTGCATGGTCTGGCCCTTAGCCAGCAGCCGGCCGCTTTCCTTTTCGGTTATGCGGTAGGCTATCTTCAGGCGGTGCTCTGTCTCCATTATAACAGCCCGGCATACCACGCGCATGCCGTAGCGCAGCGGGGAAATATAACGGCAGGAAGATTCGGCTACAGGCCAGACATACCCGCAATTACGCATCTCCTCAATGTCGAATCCTATCGAGCGCATGAGTTCGGTGCGGGCAAGCTCGAAATACTTGTAATAATTCCCGTGCCAGACCACACCCAGCGGATCAAGGTCGCAGAACGGCACCTGCGCCTCAATTTCCGCGCTCAGGTCATTTATTGACGCAGGCTGGACCGCGGGGATAATTTTTTCAGCACTCATATAATTTCCAGGCTTTGGCGGAGATCTGAGTGAGCATCCACCGTAAGTCCCCCTCCAGCGCGCGGTCCTCACACACAAAGGGCGCCTTCGCACGCACCGCCCGCAACAGCGCGGCCACTTCCGCTGGCAACATGGATTCCTTCAATTCTTTTTGTTTCATGCGCAATTCTATGCCCTGCAGGGCCCCGAGCATTGCGGCTACCGCTACCTGCTCCGTCAACTCCAGGATACGCAGGCAGTCCCGGGCGGCTATCGTACCCATGCTCACCTTGTCCTGGTTATGACATTCGGTCGAGCGTGAGAAAACGCTGGCCGGCATGGTAAGTTTCAGCGCCTCGGCCGCCCAGGCGGATGTGCCTATCTGCACCGCCTTGAAACCGTGATTTACCGCCGCCCTGGCGGCCGGCGCCCCGGACAGGTTTGCGGGCAGGCCGTTATTGGTACGCTTATCTACCAGCAGTTCCAGCTGGCGGTCATGCAGATCGGCCAGATTCGCCACGGCTGTTTTCAGGCAATCCATCACGAAAGCTATATGTCCGCCATAGAAATGTCCCCCGTGCATTACCAGGCCCTTCACGCCGTCTATCAGCGGGTTATCGTTGGAACTGTTGAGTTCCGTTTCTATCTGGGTACGCATCCACGGTAGCGCGTCGGACAACACTCCTATTATATGCGGCGCACAGCGCAAAGCGTAGCTGTCCTGCAGGCGGGCGGGGGCGCGCCAGTATCCGCGCACATCCAGGTCGCGCCTTATCCAGGCCGCCGCCTGTTGCTGCCCGGGATGCGGTTTTCGCTCAAACAATTCCTCGTCGTAATGTGAAATGTTCCCTTTCATCGCTATAACGCACATAGCGGTTATGCGGCTTGAAAGGCGCTGCAGGTAGAGCGCCCGGTCATAAGCCAGACAAGCCAGTGCGGTCATCACACTGGTGCCGTTCATCAGGGCCAACCCCTCCTTGGGCATCAATTTAAGCGGCTTGATGCCATACCGCTTCAAAGCCGCGGCAGCGGGGCGGCGCTTTCCCCCGCAGCTTACGTCGCGCTCGCCCATCAGCGCGGCGGCTATATAGGAGAGCGGCGTAAGGTCACCGCTGGCGCCCACGGACCCCTCCTCCGGAATCAGCGGCAGGATACGTTTATTGATTAGGAGAACCAGCTTCTCCAAAAGTTCCCAGCGCACTCCAGAATACCCTTTTGAAAGGGAGATAAGCCTGGCAGAAAGTATGGCAAGCGTGGCTTTTTCATCAAAAATCCGGCCCAGGCCGCAACCGTGATACCGCACCAATTGCCGTGGCAGTTCTTCTATAAGACTTTCCGGCACGAAACGCTCCACAGAAGCCCCGTAGCCGGTATTTATGCCGTAAAGCTGTCTGCCGCTCTTCCAGCCGCGCCGGATAAACTCAACCCCCTTGTCCACAGCTTCCCGCAGCCCCGGGTCGTCAGGCATGGCCGCAAGCGCGCGGCCTTCGGCCAGCGCCAGCACATCCTCTATTTTCCAGTTCTTCCGCCCGGCAAATATTGTTTTCTTCCGCATTTCAAAACCTCCGGCCTGCAGGCTGATGAAAAAATTTCGCGATATCCGCCCTGGATATCTTTCCCTGGGAATTAAGCGGTATGCTATCCGCATACCTGAAATAGCGCGGCAGCATCACCCCGTCGAAGTGGGTTGCAAGCGCGTTCCTAAACTCTTTTGACACTTTCAGGCGGCCGCGCACTTTAAGATCCTCTTTGCCGCGCTTGGTCAAAACTATCAGCGCGCCTATAAAAGACCTGGCTGCCGCATTGTCGGCTATTACCGCCAGCACAGCCTTATCTACCCACGGATGGCCTTGAAGCCGCTGCTCCATATCGTTGAGGGACAGCCGTTTACCGGCTATCTTTACTATACGGTCAACGCGCCCAGTAGCGGCAAAACGCCCGTCCGGGAAAACTTGCCCTATGTCACCCATGGCGCGCCAACCGCCTGAAAGCGGGAGACTGACAAAAGGCGAGGCTACGCGCAGCCGGCCCCCGGGCAAGGTTGAAACTTTCACACCACCCAGCGGCCTCCACAAAGCGGAAGCCTCCGGCCCCGATTGCACGCGCCAGCCTACCCCGCCGGTTTCGGTAGAACCAAAAACCTCAAAGACCGGCAGCTTCCAACGCCGGCGTATAAATAACGCCGCGTCGGCGGCAAGCGGCGCGCCGGAAGAGAACACTGCGCGGCAGCCTGCAGGAGGATTTATCTCCGCCCCGGGCGCGCAGACCCGGTTAAGATGCGCCGGTGAACTTACCAGGCAGACGGCTGGCAGCCGCATGTCGCCTGCCGGCAGTTCGCCCCAGAGAAGCGGGGTTTCGGAAATGAACGGCCTGCCGGAACAGAGCGGCCATAATAGCCGGAACAGGATGCCGTATATATGCTGGTGTGACACCGTGGAGAGCACAGCGCAATCGCCCAGCCTGGAGCCGAACACTTTTTCCAGCACCGCAAGCTCTTCTTCAATGTTCGCCAGGGTCTTGGGAACGCCTTTCCGGTTCCCGGTCGAACCGGATGTATAAAGCCACAGCAAAGTTTTGGTTCTATCCAGGTCCCGCCAGCGCCATTCCCCGCTGAACGCGACGGGCGGCAGGACTTCAAGCCCGGCAGGCCCGGGAACATCCCCGACCATGCCGCAAAGCTTGCCGGGTATTTCCTCCAGGCTCCCCTTCTGCAGATTGGGAGGCAGCACGGCAGTGTTGCCGGTCTGCCACAAGGCACATAAGCTGACCGCAAAAGCGTAGCTTGAATTTGAGGCGACCATCCACCGCCCGCGTGATTTTGCGTCAAGTTCCCGGCACAGCCCGCCCACATGACTGGCAAAAGTCCGCCAATCCAAAGGCCTTCCGTTCTCGAACGCAACGACGCAACCGGGAGATTTACGGCAGGTCATCAGGCGTGACAACTGGAATAGCTTTAGTTCGTTAGCCTGAATCCTGCAGTTGGACTTGGTTTCCATAGATAAATCAGGTGAAAAAAAATGCAGGATTCCCCGCCTTGCGGGTCGCAAACCAAGCGCATTGCGCGCAGAGTTTGCGAGGGCGTATGCCGCGCGAAGCGCACCTGAGCTCCGCGAAGGGAAAACTTCAACTGAAGTTTTCAGGCTAACGGTATCTACAGACATTGATAATACAATTTTACATTTTCAAAAGATTTTGCGCTATAACATAAAATGATATTACATGGGCTTGAAGCCACTGACTTTATTTCCTTTCGATTATTCCCAGCGAAATTATTTTTACTACGGGGGGCTTGACAGGTCAAGAATCGTCTGCTATACTCGGTGTGTAGTCATGTTCTTTAAAACGCGCCGGCAGGGTTGGTTTAAGGTTGTCTCAGTTGTGCTGGTTTCTGTTCAGAGGTTAGTTCCGGCGCTCGGTTCCCCGTCCCGCCTCCCGCCTATTAGAGCGGTGCGTTTTCGGGGTCCCGGTTCGCGGCCCGCCACCGGCGGTTTCGCTCCCGGGTGGGTGTTCCGGCCCTTCGGCGCTTAAATGTGCCCTCGGCTCACTGGTTCGCCCCTGACAGTGTATATCGTGTTAGTGTGGCCCGTGTGCCAACTGAAGAGCCCCCGTTCGCGGGGGCTCTCGTTTTTTATTCCTCAAAAAAATATGTATTTTCAATTCAAATGGAGACCTATGGTCGGGTTTTTATTTTTTAGCATTCCGGAATTCCAATCAAGATTCTTTACTACAAAGTCGTTTTTGAATATATTTTCCCGCACAAAGGCCCAGCCACATCAAAGCCGGTCCCACTATCATATAGGCGATTTCCAGATAGATATTATGCCAATACTTATTGAGCATATATGCAGCTATTAGCCCTATAATAGCTCCAACTGCCATACCTGTATTGTACTTTACGATGGTCATTATAATTTCTCCCTAATATACGCAGATCTGCATGCTATGGTATTGATAGATTCGAAACTAATGGATCGCAAACCACTCAGCCCATGTCCATCAAAGTCTACGTTTATGTCCCCACCATTAGCAACACCGAGGCCAAGCCCTGCCACCGCCGTCACTGCCATTATTAATTTTTTCATTTTCCTTCCTTTTTCTTTTAAATTCCCGGCGCAGCTTTTGTTCGCCAGTTTTACTTACATCCGCTACAGAGCAATTTTTATGCCAGTAATGGACGGTGATTGTTTCCCGGCGAGAATGCTACTGCGCAGAATGCTGTTGTAGGGCAAAGTTCTGTATAATGTTTTTGGGGTTAATTATTTCATTTTGAAAATGCCATTTTCCATTTTGGAGGGTTTTTATGGACAAACTGAAGATTCTGGTAGTTGAGGATGAAAATCCGGCGCAGGAGGTTATGGCCGCCCAGCTGACAGGCCATAATGTGGACTTCGCAAAAGACAAAAAGACCGCACAGAAGAAGCTGTCCGGCGGTTCTTATGACTTATGCTTCCTGGACTTGATGCTCGGGCTTGACGATGATTATTCTGGCTTGAAACTTATCGCAGATGCCAAATCAAAGGGGCTCTACTCCGTGGTCATGACCAGCTCCGACTCCGACGAGATAATAAACAAGGCGTATGAACTGGGTTGCGATGATTTCTATATCAAAGGCAATGAGAAGGCCAATATCAGCGCGGTCATCGCCAAATACCTACAGCGCGGCAAAAGCGGCGATCTCAATACAGTATTTTCCGAAGAATTCATAACGGAAGACGCTGCCACGCGCGCCAATGTTACCGAAGCGCTTAAATATGCGGCCTCCGGCTCCCCTATCCTGATCCTTGGGCCGACCGGCACAGGCAAAACTTGCCTGGCCCAGATAATTCACAAGTATTCCGGGCGTTCCGGCGAATTTGTCGCTATGAACTGCTCGGCATATACCGAGGAATTAATGGAGGCGGAACTCTTCGGCTACAGAAAAGGGGCGTTCACCGGGGCGAATGAAACCCGGAAAGGCCGGCTGCTCCAGGCCAACAACGGCACATTGTTTTTGGATGAAATAGGTTCCATGAGCCTTAACATGCAGACCAAGCTGCTTAAAGCCATTGAGGAGAAATCGTTTTACCCGCTTGGCTCCGACAAACCGGAGCGTTCCGATTTCAGGATAATCAGCGCCACGCTGGAAGACCTTAAAGCGCTTATAACGCAAGGGAAACTGCGGCTGGACTTCTTCCAGCGCATACACGGCCTGACCGTCAACCTTAAGCCGTTATGCGAACGCTCATGCGATATTTTCCCCCTCATACGGCAATTCACGAGCGGGGCACGACAATTGTCATTTGCGCCGGACGCTAAAACCTTCATGCTTCAATACGAATGGCCCGGCAATATACGGGAATTGAAGAAGCTGGTGGATCTGCTCGTCTCAAGCCCTGAAAAGCGCGTCACGCTTGAGACTATCCGCAAACATCTCTCACAGGAACTTAAACCCCTGCCGCCCGGCGGCTTCCTTACGGACGCGCAGTACAAATACGCCGTGGAAAACGGTCTGGACGGCGCGTCTGAACTGTTCACCTACGAGATAATCCGCCGCTATATGCAGGAGAACAACGGCAACAAAAGCAGGACTATGGCGGGACTCAGGATATCCACCAATCTGCTTTACGCCAGACTTAAGAAATTTGAACCGAACAAGGGGGATGAATCTGATGGAATCAAACGAGATGGAAAGAAGATTGCGCCATAAAATCTGCTCGCAATGCGCGAGCATTAAAAGCCTTGCGGAAATGCTGAAGACCTGTCAGGCTGAAAAGAAACCGAAAATGCTTATGCTCATAAAGGAAGCCGCGCAGGATATTATGGATTGCGCGTCCCGGCTGGAGAAGAATCTGGAAACTTAACTCCAAGGCGGAGTTTTATCTATCACTTTAAGCCAGGGCAGGTGAGCAAAGTCTTCAGCCGGATGCCCGGTTTCAAGGGTTAGGTCGGTATAGCCTTTATCGTGCAATTCCTGCGCTATATTCTCGCCTTTTATGCCGTTTTCCTCTTCGTCAAGTTCCGAATCCAGGTAAATGGGGAGCGTTTTGGGGAACTGCCCCACCTGTACCATGAAGTCGGCGGGATTGTCAAATATGACAAGCTTGACGCCTTTTGCCTCCGCAGCCAATTCCCAGGCCATGCGGACTATTTCACTATCATCCACTAAAACAGCTTCCACGGAGCCGGATGAAGAAGTGGTTTTGGGTTCCGCCTCCGGTTTCCTGATCATTATCGGCACCAGACTTGCCAGGCCTTTGGGGATTATACGGACCTTCAGCCGCTTGCATTCGTCAATTATGCGCTTCTCTTCATAGCGGCTTGAAATCAGTATCGCCTTCTTAGACAGATTCAGTTCTTCGGCAAGGCTTAAGCCAGTTTCTTTGTAACCGATGAGCTCATAGTCAAAAAGATAAACCGCTTTTTCAGCCTTCACCGCATTGCTTTTAACCCATTCGCGCAGCCCGTCCGGCTCGCTGAAATGGATTGTTTCAACGCCATGTTCTTTAACCCTGGCAGATTCAAACCGGCCATTCCAAATCTGATGGATAGTGGCGTCATCGTCTAGGACAACAACAGAACGGCCGGACTCAAGTTCCAGGACAGGAACAAAATTATCCGGGGCAGACGCCTTAGGCAGCTTGATAGTAACCGTTGTTCCTGTGCCTACTTCCGAAGTTATCGTTAAAGTCCCTCCCCAGCTCTCCACCGTGGTCCGCGCATGGAAAAGGCCTAAGCCCGATCCGCCGGCCTTGCCGTGGGTTTCGCCTTTCTGACCGAGCTTTGCCAGTATTTCAGGCGGAATACCCTTGCCATTGTCCGCAACGGTTAATATCACATTGTCGGGATCATGCTTCAAACCTACTGACACCTTGCCTTTATCGCTTAATACCTCAACGGCATTGTTCACTAGGTTCGACACTATACGCCGGAATTCAACTGGCTGGACCTTGGAGAAGAGGCCATATGACTCTTTGGTCAGCTCGAAATCGATATTAATTCCGGGCTTCGATTCAAATTGCAGGCGTTTCTCGGTTATAACAGGGTCAATAATGCTTGAAAGCAGCCGCACTTCCTGAACTTCCCGGACATCGACCAGCCGGGACGCGGCATCGGCACCAGCCTTGGCCTGTTGGCGGTTTTTCTCCAGAAGATTATTGGCGATATCGCGTATCCGGTTTACTGCATGCCGCACCATCACGCGTTGTTTTTCAGGCAACTGATCCGTCTTCCCCAGCACCGTATCCAGCGCCGCCAATGGCGACCTTATATCATGCGCCACCTGCGCGGCTAAAGTTGACATGGCTTGCGCGCTTTCAAGTTTGGCCGCCTGGCCAAGGGCCGCACTCATGCGTTCAGTCATCTGTGCGAAAGGTGTTCCTATTATGCCCGCAGGCAGACTGTCGATATGTTTTTTTATGGATTCGCGGATTATATTGCTCTGGCCAGAAGCGGTTATAGCATTTATCTCGTTGACGGATCGTTCAATAGCCAGCAACGTTTTTATAGCACCGAGATTGGAAATAACGAGCAAAATGAGGAAACTACCGACAACAGCAACAAACAACGCGTAGTTTTCTTTAAACACCGCGGCATTTACATCCACCAGGTCTATAGCATATTCTAAACGCCCTAATTCCGCGCCATTCGAAACCACATCAATTGTGTTATGTAAGACACCGATATTTCTATCAAGGAATTCCCCCACTACAACTTCTTTAAACATCCATGTCGCCGACTTTTTTTCAGATGGAAAAAACCTTATATTTTTAATATGCTCATTCTTGATTTGCCAAAGTGTTTTTTGAAATGCGATAGCGTCATTATTCAAAAGGCCATCCTCAAGGTTAACAACATTCTGCTCCAAAGCAGTAGAAAACTTATCCTCCGCCGTACTGACAGTATTCCTGATAGACAACAAATGCCAGAAAAAAACGAAAAATATTACGGTGAAAACAAGATATTTCCAATTATACGCGAATATCCGATATATAGCGTTCATATCTGGAGCGCAGAAACCTCTGGATATTGGAGAAAACCCTTCCCTAGCGCAAAATGTTTTAGTTCCTTGGGATAATAATAGGTTTTAACATTCTGATATAACGTCAGGACTCCGGCCTGATTGACCAACTCCTCCGCAAAGCTCCTCGCCAAATCAACTTTTTTACCAGGAATGTCTTCGTTTTGAATAGCGTTATACTTGTTTGCCAATCCTTTGATTGTAAAATCATGGTATCCTTTTTTAGCCACGAACAAAGCTAAAAAAGCGGCATAATCCGGGTGGATTGCATCCATAACTATAACGACCATATTGTATGGATGAGGCGTTTCATGAATTTTTGCTACTAAATCTCGTGGGTCATAATTAACCACACGGATATTCATCCCGGTTTGCTTGTTTACTGAATCAATGTATCCAATAAGCGATGCCTGGATATCCTTGTTCCAGTTGGCAAATGTCAACGGAATACCGGTTGCCTGATGTCGGTATAAATCACATTGCTGTGAAGGGACCCCACCTGTCGCGCCGGGCATGCCTATCGGCAGCACAGTCTTGATGTTATAAAAATCTTTTTTCAACGGGAATAAAGCATGCCTCAAATCCGCTACATTTAAACAGTTGTAAACCGCTTTACGCACCCCCAGATCGGGATGATTGATTATCAGATTGACGGACTTCATTTCGACGGTGTTAAAACTGAAATATTCGCGAACAGCCCAGGCGGGGACGTCATACATAGGAATAGTATTAAAATCCTTTATATTTCTATTCTGCAGGTTTGGATCATCTTTTCCCTTATACTCGTAAAAAACGACCTTATTATACCCACTTGAAACATGCTCTTTTCTTTCCAGGGCGATTGTATCACTGGACATAAAGACAATGGAATATTGTCCAAGCCCATCTTCAATCCTATCCGTCCGCCTTATTGTCGGCGCATTTTCATAATATGTCAAAACGTCAAGATATCTTTTTTGACTGTGCGGGAACTTTACTTGTACGCAATCTCCTTGGGTTTTTATGGAAGCGGATAAATCATACGCATTCGTTACCCGCCGTATATGGGCCAAGAAAAAAGGGAAACTGAAATCAGCAGAATCATTAAATCTCAAAAACGTATTGGGGCAAAACTCATACTCGGAAGATTCTGGATTACGGCTCCATCGCCTCAATATTTTTGAATGATATTTTTGCCCGTCATCTTTACGGAATACCGGTTCATGCGTCTGCTTCAGCACATAATAAGTGACAGCCTGAAAAGCGTCGTTTGTGGAAATCCGGTGAGGAAGGCCTAAAACTAACACTCCCCATTCAGCATGCGACGGCGCAGAGAAGCGAATCCCCCCTGTGATGGCAAGAGCAGACAAAGCACCTGATACTATTATGGTCTTAATGCGCATAAATACAAGCTGAGAGCATCTGCGAAAAACAAAATAAAGCGGCTTTTATGCTGCGCCAATACTTTTAAGAAAAGCTGTTTCGTTGAAAGGTCTGCCTAAAAACCTCTCCACTTGGCCAGCCTCATCAAGGCTGGCGCCCGGTGCCAATATAGTTTGACGGTATCTGCAACCGGTGGCTGTATCCATAATACCGGCAGCTTGAAAAACGCCAAAGATATCAGCGGCGATGACTTCAGCCCAGATATAGCTGTAATACCCCCCAGAATAACCACCCATAAGGTGGCCGAAGCTGGCTTCGGGATGCGAATCTCCGTCTACTGGGACCAAAGAAACTTTTTCCATCAGTTGAGCATATACCTTTGCAATATCCATGCGTCCAGGCAGAGTGTGGTAATACATATCAATCAGGCTTAAAGCTATCATCCGCAAATAGAACATGCCGGAATTGATATTTTTAGCGGCGGACAGTCCCTCTATTGTCTCTTCTGGCAATTTCCTTGCTTTATCCTTGTAATGGCCGGAAATGCGCCGCAGTATCGACGGCTCATACGACCACTGCTGGATCGTTGTGGAAGGAATCTCAACAAAATCCCAGGCCGCATTAACACTTGCAAGTCTGGAATATTTCGCTCGTGAAAATAGTATCTGAAGAACATGCCCGAATTCATGAAATAAAGTATTAACTTCGCTGAATTTCAACAATGGCGGGGTCCGACCGGATGAAGAAGAGAAATTGGACAATATGGCGGCAGCTGGCAATTCCCAGTCGCCATTTTCCAGCTCCCGTTCCGACCGGAGCGAGGAACAAATAGTATGCTTGTATTTGCCCTCGCGCGGAAAAAGGTCGAGATAAAAATATGCGACAAGAGAGCCATCGGCATCTCTAACTTCATAAGATCGGACGTCTTTGTGCCAGGTCGGCAATACGGCAGGGACAAAACGTGCGCCAATCAGTTCCCCGCATACCTCAAACATTCCCTCAAGCACCGTTTCCAGCGGAAAATATTCTCTTATTTTTTCATGGTCAATAGAATACTTGGTTTTCCTCAATAAATTATTATAGTAAGCAACTTCCCATGATTTCAGTTTTGTGGCACCGGGCCCTTTAAGTTTAAGCCTTGCCTTCAATTCCATGCGCCCCTTCTTTTTCATCTTTGTCTGAAGCCTTTTTAAAAAAGCGAAAACCACTTTGCTGTTTTTCGCCATTCTATCGTCCAAGACATAGTCTGCATAGGTGCGGTAGCCCAGCAGTTTCGCCAATTCCCGGCGCGCACTAAGAGCCGCTTCAAGCAGTTTAAGATTTAAATCGACACACCGGTTATTAAACATCTGGCAGAGACGGCGACGAGCACTGTCACTCTCGGCGTTTTCCATAAAAGGGTTATAGTCGGGATAATCCATTGTGACAAGATATCCACCGCCAGGCGTGCGTTTCAAACGCGCTTTGTATTCCTCAGATAGCCCTTTAAGCTCATCATTAGTAACCTCCAAAGCATCACTTACGCCCCTTAAATTTTTTTGAAATTCCAGGTTGAGCCCGACAAGCTCTTTTAAAAGCTGCCTAACCTTCTCCCGCTTGTGTGGTTCAAGGCCAAGCCCGTTTTTTTGGAATTCCCGCAATCGTTTTTCCAGCAGACGTTTCTCAATCGGCTGCAACTTCTCGCCTTTCTCCGAATATTTTTTAAATGCTTTATACACATCCTCACGGGTCATTAAATCCACTACATATTGCCCCATTTTCAGCCTAAGTTCCTCGCTGGCTTTGCGCACGTCCGCATTTTCAACGACAAGGGCGAGGAATTGCGGAATTTGAACCGAAATTGTCAGCTTATCTTTAGCATTTTCAAACGCAAGAACGGTGTTTTCAAAGTTTCTCTGCTCCTGTGGGATATTAAGGATATGGCCTATGCTCTGCTCAAATTCATTTCTCGCAGACGCCGCGATCGCCCTTATTTCTTCGGGGGTATATGCGAATTCAGGGGCGGACATTATATGCTCCTTGGCTCTCCCTCGCACGATTAAACAGAAATTCACAAAGGGTGCACGGAGCAGAATGCTCCGGTCGTAGGTCTTTTGTGGAAACGCCTAATTTTCTGGCAAAACGGCCAAAATTTGAAAGGACAGCAGTCTTATAAAATTTGCTATTCAAATGACGTTCAATAGTTGGGTGGATCATGTCCTTTTCGCGGGAATTAAAAACCAGTGATGAACAACAGGTACTAAAACCCCGCCCACAAAAATACATTATTTTGCTTCGGTTAGGGCAATGTTTCCTCAAGACTTTTTGGTCCAAGGATGGATATGGGTGATTAATATGATTTGTTTTGGCTCTTCCTATCGGCAGGACTTTTTGAATACCGACAGTGAATTTCCCCGCCCGTTTTATCTTTTCCAGCAGAAGTATGTCCATCGGGTTTTCCAATACGGTAGTCACATTAAATTTTTTCTTTAGTGCCTTACATGCATAAAAGAGGTTTCTTATGTTAGCAAGCGGCAGGAATTTTGAATGAAATTTATCGTAAGATAGTTGAACCCTATCCAGTTTAACAAAGGATGCTAATGTTTTGATTGCATTACACTTACTATTGGCGAAATGCCCGTTTGTAGTAATCCGTACGGAAGTCCTAGATAAATCTCCCGCTTTTGACAAGATATCGTTTGCAATATCAATATAAAGGGTCGGTTCCCCACCCACAAAAAGCAGGGAACGGAATTTGTGACCCTCTATAATTTTCGCAAGGAGATTTACTTCACTGGCAGATAGTTTAATCCGCGGATCCTCAATAACTGAGCAATGCGCACAACGAAAATTACAGCGATAGCCCAAATTAATGCCAAGTTCCTTTAGTTCGGACACCATCCGGGCGTTCCATTAAAAATCTTTAACCAGCTTTAGATTTTTCGTCGGCACCGGAATTAAACGTGTCAACGCCGCTACAAATCACTATCCTGTGGGATGAATTTTTCACCGTTACGGCAATTTTATTTTTTTCATCAACAGACAATGTGCGAACATATTGCATGGCCTGGACTGTGGAAAAAATGCCCATCGAGACAAGGAAAGTAACTATCACTTTATCTTTGGTTTTCATTTGAGCTCCCCTTTTGCTTTCTTAATTATATATTTTTATATTACACTTTAGCACGCTATATACGGTTAGATAAGGGTCTTTGGACCCATCCCCGCTAAGATAAT
>DMES01000053.1 GCA_003450815.1 Elusimicrobiota bacterium | reverse complement strand
GAAAGTTACGTGAGCTTTTGGGCAGAACAATTATACTGAAACAAAATGTTCATGAAATGATAAAGTTAGTTCAAAGGTTTAACTGTGCCATCAGTTACCCTTATTCTACGGTGTCAAAGATCCCCTACAAAGATCTGTGCGTAAGGCTTTCTGATATCCCCAGACTACTTTATAATCGTATGGACTTGTATATACCTTGTGTGACAGGGAAGGCAGTGGAAGAGGGGAGATATGCCGACATGGTTTTCGTTCACACTCTGAACCCGGAACAAACACAGGCTGCTGTGATGGGGAATCAGCCGTCATTTAAACCCCGGAAATGCGTGAACTGCAGGATGCATGGAAAATGTGAAGGTATATTCCCGGAATATGTGAAGCTTTTCGGTGATAAAGAATTTAAACCACGATAAGTTTTATCTTTCAGGTGAATCAGGGACGTTTATGACTTTATGACTATTTATCCACCACATAACGAGTTGCCGCAAAACGGTCATTTAATCATCAGCGTTCCGCTTAGCAGATTAAAAACAACCGTATATTTATGAAAAAAGTGATAATAGTCGGAGCCACTTCAGGTATCGGGCGTGAACTGTCTAAAATTTACTCCCGGAACGGTTGGGCCGTTGGAGTCGCCGGCAGGCGTGATTCATTATTCCCTGAAATAGAAAAGGAAATGAAGGGTAAAGTCTACTTCAAGCGGATTGACGTTACCGCTCCGGAGTCCGCCTTGCTGTTAAAAGAACTTATCTCCGAGATGGGCGGCGTTGATGTCGTTGTAATAAGCTCTGGCACGGGTTCTGTCAATCGGGAGCTGGACTGGAGCAAGGAAAAGGAAACCATTGACGTTAATGTGAGCGGTTTTGCATTGCTGGCCGGCACGGCGTTTAGATACTTTTGCGGGAATGGCGGCGGCTGTGTTGCCGGGATTTCTTCCATAGCCGCTATCAGGGGCGGCGATGACGCACCGGCATATAGCGCCTCAAAGGCCTTTGTATCGAATTACCTTGAGGGCCTGAGAAAGATGGCCATAAAAAATGGATTTCCGGTAAGTATCGTGGACATACAACCGGGTTTTGTAGCTACAAACATGGCCAAAGGCGAAGGTCTATTCTGGGTGGCTCCGGTGGAAAAAGCGGCGCAACAGATTTACGAGGCAATAGGAAGCAACAGGCAGCATGCATATATTACGCGGCGATGGAGATTGGTCGCTTGGCTTCTTAAGGTGATGCCGAATTTTATTTACGATAAGATTTAGGCCCGTCCCAAAAAATGCTCTAAAAAAGCTTGTTTTGGGGGCCAGAGCGTTTCTAACAGTCGGCATTTATGAATAATTCCGAAGCTCTGGTATAGATGGTCAAGGGGACTTAAAATTATTGTCGGGCAGCCTAGTGATTTATCGGACCGGCTTCTGGTCCGGGATGGGGCAGGTCCTATGCGTCCGCTTCAGTAGGCACTCCAGACAATTTCCTTCGGGTCCTTGTGCGTACAGTCAATATATATGTTTTTGCCGTCGTAAAACCAGTGGCCGCTATCCTGTATGTCTGTGAAAGTGGCCACCCGTATCTCGCTGCTGGGCGAGTGCCCGGCTGACGGCAATTTCAGTTCGGGCGGTGACGGGATTACGGCTGTTATATCGGCTGGCGTGTTCGAGCTTGCATTTTTCTGGAGGATGTCACGCATCTTAGTGAGATTGGAGATGGTAGCTGCGGCAGTCGATTTGCGCAGCAGGCCGCTGAAATACGGGTAGACCATAGCGATGACCAATATCCCCGAAATATAAAGTGTCAGGACTGCCCCGCTTCCTGCCGGCCATGGAAGATTCCTTTTAGTGTAAAGCCGCGTAAGCAGGTATAGGAACGGTATGGCTATCAGTGCGGTCTGTATCCAGGATGGGCTGCCGCAGTGCGCGAATTCCAAGCCCAGGCAATAGAGCCAGTACAAACTGACCGAATAGCAGAAAAGCGCCGCTAATGTTTTAGTGATATTCATATCAACGGACTCTGGCTCGGTTGCGTCCGGCTTTACGGGTACGCTTTCGCCGGCCATCAGGAAAAGCAGTATGGCCAGGCCCGGTACGCCGGCCACCAGCAGGAAGATCAAGTACTCGCTGCGGCCCGCATCGCGCAGCCGGCGCAGTGTTAAAGAGAATAAAGGGATGAGTACCAGAAGGAAATATGCGGCGGAAATTGCGTAAGTGCTACGGCCGTAAATGGCGTGGTCAAGAGTGGCAAGGGCGTAAATAATAGCCGTGTTAGCCGCAGCGAACGGCCAGAATTCTCCGTGTCCGGATCTGCCTGAAAAATCCGCAAACCGCCTGAAAGGACCAATAAACCATTCCATAAGATTCCCGCCTGGTTCCAAATATACTAAATATAGTAGCATAGGAACTATTCTGGGCGGTACGAATATAACAAGCTTGGGGGCAATGATGGCACGCTTTAAAATCTTCATTAAAATATGAAAAAAGAACATTTCATCCGGTTGGCGATACTTGTCGGTTTCTGCGCGCTGGCTTTGTGGGGCTTTGATGTTATGAGATACAATGGGGAAGCCTTATGTTCGTGCCCCTCCGACAATATAGGAGCGGCAGCCCGCTATCTGACTGAGTTCGAAACCACCCATCGCCGGCCTCCTAAAACTGCTGATGAATTCTATGAATTCATAAAGCGGCAGAACCAATCTTCCCGTGAAGCCATGCATCGGTTCCGTACGCCATTTATACTGTATCCTGAGGGAATAAAGGACCCTGACGGCGGGCCCGTATTGCTGATGTGTCCCGATAAGAGCCATGGTTTTCTGCGGCGCTGCTCTTTCGGACTGGCCCAGGGCGGAATGGTGCGTATCAGTCCCCGTGGGCGTGTGGAATGGCTGCGGCAGAAGTAAGAGCGTTTGAAGCCTATTAGAGATATTATGGTTAAAAATAGCATGAAAGCACTTCTATTTGCCGCCGGTTTTTTGTCTTTAACATGTCTGTTAGGCGGATGTAATGAGCATTTTGTCGACACAGGGGCAGACAATAAAGGAAAGCTCTCTTCAGTCAGATCGGCGTTGCAGATCTATTACGGTGATCATGCCGGTATATTTCCTGATGGCCTGGGGGAACTCACTAAGGATTCCAAATACTTTAAAGAGCTTCCGAAGCTGAAGCTCCCGGAGCATCCTGCGACGAATGAGGTGCTCTATTTAGACTCACAGTCGATGGCCCCGAAACTTTTAACGGATACCGGCGGATATGTGTATTTTAATTCCAAGAAGTATCCGCAAACCTTCGGAAATATAGCCATTAACTGCACTCATGAACTAAAAAAAGGCGAGCCGGCTTATTCCTGGTAGCAAATATGGCCAGAAAAAATTAGTTATAGGTGTGGTTGTCTGCCTTGCGCTGTTGTGGGCAATAGTATGGCCCCGCGTGCGGATGCTGCGGATGCTTTCGGCGGACGCTGAAGCTTTGGGGGCTATACTGGATTTGAGGGCCAGTGTACAGCAATACATAAAAGATTCCGGCAAGCCGCCGGCTGACCTGTCGGAGATAGCTTTGCCGGAGCTGAAGTTGTATTGTTATGACAGCGATGAAAACCTGAAATTGCACCGCCATGGCCGCATATCGGAAGTTGAGCTGCGTCCCGGCGGCGGACTGGAAGGTTTCAGCGCAATCACGTTCACTTACAGCGGTGACGAAGGCAAATGGCTGTACGATCCGTGGACGGGCGCGGTGGTGCTTGGGTGCTCCGGAGTGGACGCCAAATTAAGACAGCCTTGGTATAAACATTGAGCGCTGCTTCGGCGGGAAGGAAAACAAATGTCGTTCATGAGCGGAGTTAAGCTCTTTTCCTGGAAGAGACTGGCGGGAAGTGTTCTGCTCGCGGTTCTGCTTTTCCTCGCGGCGGAGTATTTTGCCTGCGGAACAGGGTTAAGCGACGGGACAACCCGCTGGAATCTCCGCGAATTTCTTGGGGCCGCTCTGTTCCCCGGTGCATTTGTTTTTGATCGTTTTGAACAGATCCGCGCCGGTTTTTTTATAATTGAAGAATTACGAATTGTTCTTCCATTACAGCTTTTGTACGCCTACGCCCTGCTGACTGCAGGCTCTATTCTCAAGGCGAAAACGGGTCATGTAAAAAATGGAAAATGGGGTCAGGTCTTGATTCTTGACTTTTTATTGTAGTGGCGGTCAAGAATCAAGACCTGACCCTTTATACACAGGGATATTTCAGCCGCCGCCGCGAACGCGAGTAGAAACCCCGCTATTTTCGCGATAGCGCCAAGCTTGTCCCAGTTGTGGGCTATAACGAGTATCACGCCGGCCGCTATCAGTACGCCTGAAAAAAGCGCTATCAAGTGGGCCGCTTTCCAGCCCGACTGCCCTGTTGCCGCTATCGAACGCTGGTAAACTCCCTCGGCCTGCTCGGGGCTGATCAGTCCCTCGGCCGCGCAAAGGTCCAGGTCCTTTTTTAATTTATTATGATAAGAAGCCATGCTCCTCCCGATCCTTTCCAATTTTACTTGTTAATTATACTTCAATCGGTAAGACGCTGTATATGGAGCGAATTCTGTCCCCTGATATGAACGAGCCAG
>DMES01000084.1:9557-10235 GCA_003450815.1 Elusimicrobiota bacterium | reverse complement strand
TAACGCTTAAGAAGAAATTTTAAAGCAGCCCCCCGAACGGATGCATCAGATGGTCCATAAAGTCGGGAGAGTATTTCGATATGCGTTCGCTTTTCGGTATGTCTGCTTCAAAGAGGCGTTTTTCTATGTCTTCGGCGACCCCGGTGTCGGTGACGATGAGGTTAAGCTCATCATTGTTTATCAGGCTGCGGGCGTCCAGATTGGACGAGCCGAAAGTGGCCCAGCGGCTGTCGAAAACCGCCACTTTCTCATGCGCCATGCGGCCCTTATATTCGTAAATCTCAACGCCGGCCTTTATAAGGCGCGGATAGTTGTACCGCGACGCGTGTTGGACAATGCCGATATTGTTGTCCTGCGGAAGGACCAGCTGTACTTTGACATTGCGCTTCGCGGCTTTGCAAAGCGCTTTTACCACATCCATATCCGTGAAATAGGGGTTGGCGATACGGATGGACTTCTGCGCGGTGCCTATAGCCCGCAGATACAGGGCTTTCATGTTCTGGTCACGCCGCCCAATGTGTCCTACCACCTGAGTTTCCGCTCCGCCGGGAAATTCCTCAAGCCGGGGTAAGAGCTCCTCGCTGGATGTAAGACTGCCGCCGGCGGCCTGCCAGCGTTCTAAAAAAGATTCCTGAAGTTTTGTCACAGCCGGCCCTATAACCAGCGTCTGTTGGTCGT
>DMES01000084.1:0-9469 GCA_003450815.1 Elusimicrobiota bacterium | reverse complement strand
ATAACCAGCGTCTGTTGGTCGTGCCAGTCCACCTGGTAGGACCTGCCGATGTTCATCCCGCCAGTGAAGCCGACGCGTCCGTCTATTACAATAACTTTGCGGTGGTCCAGGTGGTTCCTGGTGATGGATAGTTTTTTGGTGCGCACATCGGCGCCGTTTTCGCGCAGAAAAGCGATGATCTTTATTACTTCCGGGTCACTATCCGATTTGGAGCCATGTTCGTCCAGAAGCAGACGCACGCGCACGCCTGTTTTGGCCTGTGCTGCGAGCAATTTAGCCAGCCCCCAGCCGATGTTGTCGCCCTGTAGCTGGAATATTTCAATATGTATAGATTTTGTCGCGGCTTTAAAGGCCTTTGTTCCTTCGGGTATAGCGTCAACCCCGTCAATCAGGAATTTGATGAAATTGCGCCCGGAATGAGAGGTTTCCGTAACGGTGTCCACATAAGAGCGCAAGCCTTCCCAATCGCCGGGGACTACGGTGGCGCGGTGCTTATTCACCATCTCCTGGATGGCTGAAGACTGGCTGACCGCCCGGTTAAGGCTGTCATGATTCAGCCGGTAGTAAACGCGGTCAAAAGAGGCGGCATCGGTGGCCGAGGCCAGAACGAGCACTATAGCCCGCTCCAGAACCGGCTGGTCCTGGTCAGGCGTATCGGTATTCTGCTGGTTCGGGTTGGACCGGCTGATCAGGTCTTTAAGTATTTCCACTTTTTTTTCTGGGGAAGCGGCGGCCAGCGCCGATTCGCTCATGCCTATTATTTTCAGTTCCCTGCTGGTATTCATTTTGCCGGTCAGGGTATAGGCGTTGGCCGGCGGAGGCGCCGGAACGGGGATTACGGAAGTTCCCGCCTGCGAAGCAAGCGTCTCGTAGGCATTCTCTTCCGCGAAAACGCTGTAGGGGCATATCAGGGAAACGCAGAAGAGAAAAAAGGCCGTCGCGCAAGCGGCGGTCTGTGAACAACCTGTCTTAAGGTGATTTGTAGCAGAATCATTTTTGTTTTCCATGGTTATAGGATAACTTCAGCTTGACGCGGTTGAAAGGGCCAAAAGTCCCAAATCAAATTGTCATTTGGCCTACTGGCCTGAAAAATTCAGTTGAATTTTTCCCTTCGCGGTGGCACTGACCTGTCGCGGGCCTCTGGCGCTGTCCGCGACTGAGCTCAGGTGCGCTGCGCGCGGCATACTGGCCTATGGCCGTGCCGTAACAAGCGCTATGCGCATAAGACGGCCGCCCTCGCAAATTCTGCTCGCAATGCGCTTGATTTGCGACCCGCAAAGCGGGGAATCCTGCATGTTTTTGTTTCTTATGTTTTCTAATGAGAATGACCTTGAACTGCAGGATTCGGGCTAAGGGTTTCACTCCAAAAACGGTCGGGCCAGCTCGGACTTAATTTATGCAGGCCTCAGTAAACCGCTTTTATTTAGGCTTTTTTTTTGGGATAATATCCCTATAGCGGATAACTTATCGGTTAAGGAGAGGTTATAATGAAAAATATGCTGAAAATAGCGCTGTTTTCTCTTTTAGCGTTGGGGGTATTTAACGGTATGGCGAACGCCGACCCTTTCTCAGACTTCAAAAAGCAGGTGCAGCTGCAGGGCTCTTCTGTGTTAAAGCCCTTTGTTGAGGATTTCGGCGGACTGCTGGGCGGGGCGGATTTTAATTCCGGCCGCGCTCTCAGTTTCCCCGGTTTTGACGCCGGGATTGCCGTTACCTTGCAGTCAAAGCCGGACGCAAAAGACCTTATCCTCAAAAACGCAAAGGTTAAACTTTTCGGCTTGCCGCTTGTGCAGGTTTCGGCCGCCCTGCCTGCGATCGGCGCGAATGTAACGCTTCGCGGGGTGGGCTACTCCGATTTATCCATAATGGGAGTCGGCGCGCGTTACCCGTTGCTTAAAAGCGGAACCCTGACCAAGTTCATTCCTGATGTGTCTGTTTCAGCTTTCTACGACACTATCAGCTACAAGTATTTCAAAGGCAGCCACATATCTGTTGACGTGTCGGCCTCTCTGAACATACCTATCATAAAGCCTTTTGCCGGAATCGGCTTAGACCGCACCAACCTGGAGATAAAGGGCGTCACCGGGTTCAACGGCGTTAGCGCCAAAACATCCTTCCTGCCCCGCTATACGCTGGGCGTTAAATTCTCTCCTCTGCCGTTGCTTTATGTTTACGGGGCGTACTGTTCGCTGCACGGCAATACCGGTTACCAGGCCGGTCTTGGCGCGAGGTTTTAACCAGTTCTGAAGTCTGAAGCGCTGAAGTACTGAAGCTTTGCAGGTAAAACTTACTTGCTTCTTAACTTCAGCGCTTCAGTGCTTCCAGCGCTTTCAAGACTATTTGACAGCATACAATCTGTATATTGGAAGGAAACTGACATGGAAACTAATCAGACATTGAACACAGAGTCGCAGAAATCCCTTGAAATGATCGAAGCTTACGGGGCCAACAATTATCATCCCCTGCCGATAATAATCGCGCAGGCAAAAGGCGTGTGGGTGAAAGATCTGGAAGGCCGCAGATACATGGATATGTTAAGCGCCTATTCGGCGCTAAATCACGGCCACAGGCATCCGAAGGTTATCAAGTCGCTCACATGTCAGGCCAAAAAAGTCACGCTCACCTCGCGGGCTTTCAATAACGACCAGATAGGGCCGTTTTTCAAGGAACTATGTGAATTTACCGGCTATCCGATGACCTTGCCCATGAACACAGGCGCTGAAGCTGTTGAAACCGCCATTAAGGCGGTGCGTAAATGGGGCTACAAAGTAAAGGGTGTGCCGGAAGACCGGGCTGAAATAATAGTGTGTTCCAATAATTTCCATGGCCGCACCGTAACCATAGTGTCTTTTTCCACAGAGCCGCAGTACAAAGACGGCTTTGGCCCGTTTACCCCTGGCTTTAAAGTAGTGCCTTATGGCAACCTTGAAGAGTTAAAAGCCGCCGTAACCCCCAATACAGTGGCTTTCCTGGTGGAACCGATACAGGGCGAGGCCGGCATAATTGTGCCGCCGGCGGGCTACCTGAAGGCCGCTTACGATATCTGTAAAGCCAACAGGGTTCTTTTCGTGGCTGACGAGATACAGACCGGTTTCGGACGCACCGGAAAAAAATTCTGCTGCGAGCACGACGGCGTGAAGCCGGACATGATGATACTCGGCAAGGCGCTGGGCGGAGGGGTACTGCCGATTTCCGCTGTGGTGTCGTCCAAAGAAGTTCTGGGCGTATTCAATCCGGGCGACCATGGAAGCACTTTCGGAGGCAATCCGCTGGCCTGCGCGGTGGCCCGGGCCGCCTTAAAAGCTTTAACCGAAGAAAATCTGGTTGAAAACTCGCGCGAGCTGGGCGAATATTTCATGGACCAACTGCGTTCCATAAAAGGCCCTAACATTAAAGAGGTGCGCGGCAAAGGTCTGCTGATAGGCGTTGAGCTTAACGGCCCCGCCAGGCCTTTCTGCGAACGGCTTATGAACTTCGGGCTGCTTGCCAAGGAAACGCATGACCATGTTATCCGTTTCGCCCCGCCGCTGATTATCACGAAGAAAGAGATAGACTGGGCCTTCCGGCGTATTAAAAAGGTGCTGAGGAAGTAAAAGGCTGAGGGTTGAGGGCGTCAGATCAATTCCACTCTGGCGCCCCCGCTTTTTTACTGGGCTCTTCTGTTAGCGAGTAAAAATTTTTGCCGCAAAAATTTTTATTTTTATGAGTGATTACGACGCCATTAAAGATAAATTCGGGGCTTACTGTTCTTTTAACGAGCCCGCGGCTAATTTCACCACTTACCGGACTGGCGGCGCCGCCTGGGCCCTGGTCCGGCCCGGTTCACGAGACGAATTGGGGTCGCTTTGGCGCTGGTGTCTTGAAAAAAAACGGCCTTTTTGCGTACTGGGAAAGGGGTCAAATGTGCTGGTCAGCGATAAAGGGTTTGACGGCGTTACGGCGCTTACCGAAAGGCTTGCGGGCATTGAAATATCTGGGGGGTATACCGTAAAAGCGGGCGCTGGAGTGTTGTGGGATAACCTTGTCCGCTTCTGCGCTGAAAAGGGCCTTGGAGGGGTGGAGAAAACCTCCGGTATTCCGGGCACGGTCGGCGGCGCTGTGCGTATGAACGCGGGGGCTTATGGCCAGGAAATATTTGACCGGCTGGTCTCGTTTGAGGCTATGGACTCCGAAAGGCGCATTTTTACTTTAAAAAAACACCAGATCGCCCACGGCTACAGGAATGTGCGCGGGCTTGAAAGTCTGATTGTGCTTTCAGCTACTTTTGAATTTTATCCGCTAGGGAGCACGGAACTGTTAGCGGAGCGGGCACGGGTGCTGGTAAAACGGGCCGAAAAACAGCCGCTTGATTATCCCTCCGCGGGCAGCGTATTTAAACGGCCTGTCGGCGATTACGCCTCGCGCCTTATAGATGTCTGCGGCCTTAAAGGGCTGAAAATAGGAGGCGCCCAGGTTTCAAGCAAGCATGCGGGTTTTATAATAAACTCAGGCGGGGCCACATCGGCGGATATTTACCGGTTGATACGAAAAGTGCAGTCTGAGGTTAAAGCGCGTACCGGTTTTGAGCTGGAACTTGAACAAATAATGCTTGGAGATTTTACGTAGTCGGAAAATTGTCGCAATTTTCCGGCGTTTTTACGCCTAAAATTCAGTTCTTACTGAATTTTAGGGTTAAAGAAATTTTATGCGCTTTGCCGAGATCCCCCATGGGGGAATAGGCATAGTCAATGGTCCATCTTTTTATATCCGCGCCGAATCCGAAAGCTAAGCCTCCGTCTTTGGAACTGATATCCGTTCTGTAGCCGCCTCTTACGGAAAAGGATGTCCCGCCCGAATATCTTACCGTAAAATCCGCGCCCACGCTAGCGTAAAAGCTGGAATCCTTCATGTGGTTTAAATCGGTGAAGATAGATACATTTCTTCTGAAATCAGTCTCATCTTCAAGCTTGAGGGTATACCGGCCCCCGAATTTAAAATTAAGCGGCAAGGGGTCGCTTTCATTGATGTACTTCAGTTTTGTGCCGATATTCTGCGCCACGAACCCCAGATCCAATGAGCCTGGTATAGCCGCGTATTTAATTCCGGCATCCACGGCTATTGCCGTGGCCGCGTCGGCTTCCAGTTTGCTGGATATGTACTTTATATCAAGGCCCCATCCCGCGCGCGGCGTAGACTGCCGGCTATAGCCCAGCGCTACGGCCATGTCCATCGCCGAGTAATTATCAGAAAGCCTGGTCCCGAATTTGTCGTATTTGGCGATAGGCGGCACTGAAAGATAACTGACAGCCAGCCCGAAAGCTCCGGCTTTTGTCTTTTTTGCCATGGCTAAATTTGAATAATTTATATCCATTATCCATTGAGCCTGCGAAAATGAGAACTCCGTGTTTTTTACATCGTTCAACCCCGCCGGGTTATAGAACATGCTCTGTGCGCCCGAGCTTGCCGCCCCGGATTCGCCCAGGGCTGATATTTTCGCGCCCACGCCTATTCTGAGAAACTGCCCGCCCGAAACGCCAGGGTCGCCCGCTCCGGCGCAGTTCGCCGCGAGCGCGATTGACGCTGCAACGGTGAAAATACTGGTTTTCAGCATATGGAAAATCCTCCGCAATTATTTAATAATTGTAATTTTCCCGCTTTTCTTCCCACCGGAGCCTCCGGGATTTGTCACAGAATAAATATAAATGCCCGACGCAACGCGCGCTCCGCCGCCGTTTCGCGCGTTCCACAGGCATCTCCCGTCTCCGTCGTCGTCGTTCAATTCCGCCACAAGGAGGCCGGCGATATTATATATCCGGATTTTCGCCCTGGCGGTCAGCCCTTCAAACACGATCCCTTCGCCGAACACGGATTGGTCAAAATCTCCGCCGCTGCCCGGCTTGTAAGGATTCGGATAGGCGCGCATATCCGCCAGCGAGCTTGTAACAGTTATGATGCTGCCCAGCGCGTAGAACGAGAAATGATTGATGTCGGAGTAAACCATTTTGGCGGCTTTGTCCAGCCTGGAAGCGCTTTGGGGGTTCCACACCAGGTTCGCCGTATCCAGGTTGAGCAATTTCAGCGTGTCGGCCCTGATCTGCGGGGAGGTGCCGTCAAGAATGTCGTCGCTGTCGGCGTCCATGTAAGTATACTGTATCACTGCGGGTACGACAAAGTTCCCTGTGTAGGTGGAACCATACAGGTCATAGAAATACAGTTCCGCAATGGAGCCGGGGACCAGTTTGCTAGGCAGCAGTTTTGAGGTTGCCGTGTTGATATTGGCGGCAGATGTCTCGAGGGGGTTGGTTTCGGCGGCCGTACTTATCATAATATATCCGTCGAACGGCGCCGCCCCGGCCGGCAGCTGTACCGTTATCCAGCCGAAACCCGGTAGGGCGACTGTAGTGCTCTGGGTTACGGTTTCGGTGGAGAAAACCGGGAACAGGCCGGCGGGAAGATCCAGCGTCCTGCTTGGACCGCCACTGTATGTTGCGCTCCCAAGCGACAAAATGGCGTCCTGATTGTAGGCGCTGGCCGCGTAATAATAGGTGGTTGCCAGACGCAGGTGCGTATCGGTGAAGGCGGTGGAAATATAAACGTCGGTCCAGGTCTTCAGCGGTGACCAGCTGTTCATGTCCGTGGAACGGTCTATCCGGTAACTGGTGCCCCCATTTCCCGACCATTCAATGGAAAGGGAATGCAGGCCCGCGCCGGTAACGGCCAAAGCGGTGGGGTCGGCGGCAAAGGTAACGCCTGACGCTTCGGAGAAATCGCTTTCCCCCATCTGGGTTACAGAGCGTATCCGCCTTGTATATCGTGTGTTGGCGCTGGATAAATTAACTTCGAGCCAGTAGTTGGTGGTGTTTGTAAGGTGAGACGCAAGTATGCCGTTGGTGGAAGTATACATGTTGTAGAACAGCACATCAGGCACATCGTTAGTCCACCACCAGCCGATGCTCGCCGTGCTTGTGGCTATGGCGTAAAGCGTCGGGGATCTCTGCACGGTCATAGTGCTTTGAACGAAGCTGTAATCCCTGCGGTAACCGGTAGTGGCGTCGGCAAGGCCAAGCGTCTGTATCCCCAGCAGGTTTATCGCACCTACACGATAGGAATAGGTGGTGGAGGGGGTAAGCCCGGTGTCGTTGTAATGGTTGCCGGTAACGCTTGAAACAAAGACCCAGGGGCCGTTTTCACCGATATTGGTGGAGCGTTCCACCCGGTATTTTGTGGCGGGTATGATGGGCTCTTTCCACCAGGTCCCTATGCTGCGTGCGGCAATTGTGTCGAAACTGACGTCATTGGGGGGAGTGGCGAAGGTATAGCCGGCATAATCCAGCCTATTGCTTCCCCAGTGGCAATAATGGAACGAACAGTCCCAGTCACCGCCGTCATATGTATGGGTATCATAATGGATGTTTCCCGTCACCCAGTCAGGGTCCGTCTGCAATGCCCAGATGGATACGGTATGAGTGCTGTTTGTCATCAGATAATCAAGACTGTATTCGTGGCTGTCAATACCGGCCAGAAAATTAAAAGGGTCCCAATAGATTTCATCTTTCCCGTCCACTGTCCGGTGATGCAGTTCTCCTATCTCATAGCCATAGATATAGTCCGGATTCACATAGGTGGAGGTGGACCAGGTACATCGCATCGCGGTATCCGTATGAGGCGCGCATAAAAACGCGGAAGGAGGTTTTGGGGTGGTCATTACTTTATATCCCGCGCTATATGCGGAAGGATTCAGCGCGTCGGTCGGCGTTTGTTCGTTATCGCCGTTGATAGCGCCGATTCTCAGGTCATATTTGGTGTTATCAGTCAGCCCTGCTGCAGACTGCGGCGGCTGGCCGACTATTGACGAGGTTACAGCTATCGTGAAGCCCGGAACGGTGGAATGGTCAATGACATACTTACTGGCGATGCCGTCTCCGGGGCGGGGGGCGCCTTCGCTTACATCCCAGGTAAGGGTCAGTGAATTTTCCCCGACATGCGCAACCAAATAAGGCGCCGGGTCAAGGTATACCACGGTAGTGGTGGCGGGAGCGATGGCATAGGTGTATTTCTGGAAATAAGGCATCTTCTGGCTTACAAGGAAATTTCCGTTATCAACTATATTGCCGACCGCTTTAAGCGAACGAGTGTGACGCGAATTTGAAGCGGGGACGGCGCCATCCGTAAAAGTTTCTATCCAGAAACTGGTGTTCGCGTTTAATTCCTTGACGCTTATCCCTTCAGCGCTATCGGTCGGAAGACCGGCGTCTGGTGTGGTGGTTGACTGATATATCCGATAGCCGGAGATATCGGTCCCGGCAAACATCTCCGTCTCCCATTGCCACTTAATGGTGTAGGAGGAAAGAGCGACGGCGGTAAACGAGGACACCGTAAGAGGCGGGGTGATGAAAGTCCTGGTTGCGCTGTAGATGCCTGGTGTCACTTCATTGTCGCCGTTTATGGCGCCGAGCCTGACTAAGTAACGCTTGTTGCTTAGAAGAGGTATCGTTTGCCAGGGAACAAAAGAGGCCCTGTTGTGGACATAATCTACTCCGTCATTGGTGGAACACTCAATTTCGTAGGCGGTGGCCGCGCTAAAGTGCCATTCCATATAGCCGCTTGAGGCGGTAATCGTGTCTACGACCGGAATAGCGTCGGGGGGCAAAGCGTAGGTGTATTTCTGTACATGCGCCGATTCGTTAATCTCGGCGGTGCCGCTGGAAACTTTCAGCCACCTGGTATAGGCCTTATTGACCCTGAGCCCGGTGTCGATATAAGATCCAGTGGTAGAGGGCAGAACTATGTATCCAGAAGCGCTTGAGGAATACAGATGATAGCCGTCCACGCCGGAACCGGTTGACCAGCTCCATTGTATACTCGCGGTCGAAAGGGTCGTAGCGGAAAACGCCCCGCCTGCGGATACGGCGCTGCCCAGCGCGTAGAACGAAAAATGGTCGACATCGGAATATACGTTTTTTACGCTCTTGTTAACCACTGAAGTCTGCCGGTTCCAGACCAGTGCGCTTGTGTCCAGGTTGAACAGGTTCAGTGTGTCGGCCTGCGCCTGCGGCACGGCGCCGTCCACAATATCGTCGCTGTTCGCGTCTGTATAGGTTATGGTTATCCTGGCGGGGGCCGTAATATCTGATTGGTCGCCGTAAACGTCGTATAAATGCAGCTCCACTATGGACCCGGATACCAGGGCGGCGTTTCTCAACTTATGTGTAGCGGCATCCAGGCTGGTTTTCGGTATATCAGCGGGGCTTGTGGCCGCGTTGGTGCTGATGCCGAAGTAGCCGTCGGGCGTGCCGATGGGGATATCCACCGTTATCAGGGCTACGCTTGGGGCCGGCAGCGGCGCCGTTGCGGTGGCGGCGGCGGTGGCGAACACCACGGTGTAGGTGGATGGTAGAGGAAGGGTCATGTTTGACGTAGTCGCGCTTGAAATAGAAACGGTCCCGTCATTATTGTAGCTTAGCACAGCGTAATAGTAGGTGGCGGCGTA
>DMES01000044.1:5091-19172 GCA_003450815.1 Elusimicrobiota bacterium | reverse complement strand
GAAATTCACGTTCGAGGACACCGAGAACGATAGTATCATGTAGCGGATCACGTCCGCCTGGTATTTTGCGAGAGCTTCTTTAATAGTGTAAAAGTTCTTCAGGCTCTTCGACATCTTGCGGTTGTCGACCATGACCAGCCCATTGTGTATCCAGTAGTTCGCGAATTTGCACGAATTCAGAGCTTCGCTTTGCGCGATCTCGTTTTCATGGTGCGGAAAAATAATATCTAATCCCCCCCCATGTATATCCAGGGTTTTGCCAAGGAACTTGTTGGCGAGGGCCGAGCACTCTATGTGCCAGCCCGGCCGCCCCCTGCCCCATGGGGAATCCCATGCCGGCTCGCCCGGTTTGGCCGGCTTCCAGAGCGAAAAATCAAAAGGCGACCTTTTGCCAGCAACCGGAGCTTCCTCCGACAAGAGCTCCTCCGTCTTACGACCCGACAGCCGCCCATAGTCCTTGAACTTGGGGACATCGAAAAAGACCTCGCCGCTGGAGACATAAGCGGCGCCCTTAGCCAACAGTCCGCTGATAAAATCCTGTATTTCCCGGATATTGTCCGAAACCTTAGGTTGATGCGTCGCCGGCCGCACCTTCAGCGCGGCCATGTCTTTTTCCGACTCCGCGATATACCGGGCGGAAACATCCAAGGGATCACATCCGAGCTCGACCCCCTTGGCGATTATTTTGTCGTCAACGTCCGTATAATTCCTTACATAGGTGACCTTGTTGCCTATGTGTTCCAAGTATCTCCGGATGACGTCAAAAAAAACAGCCTGCATGGCATGCCCTATATGGCACTCGTCGTATACGGTGATACCGCAGGCGTACATCTTAACCTCACCTGGCGTTATCTGTTTAAATTCTTCCTTTGCTCTGGTCAGCGAGTTGTATATTTTCATCTGATCCTGCTTGCCTCGATATTGCCCATCTTCCTGCGGGCTACTACAATTCTAATACAATTCCACCTTAAAACAAAATCTCTCGCGTGATACAAGTTGCGGAAATTAGAAATACGTGGGAACACCAATGTGCCTGCTGATTTAATATCATTATATGTCGTGGTCGGATAATACCATATAAAGGGGTCAGGTCTTGATTCTTGACCGCCACTACAATTAAAAGTCAATATTCAAGATTTGACCCTATTCTCCTCCTAAAAGCAAAAAACGGCAGCTTCGTAAAGCTGCCGTCGAGAACCTGCATCGAAAAATCTGGAGCGGGCGACTTGGGAGCGGTAGCGACCTACCCCTATCAGGAATATTCCCATCGCCGGATTAAAAACAAAGGTCATCCTTAAAAGGATGACCTAAATCTGGAGCGGGCGATGGGAATCGAACCCACATCTCAACCTTGGCAAGGTCGCGTTCTACCACTGAACCACGCCCGCGCTCTCAATTCCTTATATTTTAGCAAAGAAATCCAGTTTTTCCAAAGCCAGTAAGGGGTTAAAATCTGTAAGCAAGCCCCCCCCCGACGGACCCGTCGGGGGTTACATAAGGATAAAAATTTAAACCTGAGGTTTTTTGAGGCCCGGAGCGGCGGGCGGACGCGCGGCCATTTACGGCCACGGCTTTCCCTATCCCGTATCCAATGGCTAACCCCAGCGGGTAGTCGCTCGCCCAGTGCACGCTGTTATTTACCATCTGGAAACTTAGCGCCGCCATAAGGGTATAGCCAAGCGGTTTTATATATTTTTTTTCCGGATAATTTTCCGTCATTACTGTCAGCGTCATCATGGCCGTTGCCAGATGCCCCGACGGGAACGCGTCATAGCGCGTCCTGTGCTTTATATACTCTTTGAAACCGGGAAAAAAGCGCCATACCCCCCGCGGGGCGCTGGCAGCCGAAGGAGTCTCCCTTCCTGTAATGTTCTTTATAGACGCGGTGGCGAACCCGGTGAGCAGCAAGCCCTTCACCAGTTGATGAGCCGTAGTCTGCGAGCGCCAGTCGTCTTTCAGCAGGCCATAAGCCTCAAGCGTTCCGAAAAGCCCGATACTTACCCAGCCGTCACCGATGAAATACATGGCAGAGCCAAGGTCTGTAGGACCTCTGAAAACAGGGACTCCCCCCACCTTCAGAAATGTTGTGGTTTTATCTTCGGTGGAAATACTGAACTTTTTACCCAGCCGTTTTGTACCGTTATATATCTCTTGGTCGTATTCTATCAGTATAAGCGTGGAGGCGGCTATAGCGGCCAGCCATGGCAGCTTATCTTTTTTAAAGCTGTCAGAAACAAAGCTGCCAAAATCGGCCGGACCGGCTCCCAATGTTTTTAGAAACCCCGGTTTTGAATAGGAAAGCGAGGTGCCGTCTTTGAACGAATATGTTCTGTAAGAGGCGGTAGAAATATCGGCGTGGTTTTGAACGGCCAGAACGCAATTGCAGGAACCGGCAACAAAGAAAAGAAGCGTTAAAACACCTTTCATCAGGATTTTACGGATAATTTCCAGCGCTGACCTTTGGGAGTATCTTCCACAACGGCTCTTTTTTGCGTGTCAGTGTGTTGTAAACTGTGAAGTCCATAGAAACCTCGGTCACAAAACCCGGTTAATGTTTTGGGTTAGTGATTCTTTAAACCGCTCTTTATTTTCTTGCCAAGAGCCGAGAAAAAAGCGGAACAAAGTTCTTCGCCGTAGCGGGACGCGTATTTTTCCCTTATAACGCACGCCACTTCCACTTCCGAAAAAGGATATACCGCGCCCTTAGGGGCGAGCGTGTAGCTGAACCCGGCCTCCGACGGCGCATCCGGCAGTGTTTCACAAGCGGAATCGTAACTTTGGGCCACCAGGTCTGGCAGGGCGGTCTCAAGATCGGGGTCCGGAGTTTTGGAGAACACGTAATTATGGGTTTTAAAAACCACCGCCTGATCCCGCGCGGGGGCTGGTTCACCGGGTTTAGGCGCGGCGCAGGCGCCAAGAACAAGCAGTGCGGCTAAGAGCTTTTTCATTTTATTACGCTTGCCACCGCGTAGCAGACTATAGCCTCCCCCCTGCCCACTTCGCCAAGGCCTTCGCGGCTTTTTGCTTTTACGCTTATGCTGTCAAGTTCAAGCTTAAAAATTTTCGCGAGCGATTTCCTTATCAATTCGTAGTAAGGCTTCATTTTCGGCTCTTCCGCCACTATGGTCACATCAAGATTTACTATTTCGGCTTTTTTCGCCTGCATGATTTCAAGGGTTTTTTCGGCTATATCCACGCTTGAAATACCCATTATGGTGAGGTCTGTGGGTGGAAAATAAACACCTATCTCGCCGGCGGCTATTGAGCCAAGAAGCGCGTCGCAGACGGCGTGCAGGACCACATCTCCGTCGGAATGGCCGAGCAGCCCTTTCGTATGCTCCAGCTTCACGCCGCCCATTATAAGCGGCCTGCCGCCGGACAGGCGGTGGATATCGTAGCCGAAACCGAATCTGGCGCGCGGCTGCGCTTTTTTAACTGTTTCTTTCGCGTTCATAAGAGCCTCCGCTATTATCAAATCCTCTGGAGTGGTGACTTTCAGGTTTGAATACTCCGAAACCACCACAGAGGGCTTTACGCCCAGAACTTCAAGCAGCTGGGAATCGTCGGTATAATCCCTACCTCTCACGGCGCCCGCAAGCGCGCGCTCAAGCAGATTGCGCCTGTAACACTGCGGCGTCTGCACCGCCATATAGGCCGCGCGCTCAAGGGTGGCCTCAAAAGTTTTGCCGCCTTTTGAAAGCTTTTTAACAGTGTCTTTAAGCGCCACGCCCGGCACGGCGGCTCCGTTTATGAGAGCGCTTTCAAGGCACCCGGCTATCACTTTGCGGCTGACAAGCGGCCGCGCCCCGTCGTGCACAGCCACCACCGCGGAGCGCGCTGACACTTTTTTAAACCCGCTTTTAAGCGAGTCCATACGGCTTGGCCCCGCAGCCGCCAGTTTCACGCCCCGCTTTTTCCACCAGCCGCCGTATTTCTTGATATTTTCAGGGCTGAAGACCAGAATAATTTCGGAAAAAAGGCCGCTGTCCTCAAAAGCGGAAACGGTCCATTCTATCATGGGCTTTTCAAGCAGTTTCAGGTACTGCTTTTCGGCGCCCATGCGCGACCCAGTGCCGCCGGCAAGAATAAGGGCGGTGGCAGGCTGGCTGACAGACAGGCCGCCAGGCATCTTTTTGTCGCTTTTCTTGGCCATTTTATTCGTAACTGCTTAGGTTGTTAGGTTCACGGTTCAGCGGTTCACGGTTATATTTTCCATGATCTTGACGCTTTTCAACCGTTGAACCTTTGAACCGCTGAACCCTGAAACCGGTTTTATTCACTGCTTACCGGTTCCCCGGCCCCGCCGGGCCTCTTGAGCCTTTTACCCGTGCAAATATTATACGACCCTGGGAGGTCTGCAGGATGGATTGCACGGTGGCGTCCACTTTTTTGCCCACAAAATCACGGCCATCCTCAACCACTATCATGGTACCGTCGTCAAGATAGCCAACTCCCTGCTCTTTTTCCTTGCCGTCTTTCATAACGAATACCGACATATCCTCGCCCGGCAGGACCACCGGCTTCAGCGCTATGGTGAGGTCGTTAATGTTCAGCGCCACAAGGTTTTCAAGCGCGGCCAGCTTATTGATGTTAAAATCAGTGGTGATGATCGCGGCGCCAAGCTCGTTCGCTATGCGCGCTACTTTAAGGGAACTGTCTTTCAGATCTTTTATGTCGCGGTCTATCACGCGGAAAGGGATGTCTTTCGACTCCTGCAAACGCGCCAGTATATCCAGCCCCCTGCGGCCCTTAGCCCTTGCTATGGGCTCGGCCGATTCGGCCAGCGCGTGCAGTTCCTGCACCACGAAACGCGGCGTAACCACGGAGCCGGTGATAAAATGTGTTTCGCAGATATCAAGCACACGCCCATCTACAATGGCCGAGAGGTCCAGCACCTTGATATTCCTGCCTGAGCGCTTGCCCAGCGAGAGGATATTCTTGTCCAGATCGTCAATTTCCGGAATCTTTTTGATACTTATCACCATGCCCAGCAGGGCAAGGGAATAACGGATAATGCTGTTATAAACCAGCCAAATCCGGTTAAACTCATCGTTTCCTATCTGGAACACGGCGTAATCCAGCAGTTTTGAAATAATAATACCCATAACCGCGCCTATTATGCCAACGATCAAAGAGAACAGGCTTACGCTTTCAAGAACATATTCCACTCCAATAACGACCAAGCCGATGAGAAAACCGAATGCCGCACCCTTAAGGTCTTTTGAAACCGTCAGATAGGTAAGCACCGGAGTACCAACGGCCGCTACAATCCTGAATATCCAGATAATCATTTTTTCTCCTTGTTTGTAGCGCGGAGCTCTGTACAGAGACGCTTTCCGCGCAAAAAAAACATTTATTTTTTTACTTCGGCTTTTTTAACAACGGGTACAAGCTTTGCGAGTTCCGAATGCAGACCGCCCAAATCCTCCACCGGGAAAAGCCGGAGGTTTTTGAACTTCGCGGACTCTTTGGCGGAGGGCTTCGGAATAAAGGCTTTTTTAAAGCCCAGTCTTTCGGCCTCCGCCAGACGCCGGGCCATAAAACCCGGGTTCGCGGTCTGGGCCAGTATTCCCACCTCGCCCACAAAAAGACAATCCCCCGGCAGTTCTATATCCCTCGCTGAACTGATGAGCGCGGCGCAGAAAGCCAGGTCAAGCGCGGTATCCTTTATTCTAATCCCTCCCTGGAAGGAGGCAAAAACGTCCATGTTGTCCAGGCGCAGGCCCACATTTTTCTCGGCCGCGGCCATCAGCACCTGCGCGCGGTTTAAATCCATGCCGGTGACGGTGCGTCTGGGGAACGGGTAATAAGACCTTGAAACCAGCGCCTGCACCTCGGCAAGCAGAGGGCGTGTTCCCTCAAAAGCCACCGAGAAAGCCCGGCCCGCCAAAGAGCGTTCGCGGTTCGTTTCCGCCGCAAGCGCGGAAGCGTCCGACACGGACTTAAGGCCCTTCTCGCTCATTTCAAAAATGCCTATTTCATCTATCGCGCCAAAACGGTTTTTGTGCGGGCGCAGTATTCTGTAAACATTGTTTTTTTCGGCGTCAAAATAAAGCACGGTATCCACTATATGCTCCAAAACCTTCGGGCCGGCGAGCGTTCCTTCTTTGGTTACATGGCCCAGCAGAAAAAGCGGCGCCCCTTTGGCCTTTACAGTTTTCAGCAATTCCGAAGCGCACTCCCGTATCTGGCCGACCGAACCCGGCGCGCCAACAAAATCCGGGTGGTACATGGTCTGTATGGAGTCTATAATAAGCGCGGCCGGCTTGATTTTATTGAAAGCCTCAAGCACTTTGGCCAGATTGGTTTCGGCCATCAGGTAGACATTATCAGCAGCGGCGCCCAGGCGCGCGGCTCTTGAACCTACCTGCGACAGGGATTCTTCGCCGGTAACATATAGCAATTCGCCATCCCTAAAAGCGCCTGAAGCGAGTGCCTTGGCGGTTTCAAGCATCAAAGTGGACTTTCCTATCCCCGGCGGGCCGGCTAGCAGCAGCACCTGGCCGGCTATCAGGCCGCCCCCAAGCGCCCGGTCAAGCTCAGCTATTCCTGTAACAATGGCGCTATGGTTCTCCGCGCCCGCCTGTGAAAGCTTTACAGGATCGCTTGAAAATTCGGTAAGCCCGCGCGACTTGCCGGCGGCCTTTGACAGGACTTCTTCGGCCTCTTCCACCAGAGTGTTCCAGCCGTTGCAGGACGGACACTGGCCCAGCCACTTGGCGGAAGACTGACCGCATTCCTGGCAACGATAAATGGTTCTCAATTTCATATACTATAAATTCCACTTTAATCAAAAAACCAAGTTTCCGATTTCCTGTTTTCTACTTCCTTCCCTACACCCGATCCCCTTTACCCTATACCCTATTTTTACTTCTTCCCGGCCGAACCGAGGGTAACCAAACCTAAAAGGTAAGCGATGTCCTTGTCCTCAAAGGCGATCCTGGTGCTGTAATTAAGCCGTTTTACCTCGGCCAGATCGTTTAAGCGCACGGTGGCCGAAACATACTTGTTGAACGCCACATTCACGCCGGCGTCATAACGCGGATTATTGAAAGGCCTGTTTTTTATGGAACGATCACGGGTAAATTCCGAGGCCTCGAACATAAGGCTTATTTTGTCCCATCCGGAATTATAATAGAAAGGCTTCCAGCGCACGCCGCCTCCGGCCGAGCCGCTTACCGCTCCCGCATACAAATCAAACTCTTTTGTTTCCCAGCCCATCTGGGCGGATACTGTATTTCTTGTTTCGTAATCCGTACCGTGGGTTTTATCTTTAGTGTTTATAACATTTGCCGCGCCAACATAATAATAGCGGCCGTCCCTGGGATAAATTCTGACCCCGAAATCGCTTTTTGAGGCCCTGGCCACTGGATCGTATTTCCAATCCCAGCGCCAATAGGTTTTAAAGCCGTTTATGCGTCCGACCACATTCTTTACGGAGGCGCTGGCGTCTTTTAAGTTGTTAAGGGTGGAGGTTACATTCTCCTGCATCTGCTTATCCGACACCAAAGCCCCCACGGTACCCTCTCCCCTGCTGATTTTATCCACGATAGCGTCGGTCTTCGCAAGCATGTCGTCAAGTTTGGCGGTAATAGAATCCATGCGCTCCATCATATTCTGCGCGTGGGGCTGCGAATCGGAAACCAGTTCGTTAAGGTTGGCCGTAACCTCGCGCAAATTATTCATAATAGCGCTGAGATTATTCGTCAGGCTGCCATTGCCGCGCACATCTTTTATAAGCCCCTGCAGGTCAGCCATCACTTTGGTCATAGCGCGGTCAAGCGGTAGGGTGTTTTCGCCTTGCACGGTTTCCCCGGCCTGCAGTATGCCGGCGGCGGGGGTACCCTGGCCTATCTCCAGGAACTTGGAACCGATGACGCTGGTGGAACCCACAAGATAACGGGCATCGCGGTAAATTTTCACGCCTTCCATTATGCCAAGCTGCACTATAACTTTGTCCTCTTTAAGATATATCTTCTGTATTTTGCCGACTTCTACGCCGGAGAGTTTAATAACGGCCTTGTCGGGAAGTCCAGCCACATCGCTGAACGCGGCGTTAACGGTATAGTAGCGCTGGAAGGAATAATCGCCAAGCAGGAATACGGCGGTCCCAAAAAGCACACCGCCCACCAGAACGAATAAACCCACCTTCATCTCGCTATTCATTGTTTCCTAATGAGTCAAAATGATATCTATACTGTCGGCCAGTATATAAAATAGCAATTTTTGCAGTGGTTTTATAGGGAAACCCGGCGCAAGGAGCGCCGGGACGGAGATAAGGTAACGCCGGAACTGTTTATTTTGGGTTAAGCGCCGGGGAATAGGCCGGAGAAACGTGACAAGCTAAGGGGTGGCGGTGGGGTTTATTTGCGGGGGTTTTCCGGAGGCCGACTTGTCATGCAAGTCGGCTGAGGATAAGGGCGACCGCTCTGCGGCCGACCCGGCCCCCGCAAATAAATCCAGCCGACAGGCCCCCGACTAATATCACCACGGTTCTTAACCAAAAGCAATAACTACGGCGTTACATTTGCGAAAGCGGGGATTTTAGAACTGTACGAGGAGGGAGTAGCGGAAGGTGTTGCCCAAATCCCCGAAAGGAACCCAGGCGAAATCGAACGCCAGACCGGAGATGGAAAGCCCGGCGCCCAAGGTGACACCGCTTGCACCCGCCACGCTTTTGTGGTGGTTGCTGTACCCGGCACGCACAAGCCCCAGCAGTTTACCGGAAAGCTTTTGGCGGTACTCCCCCCCCGCAGCAAAAATTATATCAGTATCACGGTAGCGGATAACATCCAGGTCCAGAAGCAGGTCGGAAAGCGGATGCGCAGAAACCCCTAGAACCATGGCCGAGGGAAGAGGGTCTTTGTCCGCGCCAAGTTCCAGCCTGGTCCCCAGATTGCGCGCCGCAAGCGCGACATTGAACGGAAAACCGTCGCCGGCGGCGGGCCGGTACCTTAGGCCGATGTCAGCCGCAAGCGTCTGGCCCGCGACATTATCAATACTTACCTTCACCAATTTCCCCGTAACCCCAAAGGATAGCCTGTCCGTCGCGCGGCGGGCGTATGACAAACTGTAGGCAAAATTTGCGGCTTCAAAATAACCTATGGGCAGATCGGTATCCTGCGTGCGCCTTTCCAGATCGCTTACTCCCAAGTTGCATATGGACAGGCCCAAAACCTGGCGTGAGCCTTCGCCTATAGGAAGAGCCAGCGCACCGTACTGATAACTGGACCCCTGAAGATACCGTGCGTGCATAGCCCCCATCGCAGGCTTCTCAATAAGCGCAAGACCGGCGGGATTGTAGTATGCCGCGTAAACATCGTCCGCGACGGCAGACTGGGCCTCGGCCATGGCGGCGGCTCTGGCCCCTGCGCCAAGCTTCAGAAATTGTGCCGCGCTGGTCCCCGCGTTTGAGTTCGCGCAGCTTCCGGGGGAAACGAAAAATAGGAAGGCCAGCACCGCTCCCATACACGCAATGGTTTTGTAGTGTTGTCCGTTTCGCGCTAAGTTGTTGTTCTTCATCACAATAATCTCTTTAAGTAAAAAATAGAATTCAGTAGTCAGTAGTTCATAATTCAGAATAGTGGAATCTTGATTATCTCTAACTTTCTCATTCTGACTCCTGAATTCTGACTTCTACCTACTTGTACTTCGGGTCCTTCACCACGGCCATCTTCCAGAATTTCTTTTTCCCGCCTATAGTGATCTCGCCGATATAAACCTCGCTCGCCACGTCCCGGCCGGCGCCGTTTCTGCCGTCCCATTCAAAGTAGAAATATGTTCCTGCCGCCGTGCTTCCGGCTGAGCCGTCAAGATATCCGCAGTCGTATTCCCGCACCAGTTCGCCGGCCAGGTTGTATATCCGTATCTTCCCCTGCCCCGCTAGGGCTTTCGGCACCCCGACTCTTATTATAGTCCCCCGCGTGGTCACCTGCGCCGTTCCAGAAGCGTAAGAACCGCCGCCAGCATTCAGGTTCAAAGCCTTTGTCTTCATCTCCAGGTTGAACGGATTCGGGAAGTTGAACGCCTCTATCTCCCCTCCCGCAAACGAGCTGGTAGAGGTATACAGCGGCGTGGAAGCCAGCACGACAAAAACCGAGAAATGGTCCACCAGCGCCGAAACCGTATTATTCGCGGTGTCTATCTGCCTGCTGTCCTCCTCCATCTCAAACTTCTGGGTGGCGGGATTGAAATACCATATATTCAGGCTGGTAAGGGATGTGGAGGAAGACAACGACGCGTCGTAGGAAAGGGTAAGTCTCGCTTTATTCTTGAGCTCGTGCTTTATCCCGGCGGGCAGGAAGATGTCGTAGAAGGCGCTGAAAGGCGTAGTCACCGACCTGCCGGCAGCCAGCGGCCCGAACCCTTTTACCTGCCCGGCCTGCAAAGCCTGTATAGCCGAGGCCATGTTGGACGGGTAGGCGCGCATATTTTTAAGGCGCCCTGTATCCGCCGCAAGGGGCGCAATGCCAAGGCTCAGTGCCTGGGCGCTAACCTGCTCTTTCGTCCTGCCCTTATTTACCCCCACTGTCACGGAGGTTCCGGGTTGGGCGTCAGTCGCTCCATCTTCCACAAAAGCGCCCGGCGGCACCTCTATACTGGTGTTCTCTATACTCCCGGCATCATCTCCTGCCACCATCAGATTCCCGCCCTGTATATTGTAAGCCGCCGGGTGGGAGGAAGAATTTTCCCCTGATTCCATATCCAGCTTGCCGCCCTGCATATTATTCATGTTATTGGACTTAGAGGCATCCAACGCGGTATAGAAGTCGAACACCTGGTCCAGCTTGTAGTTATTACCAGTAGAAGGGTCTAAAGCGGCTGTGAACGCGCTCAGCCTGACACTGAATTTCGCCTCGTTATTGGCCGGCCGGTAGACGGCGGTCAGGTTCTTGCGCCCCTGCAGGAGCTTTTTATTGCTCCCCAGGAATTGGCCTGTCCCGTCGGGAGAGGATAGATTCGCTCCAGCGGAGGTATAGGTCGTCTTCTGAAGGATATAATCAAGGTCATTATCCGGGCCGGTTTCATTTCTAAGCGCCTTGTTACAGCGGAACGTGAGCTTGATCTGGTTGTTACCCAGATATTGGAATGTAGTTAGACACTCCGGAACCGGCACCCGGTAGGTAAGATTTACCGTTTTGGTGGCGGTGGACTCCTGTGCAGTGAACGAGACGGCGCCCTCATAGGGGAAAACAATATCGTCTCCGGAAGCGCCCAGCAGCGCCAGCTGGTAAGCAAGTCCGGTTTTGAAGCCTGAAATTTCATAAGAGCACACGGTGTGCGCAATGGGATCTTTCTCAACGGTCCCAAGTATATACTGCGTAAAATCGTCATCAGCCGCCGCTATCCCGGTGACTTCCTGTTCATTCGGGCAGGAATACCCTGTAGGCGAGGCGGAGTCAGCTTTGCGTATGGAACCTATCACCGAAGCGCCGCGCGTAAGAGTTATGCCGCCGGCCGAGACCGTGCCCGTGGTCACTGAAACTGTGGACGAATGGACCATGTAACCCAGGCTTACCGCGTTAAGACTGTACACCCCGGTGGAAAGGCCGGGAACTTCAAACTTTCCGTCGGTTTCAGTCTTAGCGACAATATCTCCAAGGGGATTCAGTTTGGGGATGGTCCCGTTGCGCTGCAGGTAAACCGCCGCGGCGGGGAAGCCTTTCTGGTCTCCGAACGGATAGGAAAGCGCGCCGTTATCGGCGGTCAGCACCTGGCCCGTGACCTTGCCCAGCAGCGGCTCAAGCACGAAGTCGACCGCAGCCGACTTCTGCAGGTCCACCCTGAGTGTTTTGGGGGCGTAGAGTGTCATTCCCTCCGCTTCCTGCAGGTTTTCTACCCTGGCAGAGGCCGTCAGGTCAAAATATTGCGAGATGAAACTTGACACCCACAAGGTATAGCTGCCGTCGGAGGCTGTCTGGGTGTTTACCGTGGCCGGATTATCCACCAGCGCCGGCACCGCGCTCATTGTTATGTTCGGAAGGCGTTGCCCCCCGGAGCCGGAAACCGTGCCGGTTATGGATTGGCCCTGGTTCAGGTCCACTATGCCTATATCCTTTATCTGTGCTGGTGAAAGGGTCATCTGCGCTATTAAAGCCGGAGCATAGTTCTGGCTGCCGGAGTTCAGGAAAGCCATATCCCATGTTTCCTGCTCAAGATGAATATCGTAAACCACGCCGGGGGTAAGCGGCTCTATGCGGAACGTCCCGTCGGCCTCTATCGGCCTTTGGGAAACGCTGGACCTGGCTATAATATACCCGCCCTCCACCCAGGGGTTGGCTATGGCGTAAATTTTGAAGTTCGGCGCGAGCAGTGTCGCGTTCGCCTCGGTAATAAGCGCGTCCGAGTTCGCGTCCCGGATTTTACCCGTTATGGCGCCGGCGCGTTTCAGCAGGATCTCCATGCCGGAAACGTCGCCCTGCAGTCCGTCAGGAGAAGTGGTGCGGTCCGGGAACGAAAGCGGCCGGGCGACATATTTGACGGGCACGCCAAGGTCGCTGGCTTCCAGCGTGTAGAAGCCGCCCAGCGGAACGCGCTCAAAAAGGTAATCTACGGAACTCGCGGCTACTCCCGCGCCCGGGTTCCCCAGCAGCATATCGGTCTCCTGCACTATCTCGCCGCGCCTGTTTTTTAAGGCGAGCCTCAGGCTTCTCGCGTCCGAAAGCCCCTGGTCAAGGTATACCCTGCCGGAAACGGAGAAACCGTCCGAGAGCGTAAAGTCAACTCCCGCTTTGGCGGCGTTGGCTATGGTAACAAGCTGCTCCTTGGAAGGCACAAGCACCTGCCCCGTGGCCCCTGCTCGCAAAGGCAGGGTCCTTACCAGATAAACTCCGTTCTGGATACCGGTTATGGCGAACGTGCCGGCCGAGTCAAGGAATCCAACCCTCGTCTTGGCGGAGTCAAAAGTTATGGTGGAAACCTGCGTCAGAAGCTCGCCAAACTCTCTTCTTATAGCCTCCACCCGCGCCGTAGTGGAAGAAATATTGGCGGGATAGCCGGCGGGAGCGTAGAACGGCGCGTTCTGGCTTATAAGCAGGTTCGTGTTGAATAGAGGGTCTGAAACCTGGTTGATGATCTTCCCCGAAATTGAGTAGGTCTCACCGCGCATGTCCAAGGTTGCGGGCATGGTGGAACCGTTGACGGCCGCCACAGTGACCACCTTTGATATTCCGGTCGGAGCATAGAACATAGCCAGTTCCAGCGTTTCTGTTCTGAAGCCTGAAAGCCTGAATGTGGCGCTTGAAATACCGGCGGCGCAGCCTGGCGCGGTTCCGGTGGAGGGCACGACCCCGCCGCACAAAAAGCCCGGAAGGCTCGTGGATCCTGTGACCTCATAAGTCCTGCCCACCCTCAGTGGGTCATCCGATTTTAGTATTTTCCATTTAAGACCCGCCAGCGTGAAGTCCGGCGTAGGCGCGCCTATCTCTTCGGCGGGATTCGGCAGGCGCAAAAGCCCCGCCACCGCCCCGCTCGCTTTTTCAAAAGAGAAGTTGAGGCCGGCTGTCTGCGTCTGTGTGGAGATAAATACCGTCTTGGGGAATCCGCCGGGGCTCTGGAAAGCCGCATCCGCGCTGAACGCGATATCCGCGAAGATCTGGTAGCTTGCGCCGGGCTTGAGACCCGCTATCAGGTATTGCGCCTGGCTTGAGGCGGCTGAGGAGGAAAGATATACCGTCGCTCTGCCCTGGGCGGCCGTAGCTTGAGACCACGCGGTAATACCTACGGAGAGCGGATATGCGGAACCCGCCAGCGCCGTAAATCCGGAAGTGTCGCCTGTTACTGTCACCGTCCCTGAAATCAAGCCTCCCTCCTTAAATGAAGGCAGGTTAAAGCCGGTTATATCCAGAGCGCCAACTGTCACAGGGCCGCTTGAAACGGATTCAAACCCAGGCGCGGAGGCGCGCAGTGTGTAAATGCCGGGCTCCATGCCAGTTATCAGGTACATCGCGCCGGTAGTTCCGGGCGGCAGGCTTGCAATGACAGATCCTTTTGCGGAGCCGCCCGACAGAGCAAGCACCGACACCGCAATACCTGTGGGATTCGGGTTGGGATTAGTGGCGGTTGAGAAGGAGATGGTCCCC